>NZ_CP157874.1:125000-497500 GCF_040214835.1 Pseudomonas asiatica | reverse complement strand
CGCGCGGGTTGGCACCATTGGCGACGTCGGCACGGAACTGCTCGATCTCTTCCATCGAACGGAAGCTCAGCAGTTCGAAGTAGCGCCACATCAGGGTATCCGGGATCGACACCAGCTTGCTGTACATCACCCCCGGCGCTTCCTGGATACCTACATAGTTACCCAGAGACTTGGACATCTTCTTCACGCCGTCGAGCCCTTCGAGCAGCGGCATAGTCACGATGTTCTGCGCTTCCTGGCCATAGGCGCGCTGCAGCTCACGCCCCATCAGCAGGTTGAACTTCTGGTCAGTACCACCCAGCTCGACATCCGCCTTCAGGGCCACCGAGTCATAACCCTGCACCAGCGGGTACAGGAACTCGTGGATGGCAATAGGCTGGTTGGTGGTGTAGCGCTTGTCGAAGTCATCGCGCTCGAGCATGCGCGCCACGGTGTACTGCGACGCCAGGCGAATGAAGTCGGCCGGGGTCAGCTTGTCCATCCAGGTGGAGTTGAACGCGACCTCGGTCTTGGCCGGATCGAGGATCTTGAACACCTGCTGCTTGTAGGTCTCGGCGTTTTCCAGCACCTGCTCGCGGGTCAGCGGCGGGCGCGTGGCGCTCTTGCCGCTCGGGTCACCGATCATGCCGGTGAAGTCACCGATCAGGAAGATGACCTGGTGCCCCAGGTCCTGGAACTGGCGCAGCTTGTTGATCAGCACCGTGTGCCCAAGGTGCAGGTCAGGCGCGGTCGGGTCGAAGCCGGCCTTGATGCGCAGAGGCTGGCCGCGCTTGAGCTTCTCCACCAGTTCCGACTCGACCAGTACTTCTTCCGCACCGCGCTTGATAAGCGCCAGCTGCTCTTCAACCGACTTCATAGACAAACCCGCAAGGCTCAGATTCAGGGGGAGCCAACCATACAAGATCGGCCGTCAATTACAAGTTTCGCAAAGGAATGTGACCCGAACACGGGCTTGCGGCGTCTACGCGCCCTTGCGTGAAAATGGATTTGGTTATATTTTATACAGTTATTTCATCTTCATCATGTCATTCATCTTTTCCATTTCACCTTTTTCAAAGTCACCTTGCCCATGACCAACGAACCGCCTAAAGCGCCCCCGCTTTATCCGAAAAGCCATCTGTTGGCCGCCAGCGGCATCGCCGCCCTGCTCAGCCTGGCCCTGCTGGTGTTCCCCTCCAGCGAAGTGGAAGCCAAGAAAACCACCCTCAACCTCGAGCTGGAGAGCCCTGCCGAGCAGTTGAAGGACGAATCCCGCGCTGCGCCCCTGGTGCAGGCAGAAGGTGAGCAAGGCTCGCCATTCGCCCAGATCGAAGAGGCCCCCCCCGAGACCCAGAAGGCCGAGCAGGAAGCCCCTGCCGCCGAACCGGTCGTCGAAGCCGCCAAGCAACCCAGCCACCGTGAAGTCACCGTGGCCCGGGGCGATACCCTGTCCACCCTGTTCGCCAAGGTCGGCTTGCCGACCAATGCGGTGCACGACCTGCTGGCCAGCAACAAGCAGGCCAAGCAGTTCAGCCAGCTCAAGCACGGCCAGGTGCTGCAGTTCGAGCTCGACAAGGACGGCCAGCTGGCCAGCCTGCACAGCAAGGTCAGCAACCTCGAAACCATTCGCCTGACCAAGACCGACAAGGGCTATACCTTCAACCGCGAAATCAGCAAGCCGGTAGTGCGTACCGCCTACGCCCACGGCGTGATCAAAAGCTCGCTGTCGGCCTCGGCCCAGCGCGCCGGCCTGTCCCACAGCATGACCATGGACATGGCCCGCGTGCTGGGTTACGACATCGATTTCGCCCAGGACATTCGCCCGGGCGATGAATTCGACGTGGTCTACGAGCAGAAGGTAATGGACGGCAAGGTCGTCGGCACCGGTAACATCCTGTCCGCGCGCTTCACCAACCGCGGCAAGACCTACACCGCCGTGCGCTATACCAACAAGCAGGGCAACACCAGCTACTACACCGCTGATGGCAACAGCCTGCGCAAGGCCTTCATCCGCACCCCGGTCGACTTCGCCCGCATCAGCTCGCGCTTCTCCGCCGGCCGCAAGCACCCGATCCTGAACAAGATCCGTGCCCACAAGGGCGTCGACTACGCCGCCCCGCGCGGCACTCCGATCAAGGCAGCCGGTGACGGCCGCATCGAGCTGGCCGGGCGCCGCGGTGGTTACGGCAACACCGTGATCATCCAGCACGGTAACCGCTACAAGACGCTGTACGGCCACATGCAGGGCTTTGCCAAGGGCATCAAGACCGGCGGCTCGGTCAAGCAGGGCCAGATCATCGGCTACATCGGCACCACCGGCCTGTCCACCGGTCCGCACCTGCACTACGAGTTTCAGGTCAACGGTGTGCACGTCGACCCGCTGAGCCAGAAAGTGCCGATGGCCGACCCGATCGCCAGGAACGAGCGCCAGCGTTTCCTGCAGCAAAGCCAACCCCTGATCGCCCGCATGGATCAGGAAAAGGCCACCCTGCTCGCAGCGAACAAGCGCTAAGCCCATGGCGCTCTACCTGGGGGTGATGTCCGGCACCAGCCTCGATGGCCTGGACATTGCCTTGATCGAACAAGGCGAACAGCTCGAACTGCTCGCCACCCACTACCTGCCCATGCCCGGCGACCTGCGCCAGGAACTGCTGGGCCTTTGCAGCAGCGGCCCTGACGAGATCGCCCGCGCTGCACTGGCGGAAAACCGCTGGGCCAGCCTGGCAGGCGAAGGCATCCGCCAACTGCTGGCCAGGCAAGGGCTGCAGGCCGGAGCCATCCGCGCCATCGGCAGCCACGGCCAGACCATCCGCCACGAACCTGCACGCGGCTTTACCGTGCAGATCGGCAACCCGGCGCTGCTGGCCGAGCTTACCGGTATCAGCGTGGTCGCCGACTTCCGCCGTCGCGATGTGGCCGCCGGCGGCCAAGGTGCGCCACTGGTGCCGGCCTTCCATGAAACCCTGTTCAGCCACCTGGGCCAGCGCCTGGCCATTCTCAACGTGGGCGGTTTCAGCAACCTCAGCCTGATCGAACACGACAAGCCAGTCCACGGCTTCGACTGCGGCCCGGGCAACGTGCTGCTGGATGCCTGGATCGAACGCAAGCGCGGCCAGGCCTACGATGCGGATGGGGCTTGGGCTGCCTCGGGCGTGGTGCAGGCCGACTTGCTCAGCGCACTGCTGGCCGACCCGTTCTTCGCCGGCAGCGGCCCGAAGAGCACCGGCCGCGAAGTATTCAACCTGCCCTGGCTGGATGGCCACCTGACCCGCCTGCCCGCTTACCGCGACGAGGACGTACAGGCAACATTGCTGGAACTGACCGCACGCAGCATCATCGACTCGTTGAGCAACGCCCAGCAAGGCACCGAAGCGCTGCTGGTCTGCGGTGGCGGTGCGCGCAACGGCGCCCTGATGGCACGCCTCGGCCAGTTGCTGCCCGACGCCCGTGTCGCCAGCACCGGCGCCCATGGCGTGGACCCGGACTGGGTCGAAGCCATGGCCTTCGCCTGGCTGGCCCACTGTTGCCTGGAAGGCATCGCTGCCAATCGCCCTAGCGTGACAGCGGCCAAGGGCCTGCGCGTACTCGGCGCAATCTACCCGGCCTGAACGTTACGCCAGAAAGCAAAACGCCGCGCAATTGCGCGGCGTTTTCGTATGGCCAGGCCTCAGATCGAGAACGAGGAGCCGCAGCCACAGGTGGTGGCAGCGTTCGGGTTCTTGATCACGAAGCGCGAGCCTTCCAGGCCTTCCTGGTAATCCACCTCGGCGCCGGCCAGGTACTGGAAGCTCATCGGGTCGACCACAAGGGAAACACCTTCGCGCTCGACGATGGTGTCGTCTTCGGCCACGTCTTCATCGAAGGTAAAGCCATACTGGAAGCCCGAGCAGCCGCCACCGGTGACGAACACGCGCAGCTTCAGACGATCGTTGCCTTCCTCGGAAACCAGGTTCTTCACCTTTTGCGCAGCGCCGTGGGTGAATTCCAAAGCGGTGGGGGTGAAGGTTTCGACGCTCATGTTGATTCTCCCGGCGTGGTAGCCGCCATAAAACTCGATGACGCGCATTATCCGCTTTCCCGAGAAAATCGGTCAAGAATTGTGCGGCTTTAGTCGCGACCTACAAAAAGGCCCGCACGACGCGGGCCTTTTCGAACGCTGGCGGCTTACGGCAGCAGGCCCGCGTGTGACAAGCCCATGCGCTCGTCCAGGCCGAACAGGATGTTGAGGTTCTGCACCGCCTGGCCGGACGCGCCCTTGACCAGGTTGTCGATCACCGACAGCACCACCACCAGGTCACCACCTTGCGGGCGATGAACGGCAATGCGGCAGACGTTGGCGCCGCGCACACTGCGGGTTTCCGGGTGGCTGCCAGCCGGCATCACATCGACGAACGGTTCATTGGCGTAACGCTTCTCGAACAGCGCCTGCAGGTCGACCGAGGTGTCGGCGACGGTAGCGTACAGGGTGGCGTGGATGCCACGAATCATTGGCGTCAGGTGCGGCACGAAAGTCAGGCCGATATCCTTGCCAGCGGCCAGGCGCAGGCCCTGGCTGATTTCCGGCAGGTGGCGATGGCCCTTCACTGCGTAGGCTTTCATGCTTTCGCCGGCCTCGCAGAACAGCGAGCCCACCGCCGCACCACGGCCAGCGCCGCTGACACCCGACTTGCAGTCGGCGATCAGGCGCGACGGGTCGGCCAGGCCAGCTTCCAGCAGCGGCAGGAAGCCCAGTTGGGTGGCGGTCGGGTAGCAACCCGGCACAGCGATCAGGCGTGCCTGGCGAATCTTCTCGCGGTTGACTTCAGGCAGGCCGTATACCGCGTCCTTGAGCAGCTCTGGCGCACCGTGCGGCTGGCCGTACCACTTGCCCCACTCGGCGGCGTCCTGCAGGCGGAAGTCGGCCGACAGGTCGATCACCTTGGTACCGGCCGCCAGCAGTTCGCCAGCCAGGGCGTGGGCAACACCGTGCGGGGTGGCGAAGAACACCACGTCGCAGGCGGCCAGGGTCTTGCTGTCCGGCACGCTGAACGCCAGCCCGTCATAGTGGCCGCGCAGGTTCGGGTACATGTCCGCCACTGCAACGCCCGCCTCGGAGCGCGAAGTGATGACCGCCACTTCGGCCTGTGGATGCTGTGCCAGCAGACGCAACAGTTCGACGCCGGTGTAACCCGTGCCGCCGACGATACCGACCTTGATCATAACGCTTGCCCCTTATCAACGAGCCGTCTGGAAAGCGCACGATAATAGGGGCGCAAGGCGCCTGTAACAACTCTTCGGGTGACCCTTCGGGCGCTTGACCACTACTATCTGACGACCGTGAATACCTGAAGGAACTCCCCCATGCTTTACCTATGGATCAAAGCGCTGCATATCGTCAGCGTGGTCTGCTGGTTCGCCGGCCTGTTCTACCTGCCGCGGCTGTTCGTCTACCACGCCCAAAGCCAGGACAGCATCAGCCAGGAACGTTTCGTGACCATGGAGCGCAAGCTGTTTCGCGGCATCATGAACCCGGCGATGATCGCCACCTACGTGTTCGGCGCGTGGATGCTCTACCTCACGCCCGGCTGGCTCAGCCAGGGCTGGCTGCATGCCAAGCTGACCCTGGTCATCCTGCTGACCGTCTACCATCACATGTGCGGCGCCCAGCGCAAGCGCTTCGCCAGCGGCAGCAACACCCGCAGCCACGTCTACTATCGCTGGTTCAACGAAGTGCCCGTGCTGTTCCTGCTGGGTATCGTAATTCTGGTGGTGGTCAAACCGTTCTGACATAGCCACCCGCTCAAGGAGCCTTGCCATGTCGTTACCTGCCTCCCTCGAACAACGCCTGCGTCTGCCCGTGGTTGCCGCACCGATGTTCCTGATCTCCAACCCCAGGCTGGTACTGGCCTGCTGCTCCAGCGGCGTGGTCGGCAGCTTCCCGGCCCTGAACCAGCGCGACAGCGCCGGCTTCAAGGCCTGGCTGGAGGAAATCGAGGCAGGCCTGGCACAGCTGCAGGCGCCAGCCCCCTATGCCGTCAACCTGATCGTCCACCCGACCAACCCGCGCCTGCAGGCCGACCTGGCGTTGTGCGTGGAACATCGTGTGCCGATCGTCATCACCAGCCTCGGCGCGGTGAAGGAAGTGGTCGATGCCGTGCATGGCTACGGCGGCCTGGTGTTCCACGATGTCACCACCCGCCGCCATGCCGAGAAAGCCGCCGAAGCCGGTGTCGATGGCCTGATCGCCGTTGCTGCAGGCGCAGGCGGCCATGCGGGCACCTGGAGCCCGTTCGCCCTGGCCGCGGAAATTCGCCAGTTCTTCGACAAGACCCTGCTGCTGGCCGGCTGCCTCAACCACGGCCATGAGATCCTCGCCGCGCAAATGCTGGGGGCGGACCTTGCATACATGGGCACCCGCTTCATCGCCACCGCAGAAAGCCAGGCCCCGGACGCCTACAAGCAGATGCTGCTCGATTCCCATGCCGCCGACATCGTCCACACCCCGGCGGTGTCCGGCGTCCCCGCCAGCTTCCTGCGCCCGAGCCTGGAACAGGCCGGCTATGACATCAACGCCATCAAGGGCGGCCATGAGCAAGGCAAGCTCAAGCCGATCGACGACGAAGCCAAGGCCTGGAAGACCGTGTGGTCGGCGGGCCAGGGGGTCGGCGGTATCGACGACCTGCCCAGCGCCAGCGCGCTGATCGGACGGCTGCATGACGAATACCGGGACGCCCTGGAACGCTGCCAGGCCCTGCGCGCCCGCACCCTGTAGCAAAAGGCAACACCTTGCCCGGCCAAGCTGTACACTAGGCGCCCTCTTCAGCCCCCAGGAGCCTTGCATGACCCGTTACGCCATGATCACTGGTGCTTCCAGCGGCCTGGGCCTGGCCCTGGCGGAAGCCCTGGCGCGGCGCGGGCGCAATCTGATCCTGGTGGCACGCCAGCGTGAAACGCTGGAACCGGTGGCCATCGAGCTGACCCAACGCTTCGGTGTCGAGGTGCTGTTCCGTGCCTGCGACCTCAGCCAGCCGTTGCGCCTGTCGGGCTTCGTGCTGGAACTGGAGGAAGGCGAGCGGCGCATCGACCTGCTGGTCAATTGTGCCGGCCTGCGCACCTACGGGCCATTCCTGGCCCATGAGTGGGCCGACGAACAGGACCTGCTGGAAGTCAACGTGCTGGCCCTGAGCCGCCTGTGCCACGCCATCGGTAACCTGATGGCCGTGCAGGGCGGCGGGCAGATCCTCAATGTCGCCGGCCTGGCCGGGGTGGCGCCTGGCCCGTGGATGGCCGCCTATGCCGCCAGCAAGGCCTATGTGCTGAGCTTCTCCCAGGCCTTGCGTGAAGAACTCAAGCGCACCGGCATCAAGGTTTCGGTACTGTGCCCCGGCCCGGTGCGCTCCTCGCGCCGGCGCATTCCGCGGCTGGATGGCAAGCCACGCTGCCTCAGCCCTGAGGAAGTGGCGCTGTACACCGTGCGCGCGCTGGACAAGAACCGTGCACTGATACTGCCCGGTCGTCGCAACCGCTGGCTGGCGTTCGCCCCGCGCCTGCTGCCACGGTGGCTGGTGCGCAAGCTGGCAGGGGCCATCCACCGCCGCTATTGCCCGGTAGGCATGGAATAGCCACTGGGCGAGCGGCGCCCGGCTGAGTACACTCGGCCCGACCCTCACCATGGAGCAAGTGCTGTGGACGATTTATTCATCAAGATCATCAACCGGGAGATCCCGGCGAAGATCATCTACGAGGACGACCAGGTTCTGGCGTTCCACGATATCGCCCCCCAGGCGCCCGTGCATTTTCTGGTCATCCCGAAAAAGCACATCCGCACCCTCAATGACTTGACCGAAGAAGACAAAGGCCTGGCTGGTCATATCTTGTTCACCGCCCAGCGTCTGGCCAAGGAACTTGGCTGCGAGGAAGGCTTCCGCGTAGTGATGAACTGCAACGAGCAAGGCGGCCAGACCGTCTACCACATCCACATGCACGTGCTTGGCCAGCGCCAGATGCACTGGCCACCGGGCTGATCCACGGCAAGCGACCCTGCCACTATTGCGGTAAACTGTCGGGCACATTCTTGCGGAGGTGCCCGATGGCTACCGAACGTCACTACTCGCCGCTCGACCGCTTGTTGCTGCAGGCCGATACCGCCATGCGCACCTTGCTGCCCTTCAGCGGCCAACCCGCCCGCCCATCGCCGGCCATCGTCCAGCCGGACGTCGACCTGGACGAACAGCAGGCTCGTCATGTTGCCGGGCTGATGCGTATCAACCACACCGGTGAAGTCTGCGCCCAGGCGCTGTACCAGGGCCAGGCCCTGACCGCCAAGCTGCCCGAAGTGCGCAAGGCCATGGAACACGCCGCCGAGGAAGAAGTGGACCACCTGGCCTGGTGCGAACAGCGCATTCGCCAGCTGAACAGCCACCCCAGCGTGCTCAACCCGTTGTTCTACGGCATGTCGTTCGGTATCGGCGCACTCGCCGGGCTGGTCAGCGACAAGATCAGCCTGGGCTTCGTCGCCGCCACCGAGCACCAGGTGTGCAAGCACCTCGACGAGCACCTGGAGCAGATCCCGCAGGAAGACGAAAAGTCCCGGGCCATCCTCGAGCAGATGCGCATCGATGAGGAACAGCACGCCGAGTCTGCACTGGAAGCCGGCGGTTATCGCTTCCCCGCCCCTGTTCGCTTTGGCATGAGCCTGTTGGCCAAGGTCATGACCAAGAGCACCTACCGTATCTGAAGGCATCACCATGACGGACCGTTTCGACGCCAAGGACCTGGCGCGCGCCGTGCAAGCCGGCATTCTCCAGCCGGGCCAGGACCAGGCCCTGCTGGCCTTCCTGCGCCAGCAGCCGGCACAGCGCGGCAGCTTCCAGCTGGCCCATGTCGCTTTCTACTTCGGCGCCATGCTGATCATGGCAGCCATGGGCTGGTTGCTCACCGAAGCCTGGATGCGCATCGGCGACTGGGCGCTGCTGGTCATCGCCAGCCTCTATATCCTGCTGCTCACGCTGTTCGCCGTTAACCTGCAACGGCGCGTACAGCCCGTCGCGGCCGGGGTGCTGGCAGCAGTCGCGGTCAGCATCGTGCCATTGGCGGTGTTCGCCATCGAACGGCTGGCTGGCTGGTGGCCAATGGATGATGCGCAGGCAAACTATCACCAGTACTACACCTACGTGCAGAGCGGCTGGCTGGCAATGGAATCAGCCACGGTGCTTGCCGGGCTGTTGATGCTGAGGCTGATCCCCTACCCGTTCATCGTCATGCCGATTGCCGTGGCCTTGTGGTTCATGTCTATGGACCTGAGCGAATGGTTCTTCGGCTCGCCATTCAGCTGGGAACAGCGCCGCGAGGTTTCGCTGTGGTTCGGGCTCGGGTTGCTGGTGGTGTTCGTCGGGGTGGACGGCCGCACCCGCGAAGACTACGCCCACTGGGGCTACCTGGCCGGGCTGGCGGCATTCTGGGGCGGGCTGACGCTGGTAGACAGTGGCAGCGAGCTGGGCAAGGCCTTGTACTGCCTGATCAATATTGCCCTGATGGGTATGGCGGTGCTGTTGCGTCGGCCGGTGTTCATGGTTTTCGGGGCGTTGGGCGTGGCGGCTTACCTGGGGTACCTGTCGTACGAGGTGTTTGCCGACTCGCTGCTGTTCCCGGTGGTGGTGACCTTGATCGGGCTGGGGGTTATCGGGCTGGGGCTGGTTTACCAGAAGCGGCGGGAGCGGTTGAGCCGGGTGATGCGCGATTGTTTGCCGGGGTGGGTGCGGGCTGCGCTGCCGGCGCTTCGCAGCTGAAATTGTCGGGGCCGCTCTGCGCCCCATCGCGACACAAGGCCGCTCCTGCAGGTGGTACGCGATCCCCTGTAGGAGCGGCCTTGTGTCGCGATGGGGCGCAAAGCGGCCCCAAAATGTCAGCCTTGACCCAGCTCTACAATCTCGTACCCGTGGGTAATATCAACCCCGGCACGCTCGAGCATGATCGAAGCCGAGCAATACTTCTCCGCCGACAGCTCTACCGCACGCTTGACCTGGGCCTCCTTCAGCCCACGCCCTTTCACCACGAAGTTCATGTGGATCTTGGTAAACACCTTCGGGTCTTCGCTGGCACGCTCGGCCTCCAGAAACGCCTCGCAGCTTTCCACCGCCTGGCGCGACTTCTTCAGAATGCTGACCACGTCAAAGCTGCTGCAGCCACCCAGGCCCAGCAACAGCATTTCCATCGGGCGCACGCCCAGGTTACGGCCGCCGGCCTCGGGCGGGCCGTCCATCACGACGACATGGCCGCTCCCCGATTCGCCGAGAAACATCGCCTCACCGGCCCACTGGATACGTGCCTTCATCTACCCGGACTCCTGATTTTCGGAAAAGGGTGTCAGCTTAGACCTTGTGCGGCCGTGGGAAAAGCACGAGTCGTGTCGGTTTAGTACCGAAACATCCTGTAGTGTCTGATAAGCTGGCGCCAAATGACTGGCGCGTTCCGCCAGCCGACCTTTATAAAAAGCCTATGCGTCATATCGAACAGGATTTCGTGATGGTTGCTTCCGCCCTACCCGCCAAGATCAAGAACATCGACAAGCTGCTGGTGCACTGCCAGCGCCGTCGCTATACCGCCAAAAGCAACATCATCTGCGCCGGCGACCGGGCCGAGACACTGTCGTTCATCATCAAGGGTTCGGTCACCATCCTCATCGAGGACGATGACGGCCATGAAATGATCATCGCCTACCTCAACAATGGCGACTTCTTCGGCGAGTTGGGCCTGTTCGAACCGGTCGAGGGTGAACAGCAGCGCAGTGCCTGGGTGCGCGCCAAGACCGAATGCGAAGTAGCCGAAATCAGTTATGAGAAGTTTCGCGAACTGGCGCGCCAGGACCCGGAAATCCTCTATGCCCTGGGCAGCCAGATGGCCCAGCGCCTGCGCAACACCACGCGCAAGGTCGGCGACTTGGCGTTCTTCGACGTTACCGGGCGTGTCGCCCGCTGCCTGCTGGAACTGTGCAAGCAACCCGACGCCATGACCCACCCCGATGGCATGCAGATCAAGATCACTCGTCAGGAAATCGGCCGCATCGTCGGTTGCTCGCGGGAAATGGTCGGCCGCGTCCTCAAGGACCTTGAAGAACGCAGCCTGGTGCAGGTCAAGGGCAAGACCATGGTGGTCTACGGTACCCGCTAGTCCTTGGGCAGGTCGGCCAGCACCTTGGCATAGGCCTGCGACAGCCGCTCGAACCATGGGGCCGCAGGCGCCACTTCGTGCAGGGCGATGTGCGCATCGGCGCGGCAGCGCTGTTCCAGCTCGCAGCACTCGTTGAAGCGGTTGACCGCCGCCACCATCGATTCACGCTCGTTGTCCAGCAGCAGCGCACCGTGCACCAGCACCACCGGGCGCTTGCCACCCAGCCCCTGGCGCCAGCGCTGGGCGGTGCCCACCAGTTTGCGGCCATTGAGGTTGACGTTGTAGCGGCCATCGCAGAAGGCGCCGTCGATTTCGCCCACCGACGCCACCCCGCCCCACTCGCGCAGCACGTCACACAGCGGCAGGCACAGGCGCTCGTAGGCGTTTTCGATACGGCCGTGGTCGCCTTCGCTGCGGGGGGCAACATAGACCAGAGCAACGTTCACCGTGGCGTGTGATTGCGGCACCGGCTCGCCGCCGGTCTCGCGCAGCAGCACCGGCCAGCCGGCAATCGCCAGCTCCGAGCAGGCGGCTTCGAAATTGTCCAGACGGCTCATGCGCCGGGGCATGACCAGGGCGTGGTCGGTCGGGCGCCAGAACAGCACGCCACTGTCGCGCTCGCCGCGGCAGACGGCGGCCAGCAATTCCTGTTCGGCGTGCAGGCCTTGTTCTACGGTCAGGGCCAGGGGTTGATCGGTCATTGATCCACCTTTGATGTTGTTATTCAGGGCCTCTTCGCGGGCACGCCCGCTCCCACAGGGATTACCACAGGCCCCGAGGGTGATGGAGAACCTGTGGGAGCGGGCGTGCCGAAGCGTCGGACCGCCGCGAAGGGGCCATTACAGGCATACAAAAAAGCCGGCAATAACGCCGGCTTCATTTGATCAGTCCAGTTGCTGAACAGTCTTCTTCACCTGTTCCGGGAAGAACAACCGCTGCAGCTCCAGCCCCGGCTGCTCGGCGCGCATGAACGCCTCACCGACCAGGAAAGAGTAGACCTCGTTGATCTCCATCAGCTCCACATCGGCCCGGTTCAAGATGCCACTCTCGGTAATCGCCAGGCGATCACGCGGAATACGCGGCAGCAGGTCGAGGGTGGTTTCCAGGCTGACCTCGAAGGTGTGCAGGTTGCGGTTGTTCACCCCCACCAGCGGTGTATCCAGGGTTTTCAACGCGCGCTCCAGCTCATCGCCGTCGTGCACTTCCACCAGCACGTCGAGGCCGACATCCTTGGCCGTGGCCGCCAGTTCGGCCATCTTCACGTCATCCAGCGCCGACACGATCAGCAGTACACAGTCCGCGCCCAGGGCCCGGGCCTCGACGATCTGGTACGGGTCGACCATGAAGTCCTTGCGGATCACCGGCAGCGACACCGCCGCGCGGGCCTGCTGCAGGTACTCGTCGGCGCCCTGGAAGTAGTCCACATCGGTCAGCACCGACAGGCACGTCGCCCCGCCCTTCTCGTAGCTGACGGCGATTTCCGCCGGCACGAAATGCTCGCGAATCACGCCTTTGCTCGGCGAGGCCTTCTTGATTTCGGCAATCACCGCCGGTTGCTTGCGCGCGGCTTGCTCGATCAGGGCCTTGGCAAAGCCACGCGGGGCGTCGGCAGCCTTGGCCAGGCCCTCCAGTTCGGCGAGGCTGACGCGCGCGCTGCGCTCGGCCACTTCCTGAAACTTGCGGGCAATGATCCTTTCCAGCACCGTCGGCACACTCATGCTTCGTTCTCCACCTTGAATACTGCAGTAAAGGCACCCAGCTCCTGCAGCTTCTCCCAGGCCAGCCCGGTGTGCAGTACGTCGTGGGCCAGTTCCACACCGGCTTTCAGGCTCATGGCATGGTCAGCGGCATACAGCGCCGCGCCCGCATTGAGCACGATCATCTCGGCGGCCTTCTGGCCGTTTTCGGTCTTGCGTCGGCCTAGCGCATCGCGGATCAGCTCCAGCGACGCCTGCGGGTTCTCGACGGCCAGGCCGTGTAGGCTCTGGCTCTTCATGCCGAGGTCTTCCGGCTCTACCCAGTATTCGGTGATTTCGCCATTCTTCAGTTCGGCAACGAAGGTCGGCGCAGCCAGGCTGAACTCGTCCAGGCCATCCTTCGAGTGCACCACCAGCACGTGCTTGCTGCCCAGGCGCTGCAGTACTTCAGCCAACGGGCGGCACAGGGTCTGGGCAAATACACCGACCACCTGGTGCCTCACCCCGGCCGGATTCGTAAGCGGGCCGAGCATGTTGAACAGGGTGCGCAGCCCCAGGTCGCGACGCGGGCCGGCAGCGTGCTTCATGGCCGAATGATGGCTTTGCGCGAACATGAAGCCGATGCCCAGGCTGTCGATGCAGCGGGCCACCTGGGTGGGCGTCAGGTTCAGGTAGATACCGGCGGCCTCCAGCAGGTCGGCACTGCCGCTCTTGCCTGATACCGCGCGGTTGCCATGCTTGGCCACGGTGCAGCCTGCCGCCGCCAGTACGAACGACGAGGCGGTGGACACGTTGAAGATGTTGGCGCCATCACCGCCGGTACCGACGATATCGACCACGCCATCGAGGCTCTGCAGTTCGACCTTGTCGGCCAGCTCGCGCATCACCGACACCGCACCGACGATTTCGTCGATGCTTTCGCTCTTCATGCGCATGCCCATCAGGAATGCGCCAATCTGCGCTTCGCTGCACTGGCCGGTCATGATCTGGCGCATGACGTCGCGCATTTCTTCGGTGGAAAGGTCCAGCTGGCCGACGATACGGCTCAACGCACTCTTGATATCCATGTTCGATCCTTAGCGGCGGCCGCCGGTCTGCTTGAGGAAGTTGGCGAACAGTTCGTGGCCCTGTTCGGTCAGGATCGACTCGGGGTGGAACTGCACCCCTTCGATATTCAGCGTCTTGTGGCGCAGGCCCATGATCTCGTCGACCGAACCGTCAGCATGGGCGGTCCAGGCGGTCACTTCCAGGCACTCGGGCAAGGTTTCGCGCTTTACCACCAGCGAGTGGTAACGGGTCACGGTCAACGGGTTGTTGAGGCCGGCGAACACGCCCAGGTCACGGTGATGTACCGGGCTGGTCTTGCCGTGCATCACCTGGCGGGCACGTACCACATCACCACCAAAGGCCTGGCCGATGGACTGGTGGCCCAGGCATACGCCAAGGATCGGCAGCTTGCCGGCAAAGTGCAGGATGGCCTCGATGGACACGCCCGCCTCGCTCGGCGTGCACGGGCCTGGAGATACGACGATGCGCTCGGGGTTGAGGGCTTCGATCTGGGCGATGGTCATTTCGTCATTGCGAATGACCTTTACCTCGGCACCCAGCTCGCCAAGGTACTGAACGACGTTGTAAGTGAATGAGTCGTAATTGTCGATCATCAGTAACATCGGGTTAAACCTCTTGAATCTACTGACTTCAGAATTCGAACCTTTCTGCACCAGCCAACAGGCGCGGCTTTGCCACAAGGGGCGGTAGACAGGAAGGCAAACGGGGGCGGGCCGGACGGGCCGGCAGGGGATAAAGTCAGGCGCGCCAACGCCAACGGGCGTGGGCCTTGATTACGCGCATCAAGAGTTTGCTGACGATCAACACAGGATAGGTCTCGCTCATACGTCCCGGCACAGTAGCCTACCGGGGCGGCGGGCGCAATATGCCTGTAAACACGGGGAAACGAATGGACTTGGGAGGGATGCACTGCGATTTGCTAAGGTCGATCGGGTTGTCCTTCATAAAAACAAAGAAAAGGATGTTCACCGATGCGAAAAGCACCGTTATTGCGCTTTACCGTTGCCTCACTGGCACTGGCCTGCAGCCAGGCGTTCGCAGCACCCTCGCCCTACTCCAGCATGATCGTGTTTGGTGACAGCCTCAGCGACGCCGGGCAGTTTGGCGGGGTGCGCTTCACCAACCGCGATGCCAATGGCAATTATGCGCCAGTGTCACCGATGATCCTGGGCGGGCGGCTCGGTGTGAGCCCGACCGAGCTTGGCCCTTCCACCTCCCCGGTCAATCCGGTACTGGGCCTTCCCGACGGCAACAACTGGGCAGTCGGTGGCTACACCACCCAGCAGATCCTGGATTCGATCACCACTACCTCCGAGACCGTCATCCCGCCAGGGCGCCCCGGCGCCGGGCAGGTACTGCGTGATAAACCGGGCTACCTGGCCAACGGCCTGCGCGCCGACCCCAACGCGTTGTATTACCTGACTGGCGGCGGCAATGACTTCCTGCAAGGCCTGGTCAACAGCCCGGCTGATGCCGTGGCCGCTGGCGCCCGCCTGGCCGCCAGCGCCCAGGCCCTGCAGCAAGGCGGTGCCCGTTACATCATGGTCTGGCTGCTGCCCGACCTCGGGCAGACACCGAACTTCAGCGGTACGCCGCAACAAAACCCGCTGTCGCTGCTTTCCGGCGCGTTCAACCAGTCCCTGCTCAGCCAGTTGGGGCAGATCGATGCCGAAATCATTCCGCTGAACATCCCCGTGCTGCTGAGCGAAGCGCTGGCCAGCCCCGAGCAGTTCGGCCTGGCCAGCGGTCAGAACCTGGTCGGCACCTGCTACAGCGGCGAAGGCTGCTTGGAAAACCCGGTGTACGGCATCAACGGCGCCACGCCAGACCCGACCAAGCTGCTGTTCAACGACTCGGTGCACCCGACCATCGCCGGCCAGCAACTGATTGCCGACTACGCCTATTCGATTATCGCCGCCCCCTGGGAACTGACCCTGCTCCCGGAAATGGCCCACGCCAGCCTGCGTGCCCACCAGGACGAACTGCGCAACCAGTGGCAGACACCCTGGCAGGCAGTTGGCCAGTGGCAAGCCTTCGTTGCCACCGGCGCCCAGGACCTGGACTTCGACGGCCAGCGCAGCGCGGCCAGCGGCGATGGCCGCGGCTACAACCTGACCCTGGGCGGCAGCTATCGCCTGAACGATGCATGGCGCCTGGGCCTGGCCGGCGGCGTGTACCGGCAGAAGCTGGAAGCCGGCGCACAGGATTCGGACTACAAGCTGGACAGCTACCTTGCCAGCGCCTTCGCCCAATACCGCCAGGACCGCTGGTGGGCCGACGCGGCGCTGACCGCGGGGCACCTGGACTACAGCGACCTCAAGCGCACCTTCGCCCTTGGCGTGAACGCCCGCAGCGAAAAGGGCGATACCGATGGCGAGGCCTGGGCTATGTCGGGGCGGCTGGGCTACAACCTGGCAGCCGAGAGCAGCAACTGGCAGCTGGCTCCGTTCATCAGTGCCGACTATGCGCGGGTGAAGGTGGATGGCTATGACGAGAAAAGCGGGCGCTCGACGGCGCTGGGCTTCGATGACCAGGAACGTACATCACGCCGTTTGGGCGTGGGGTTGCTGGGCAGTGTGCAGGTGCTGCCGAGTACCCGGCTGTTCGCCGAGGTGGCGCAGGAGCATGAGTTCGAGGATGACCAGCAGGATGTGACGATGCACCTGACCAGCCTGCCGGCGAATGACTTCACCCTGACAGGGTATACGCCGCACAGCGACCTGACCCGGGCGAGCCTGGGGGTGAGCCATGAAGTGGTGACGGGGGTGCATTTGCGCGGTAACTATAACTGGCGCAAGAGTGATGAATTGACGCAGCAGGGGGTGAGTGTGGGCGTCAGCGTCGACTTTTGAATTGATGGGGCCGCTTTGCGGCCCTTCGCGACACAAGGCCGCTCCTACAGGCGATCGTGTTTCCCTGTAGGAGCGGCCTTGTGTCGCGATGGGCTGCAAAGCAGCCCCAATGCCCACTGAATTACTTGGCCGAAGTCTGCTCAGCCAACGCCACCGCGCGGAACATCGCCCGGCGCTTGTTGATGGTTTCTTCCCACTCCAGCGCCGGCACCGAGTCGGCAACGATGCCGCCCCCGGCCTGCACATGCAGCTCACCGTCCTTGATTACCGCGGTACGGATTGCAATGGCGGTATCCATGTTGCCGTTCCATGCGAAGTAACCGACGGCTCCACCGTAAACCCCACGCTTGACCGGCTCCAGCTCGTCGATGATCTCCATCGCGCGAATCTTCGGCGCACCCGAAAGCGTACCGGCCGGCAGAATCGCCCGCAGTGCGTCCATCGCCGTCAACCCTTCGCGCAGCTGGCCAGTGACGTTGGACACAATGTGCATCACGTTGGAGTAACGCTCGATCACCATCTTCTCGGTCAGGCGCACGCTGCCCGTCGAGGACACGCGACCGACGTCGTTACGGCCCAGGTCGATCAGCATCAGGTGCTCGGCAATTTCCTTGTCGTCCGACAGCAGGTCGTCTTCCAGCGCGCGGTCGGCCTCTTCGGTAGCGCCACGCGGGCGGGTGCCGGCAATCGGGCGTACGGTGACCAGGTTGTCCTCGACGCGTACCAGCACCTCGGGCGAGCTGCCGACCACATGGAAGTCGCCAAAGTTGAAGAAGTACATGTACGGCGTCGGGTTGAAGCAGCGCAGCGCGCGGTACAGGTCGATTGGCGCAGCCTTGAAGTCGATCGACATGCGCTGCGACGGCACCACCTGCATGCAGTCACCGGCCAGGATGTATTCCTTGATGCGGCCGACGGCATTCTCGTAATCCTCGCGGGTATAGCTGGAGCGGAATTCCGGCTCGGCAGCCTGCGGGCCACTCAGGTCCAAGCCACGGCGTGGAGTGATCGGCTGACGCAGGGTTTCCAGCAGGCCTTGCAGGCGTGCCTGGCCCTGTTCGAAAGCCTGCTCTTCAGCCGGGTCGACCAGCACGATCGCGTGCATCTTGCCCGCCAGGTTGTCGAACACCACCACCGCATCGGACACCATCAGCAGGATATCCGGCACACCCAGCGGGTCCGGGTTGGGGCTGGCGCCCAGGCGCTTTTCCACATAGCGCACGCAGTCGTAGCCGAAGTAGCCGACCAGGCCGCCGTTGAAGCGCGGCAGGCCAGGGATATCGGCGACCTTGTAACGGTCCTTGAAGGTTTCGACGAAGGCCAGCGGGTCTTCGACATCGTGGCTTTCCACCTCCACGCCATCCTGCAGGATGCTGACGTGGTAGCCGTGCACACGCATCACCGTGCGCGACGGCAGGCCGATCATCGAGTAACGGCCCCATTTCTCGCCGCCCTGCACCGACT
The DNA here is from genome assembly GCF_040214835.1 of Pseudomonas asiatica. Classification (NCBI taxonomy): domain Bacteria; kingdom Pseudomonadati; phylum Pseudomonadota; class Gammaproteobacteria; order Pseudomonadales; family Pseudomonadaceae; genus Pseudomonas; species Pseudomonas asiatica. The sequence continues at coordinate 479,292 of NZ_CP157874.1, read as the reverse complement.
CGAGCAGGTACGAGTTGGGCTGGTCGGCCAGTTTCAGGTAGATCGACAGCGGCGTGTCGAAGTCGGCCAGGGTTTCGCAGGCCAGGGGAATGCGGTTGTAGCCGGCAGCGGCTAGGCGCAGGAATTCTTCGCGGGTCATGGGTAGCCTCGTGGCAAGCAGCAATAGGTCAGGCAAACGGACGGGCCGGCACGCGCCGGCAGGCTGAAGTCAGGCGCGCCAACGCCAACGGGCCAGGGCCTTGATGACTTTCATCCAGAATTTGCCGGTAACCGCCACGGTGGACTCTCTGTCTTGTGAGGCTTGAAGGTCCGCCAACGTTATCCCAGTGGCCGGGTCTGCGCAACCGGGCAGCAATGCGCGCAGGTCGTCGATCACCAGGCTGGGGGCTTCGTCGTGGATCGGTCGGCCGTGGTTGTAGCCGTAGGTCAGGCCCACGCACTGCACGCCAGCCGCCTTGGCCGCCAGCACGTCACTGCGTGAATCGCCGACAAACAGCGACTGCTGCGGGGTGACACCGGCCATCTGCATGACGAACAGCAGCGCCGCAGGGTCGGGCTTTTTCTGCGGCAGGGTGTCGCCGCCGATGATCCAGCGGAAGTAGTTGCCGATCTTCATCTGGTCCAGCAGCGGGCCAACGAAGCGCTCGGGCTTGTTGGTGATCAGCGCCATTTCCACGCCCTGTTTGCGCAGCCAGCGCAGGGTGTCCTGCACACCGGGGTAGACCACGGTCAGTTCGTGGCTTTCGGCATAGGCGTCCATGAACAACGCCAACGCCTGGTCGGCCAGCGCATCGTCCACGGCAGCGTGGTCGATGCCACCGGCCAGCGCCCGGCGCACCAGCACCTGGGCACCGTTGCCCACCCAGTGGCGCACCGCCTCCAGGCCGGCAGGCGGGCGCCCCAGTTCGAGCAGCATGCGGTCCACGGCGGCGGCCAGGTCTGGCACGGAATCGATCAGGGTACCGTCCAGATCGAACATCACCAGCCTGGGCAGCGTCCCCGGGAACAGCTGCTCGAAGCCGCTCATGGGCGGGCCTGAGCCAGTTCGGAACGCATCCTGGCGATGACTTCCTGGTAGTCCGGGGCGTTGAAGATTGCCGAGCCGGCCACGAAGGTGTCGGCGCCAGCGGCAGCGATCTCGCGGATGTTGTTGACGTTGACGCCACCGTCGATTTCCAGGCGGATATCACGACCGCTGGCGTCGATCAGCGCACGCGCCTCGCGCAGCTTGTCGAGGGTGCCAGGGATGAACTTCTGCCCGCCGAAGCCCGGGTTGACGCTCATCAGCAGCACCATGTCGACCTTGTCCATCACGTACTTCAGCGCGTCCAGGCTGGTGGCCGGGTTGAACACCAGGCCGGCCTTGCAGCCACCGTCCTTGATCAGCTGCAGCGAACGGTCGATGTGCTGCGAGGCTTCCGGGTGGAAGGTGATGTAGGTGGCACCAGCCTCGATGAAGTCGCCGATGATGCGGTCGACCGGGCTGACCATCAGGTGCACGTCGATCGGGGCGGTGACGCCGTACTTGCGCAGGGCGGTGCAGACCATCGGGCCGATGGTCAGGTTGGGGACGTAGTGGTTGTCCATGACATCGAAGTGGACGATGTCGGCACCCGCGGCCAATACCTTGTCGACGTCCTCGCCCAGTCGGGCGAAATCGGCGGAGAGAATGGAGGGGGCAATAGCGTAGGGCTGCATGGCGCACCTGTTGGCAGAATCACGGTGGCGCGCATTGTAACCCAGGGAAGCGGATGAAGGCTGATTAGCATCAACCTGGACCGGCCTCTTCGCGGCTAAAGCCGCTCCTACAGGGACCGCGCAGACATCGAAAGCTGCACAAATCCTGTGGGAGCGGCTTTAGCCGCGAAGAGGCCCGCACAGGCAACTTACCTTCAACCAGGCTGCTGGGTCCTCAGCTTCTCGCTACGCCCACGCAACCACTCCAGGGTCAGCAGCAATACCACCGAGAAGGCAATCAGCAAGGTCGCCGCCGCAGCAATGGTCGGGCTCAGGTTCTCGCGAATACCACTGAACATCTGCCGCGGCAGGGTCGCCTGCTCCGGCCCGGCCAGGAACAGGGTCACCACTACTTCGTCAAACGACGTGGCAAAGGCGAACAATGCCCCCGAAATCACCCCGGGCGCGATCAGCGGCAGGGTCACCCGGCGGAAAGTCAGCAGCGGCGAGGCGCCCAGGCTGGCTGCCGCGCGCACCAGGTTGTAGTTGAAGCCCTGCAAGGTCGCCGACACAGTAATGATGACGAACGGCACGCCCAGTACCGCATGCACCAGAATCAGCGAGGTGAAGCTGTTGCCCATGCCCAGCGGGGCAAAGAACAGGTAGCTGGCCACACCGATGATCACCACCGGCACCACCATCGGCGAAATCACCAGCGCCATCACCAGCGACTTGCCCGGGAAGTCGCCACGGGTCAGGCCGATGGCCGCCAGGGTGCCGAACACCATGGCCAGCACCGTGGCTGCCGGGGCGACGATGATGCTGTTCTTCAAGGCCCGCATCCACTCGGCCGAGCCGAAGAAGTCCTGGTACCACTGCAGCGAGAAGCCCTGCAGCGGGTACACCAGGAAACTGCCACTGTTGAACGACAGCGGCACGATCACCAGCACCGGCAATATGAGGAACAGCAGGATCAAGCCGCAAAGAATGCGCAGGCTGTAGAACCACACCCGCTCCACGGGCGACATGTAAGGGCTCAGCATGACAAGGCTCCTCAGCTCAGGCGCAGGCGGCTGGCGCCGACCAGCCAGCTATAGATCAGGTACAACAGCACGGTCGCCAGCAGCAACAGCCCGCCCAGCGCGGTGGCCATGCCCCAGTTGATGCTGGTGTTGGTGTAGAAGGCCACGAAGTAGCTGACCATCTGGTCATTCGGGCTGCCCAGCAGTGCCGGGGTGATGTAGTAGCCGATGGCCAGGATGAACACCAGCAGGCAACCAGCGCCAACCCCGGCGTAGGTCTGCGGGAAGTAGACCCGCCAGAAACTGGCGAACGGGTGGCAGCCCAGCGAGATCGCCGCACGCATGTAACTTGGCGAAATGCCCTTCATCACGCTGTACAGCGGCAGGATCATGAACGGCAACAGGATGTGCACCATCGAGATGTACACGCCGGTGCGGTTGAACACCAGCTCCAGCGGCTGGTCGATGATGCCCATTGCCATCAGCGCGCTGTTGATCAGGCCACCCGACTGCAACAGCACGATCCACGCCGCCACCCGCACCAGGATCGAGGTCCAGAACGGCAGCAGCACCAGGATCATCAGCAGGTTGCTCTGCCGGGTCGGCAGGTTGGCCAGCAGGTAGGCCAGCGGGTAGGCCAGCACCAGACAGATGGCAGTAATCACCACACCCATCCACAGGGTGCGGGCGAAGATATCCAGGTAGATGGCCTGGTCCGGGGTGGCCTTGGCCAGTTCGCCAAGGTCATCGATACGGTGGTCGAGCGAAGCCAGCAGGTAGAACGAGGTGACCGTACTGGTGTTGCGACGGATCGCCTGCCAGTAGGCCGGGTCGCCCCAACGCTCGTCGAGGGCCTGCAAGGCATCTTTATAGGAAGCGGGTTCGCTCTTGAACGGCAGCGCCCGCGCGGTCTTGGCCAACAGGCTGCGGTAACCGGCCAGCTCCATGTTCAGGCGCTTGGAAAGGTCGCCCAGGGTCTGGTTCTTGCGCGACTCGGCCAGGTCCTGGCTCAACGCCTTGTACACGTCCTCGCCCGGCAGGCTCTTGCCATCCCACTGGGTGATGACGCCCACGGTGCGCGGCAGGCCGCCAACCACTTCCGGGTTGCCGACACTCTTGTACAGCAGCGCCGCGATCGGCACCAGGAACACCAGCAGGAGAAACAGCGCCAGCGGCGCGATCAACGCCTGCGCCTTCCAGCGGTTGACCCGCTCGGCGTGCTTGAGGCGCTGCTTGAGACTTGGACCTGCGCCTTCTTTGAGGGGCACTGCAATGGCCATGGCGAACTCCGCGATACGAACTGAAAATGGGGCTGCTGCGCAGCCCATCGCCGGCAAGCCAGCTCCTACAGATACTCCGCTGGCTCCAGGGCAGCGGCCCCCTGTGGGAGCTGGCTTGCCGGCGATGGGCCGCAAAGCGGCCCCCTACGCTGGTCGTTTACTTCTTCGCCGCCCAGGCGTTGAAGCGTTGCTCCAGCTGCTCGCTGTTGTCAGCCCAGAAGGCCACGTCGATCTGCACCTGGTTGGCGATGTTTTCAGGCGTGGTCGGCATGTCCTTCTTAACCGCGTCCGACAGCAGGCTCACGGCCTTGGAATTGGCCGGGCCGTAGGCGATGTTCTCGGAGTAGGTCTTCTGCTGCTCGGGCTGCACGCTGAAGGCGATGAATTTCTTCGCTTCCTCGGCATCCTTGGCGCCTTTCGGGATGGCCCAGGCGTCGAAGTCGTAGATGCCGCCGTTCCATACCACCTTCAGGTTGCTCTCTTTCTGCACCGCAGCGATGCGGCCGTTGTAGGCAGAGCTCATGACCACGTCACCCGAGGCCAGGTACTGCGGCGGCTGGGCGCCGGCTTCCCACCACTGGATGCTTGGCTTGAGTTCGTCGAGTTTCTTGAAGGCACGGTCCACGCCCTCTTTGGTGCCCAGCACCTGGTACACGTCCTTCGGCGCCACGCCGTCGGCCATCAGGGCGAATTCCAGGGTGTACTTGGCGCCCTTGCGCAGGCCGCGCTTGCCCGGGAATTTCTTGGTATCCCAGAAATCGGCCCAGCTGGTCGGTGCGGTCTTCAGCTTGTCGGCGTTGTAGGCCAGCACCGTGGACCATACGAAGAAGCCCACGCCGCATGGCTGGATGGCACCCGGCACGTAGTCGGCCTCATTACCGAACAGGGCCGGGTCGAGTTCTTCGAACATGCCCTCGTCACAGCCGCGGGCCAGTTCTGGCGACTCGACTTCCACCAGGTTCCAGGACACGCTCTTGGTGTCGACCATGGCTTTGACCTTGGCCATCTCGCCGTTGTACTCGCCTGCGACGATCTTGCCCTTGCCGGCCTTCTCCCACGGTTCGTAGAACGCCTTGACCTGGGCCGCCTTGTTGGCACCGCCGAACGAGACCACGGTGAGGTCTGCGGCCATGGCCTGGCCAGCGGCGAACAGCCCCAGGGCCAGGGCGGTCAGTTTCAACTGCTTGCGCATTATTATTCTCTCCACAGTACAGGGTTGGTGAAGCAATCGATCAATGGGCTTCGGCAATCGGATCGAGCGCGCGGGCGTGCTCCACCTCCCAGCCCAGCGGTACCACATCGCCCACGGCCAAGGCCGGGTCGAGCTCGGCAATCGGCTGTTTCACGAAGAAGTCGCCCTTGCCGCAAACCTCCAGGCGCACCCGCACGTGGTCGCCCAGGTAAATGAATTCGGCCACCCGGCCCGAGAAGCGGTTCACGCAGCTCTCGCTGTGGCCGTTCAGGCGCACGCGCTCCGGGCGGATCGACAGGGTCACCGGCTCGCCGGCCTGGCCGACATTCACCGCCAGCGCCTCGACCCGCTCGCCGCGCGGCAACTGCACCTGGCAGCGCTTGCCATCACTGGCCAGCAAGGTGCCGTTGATGCGGTTGTTCTCGCCGATGAAGTTGGCGACGAAGGTGTTGCAGGGTTCTTCGTACAGCGTGCGCGGGTCAGCGATCTGCTGGATTTCACCCTGGTGGAACACGGCCACCCGGTCGGACATGGTCAGCGCTTCGCCCTGGTCGTGGGTCACGTACACCACGGTCACGCCCAGGCGCTGGTGGATGTGCTTGATCTCCATCTGCATGTGCTCGCGCAGCTGCTTGTCCAGCGCGCCCAGCGGTTCGTCCATCAGCACCAGCTGCGGCTCGAACACCAGTGCCCGGGCCAGGGCCACACGCTGCTGCTGGCCGCCGGACAGCTGGCCGGGGTAACGCTTGGCGAAGGCATCGAGCTGGACCATGTTCAGCACCCGCTTGACCCGCTCGCTGATGTCGGTCTTGCTCAGGTTGCGCACGGTCAGCGGGAAGGCCAGGTTCTCGGCCACGGTCATGTGCGGGAACAGCGCGTAGTTCTGGAACACCATGCCGATGTCGCGCTTGTGCGGCGGCACGTTGTTGATCGAGCGCCCGGCCAGCTGGATTTCACCGGCGGTGGGGGTTTCGAAGCCGGCCAGCATCATCAGGCTGGTGGTCTTGCCCGAGCCGGACGGGCCAAGCAGGGTGAGGAACTCGCCCTTGCGAATATCCAGGTTGAGGTCTTTGACGATCAGCGACTCGCCGTCGTAGCTCTTCTGCACACCACGGAAGCTGACCAGCGTTTCGCTGGTTGCAGCGTTCGACTTCGCCTCGCTCATGCCTGCACCTTCTTGTTGGATGACTGCGTAGGCAAAGACTAGACAAGCGGCAAGCGCCGGAAAATCGGGGGTGCTGAGAGAATGCCATCATCCGGATGGAAGATTTGTTGTAGGGATTCCCCTACAAAGATGGCGGGTTTGGAATACTTCTCTCAGCCCTCCGGCGCGCCCCTGTGGGAGCGGGTTCACCCGCGAAGAGGCCAGCCCAGGCACCGCAGATGGCAGGTCAGGCCCTTTCGCGGGTAAACCCGCTCCCACAGGGATTCGCTACAGGACGCAGGAAGCGCATGTCGCATTCAGACCAGCTTGTGCTCCATCGCGTACTTCACCAGCTCAGCCAGCGAGTTCACTTTCAGCTTTTGCATCAGGCGCGCCTTGTGGGTGCTGATGGTCTTGCTCGACAGCGCCAGCTGCTGGGCGATGTCGTTGACGTTGGCGCCCTGGGCCAGGCGTTCGAACACCGAAAACTCCCGCTCCGACAGCAGCGTGTGCAACGGCCGCGACTCGGTCAGGCCCACTTCGAAGACCATGCGGTCGGCCAGCGCCGGGTCGATATAACGCCCGCCAGCGGCAACCCGGCGAATTGCGGTCAGCAACAGCGCCGGGTCGCTGTCCTTGGTGGCATAGCCCGCCGCCCCGGCCTTCAGCGCCCGCGCCGCCATCTGCGCTTCATCGTGCATCGACAGCATCAGGATCGCCGGGGCGTCGTGCAACGCTCGGATCCGCGGGATCGCCTCCAGGCCATTCACACCCGGCATCGAGATATCCAGCAGTACCACCTCGCACGGCGTGTGCCGCAGGGTTTCCAGCAACTGCTCACCGTTACCGGCCTCCCCCGCCACCTGCATGTCCTTGGCCAGGCCAATCAACTGCTTGATGCCCTCACGGACAATGGTGTGGTCTTCGGCCACCAGCACTCGAATCACGATCGCTCTCCTACTCCAACGGTATGGCCACGCTCAGGCTGGTGCCTTCGCCCGGTTCACTGTCCAGCGCCATGCTGCCGCCCAACATCAGCACCCGCTCACGCACCCCTACCAGGCCGAACGAGGTGGGCCGTGGCTGGTCGCGGCAAAAGCCCTGGCCGTCATCGCTGACAGTCATGCGCAATTGCCCGTGCTCACGCACCAGTTCGATCTCCACGCTGTGCGCCTGGGCATGGCGCATCACGTTGGTCAGCGCCTCCTGGAGGATACGGAACAGCCCGGTGGCCTTGGCATCGCTCAATGCTGGCAGATTATCCGGTACTTGCACCAGGCAGGGGATCTGCGTGCGTGCTTCAAAGCGCCGCGCCTGCCATTCGATGGCCGAGGCGATGCCGGCATCGAGAATCGGCGGGCGCAAGGCGGTGGCCACGTCGCGCACCAGCTGGAACAGTTGGGCGATCAGGCGCTTCATGCTGGTCAGGCGCTCGTTCAGGCCCGGGTCCAGCTCGGCGAAGGCCAGCTCGCACATCGACACCTCCAGCTTGAGCACGGTCAGCATCTGCCCCAGTTCATCGTGCACTTCCCGGGCAATGCGGGCCTTTTCTTCCTCACGCACGCTCTCCAGGTGGGCCGACAGTTCGCGCAGCTGCTCCTGGGACCTGGCCAGCGCCAACTCGGCCCGCTTGCCCTGGGTGATGTCCCACACCACGCCGTCCCACACCACCTGGCCGTTGCCCAGGCGCCGGGTGCTGGCCTTGATGTCGGCCCAGCGCTGTTCACCCTGGCGGGTGAGGATGCGCCCCTGCCAGGACCAGTCCTGGTCACTGGCCAGGGCCAGGTCCTGCACTCGGTGGTAATCGGCGCGGTCCTCGGGATGTACCAGGTTGCGCAGGCCCATCTGCGGGTGCTGGATCTCGCTGGGCGAATAGCCCACCAAGGCCTCGCTGCCCTCGCTGATGTAGGGGAATTCCAGGTCGCCCTCGGCCGGGTCGCGCTCCAGGCGGAACACCAACCCCGGCACGTTGCCGGCAATGCCCTTGAGCCGCGCCTCGCTTTCGCGCAGGGCCGCCAGGGCGCGGTGGCGCTCGGTAACATCGGCGAGGTAAACCACAAGGTACTCGGAATCACGAAAGCGCAGAAAACTCAGCGACAGCTCGACCGGCAGCAGGCTCTGGTCAGCCCGGCGGCACTGCGTCTCGAACTGGCCGACACCGCCCGCCCCGGTGCGCGCGCCCTTCCACAGCTCCAGCCAGCGGTCCATGGTCAGGCTGGGTTCAAAGTCGCTCAGCGGCCGCTCCAGCAGCGCGCCTTCGCCGTAGCCCAGCATGCGCTCGGCGGCATGGTTGGCGTAGCGTACGTGGCTGTCCCAGTTGACCCAGAGGATGCCCACCGTGCTCTGGTCGATGGCGAACTGGCTCAGGCGCAACGCTTCTTCGCGCACCTGCCGCTCCACCAGGCTTTCGCGCGTGGCCAGCAGGCTGCGCTCCAGCTGGCGCTGCTGCCGACGCTGCCACACCAGGGTGGCCAGCACGCACAACAGCAGCATGCCGAACAGCAGGGCCAGGTTCTGCCAGAACCCCGTCGACTCGCTCAGGCGTGGGTACTTTGGCTGCAGCCAACGCTGGTGCAGTTGCTCCAGTTCCTTGGCCGGCAGCGTCTGCAGGCCACGCTCGAGCACATCGGCCAGCAGTGGCCAGTCGCGCCGCGAACCGATGCGCAACAGTTGCGGCAGGCCGATATCGCCGACCACCGCCAGCTCGCCGAACTCGCTTTCGCGCGACAGGCGGCTGAGCTGGGCTTCGTCCAGCACTGCGAAACTGGCCTGGCCGCCCACCACCAGTTGCAGGGCCTCGCGCTCGTTGGGCACCCCTTGCAGGTTGAGGTTGCTGTAGTTGCCACGCAGGTAGTCCGCCAGCTGGCTGGGCATGCGCACCGCCACCCGCTGCTCGGCCTCGAGCGTTTCCAGTTCCACGGCCATGGTCCCGGTGCGCGGCCCAACCACCAGTTGCGGCACGCGCATGTACGGGTCGCTGAACAGCCACAGACGCAGGCTGGCAGGGGTCTGGGTAAGCCCCGGGGCAAAGTCGATTTCGCCGGCCTGCAGGGCATGCTCGAGGCTGGCCTGGTCGGCGAAGTTGCGCCAGGTAAGGTCCAGCCGCAGCGCCTGCGCCAGGCTGCTCACCAATTCCACGTTGGCCCCGTACAGCTGCTGCAGGCGCCGGTCGAACTGAGCGTAGGGCGCCTGCAACACCAGGCCGACACGCAGACTGCGGTGTGTATCCAGCCATTCCTGCTGGGCCGGTTCCAGGGCAACCGTGGGCACCGCTTCGGGACTGGCCAATGCAATCAAGGGCAGCCAAAAGCAGCCGATAACCAACAGGCGACGCACTCGCTTCATCTACACGCTCGTCTTGGCAAGGCGGCCATGCAGCATGGCCGTCACGGGCAAATACTATTAGGCTGCCGGTATCATTCTGGCCCTGGGTTGACTCATGTCCACACTTTATCGCACGACGCTGGCAATGTGCTGCCTGGCCTCGATCCTTCCACTCGGCGCCCTGGCCGCCGATGCCGAAAAACCATCCACCACCACCGAGGCACCCGCTGCCCAAGCCCCTCGCCCGCCGCTGCTGGAGCGCAGCCAGGAGGACGCCCAGGCGCTGGAGCGGCTGGTGCCCAAGGCCGAACAGCAGACCCTGCAGGCCGGTGCCGACAGTTTCCTGGCCCTGTGGAAACCGGCCAACGACAGCGACCCGCAGGGGGCGGTCATCATCGTCCCGGGGGCTGGCGAAACGGCTGACTGGCCAAATGCGGTCGGCCCGCTGCGGCAGAAGTTCCCCGATATCGGCTGGCACAGCCTGAGCATCAGCCTGCCCGACCTGCTTGCCGACAGCCCGCAGGCGCGGATCGAGGCCAAGCCGGCTGCCGAGCCGCAGCCAGACAACGGCGAAAGCGCCCCGGCCAAGGACGTGCCGGCCGATGCCAATGCCAACGTCGCCCAGGCCACCGCAGCCGATGCCGACACCGCGGAAAGCACTGACGCCAAACAGGCCAGCGAGCAAACCGACCCGGCCGATGCCGAGCGCATTTTCGCCCGCCTGGATGCTGCGGTGGCCTTTGCCCAGCAGCACAACGCCCGCAGCATCGTGCTGATCGGCCATGGCAGCGGCGCGTATTGGGCGGCCCGCTACCTGAGCGAGAAACAGCCACCGCAGGTGCAGAAACTGGTGATGGTTGCCGCGCAGACACCGGCGCGGGTGGAGCATGACCTGGAAAGCCTGGCGCCGACCTTGAAAGTGCCGACTGCCGACATCTACTACGCCACCCGCAGCGCTGACCGCAATGCTGCCGCGCAGCGCCTGCAGGCCAGCAAGCGGCAGAAGGACAGCCAGTACCGGCAGTTGTCGCTGATTGCCATGCCGGGGAACAAGGTGGCCGAGCAGGAGCAACTGTTCCGCCGGGTGCGGGGGTGGATGAGCCTGTAGGAGCGGCATTGCGTCGCGAAAGGGCCGCAAAGCGGCCCCAGCGATATCTGTTGCGAAGCTGACTACTAGGGGCCGCTGCGCGCCCCATCGCGACACAAGGCCGCTCCTACAGGCCGCGCCGCTTACGGATCATTGCATAGGCCTGATGCAACTCCCGGGTCCGCTCGGTCGCTTCACGCACCTGCGCCTCACTGGCACCAGTGCCCGCCAGCTTGTCCGGGTGGTGCCGGCTGACCAGCCGACGATACGCCTGCTTGACCTTGTCGGCATCGGTATCCGCCTCGACCGCCAGCAAGCGCAACGCCGCCGCATAGGTCATGGCGACCCCTTCCGGCCCCGCCGCCTTGCGTGGTTCGTACTCCAGCGACATGGCTTGCACCTGCCGCCGGCTCAGGCCCAGTTTCTGACCCCAGTCCAACAGCAGTTCACGCTCCTTGTTGCCCATCTTGCCGTCGGCCCAGACCATGCGCCAACAGGCACGCAGGGTGCCTTCGGCCGCATGCGGCTGCTGGCGAATGCGCCGCAGGTGCCCACTCAGCCGGTCCTTGCCCGCCTTGCCACGGTTGAACGCGGCAATCGCACGCAGCCGGGCCGCTTCGGCCAGGTCCAGGCGCACCATCTCCTGGCGCGCCTGCTGGATATGCTGCTCGCCCACCCGGCCATCGCACTTGGCCAGGCGCCCGAGCATCACGAACAGCAACTCATCGTCCTGCAAGGCCGGACGCCCGCCCAGGCGTTCACGCATGTCCTCCCAGCCTTGCAAACGCAGGCGGCGGTCCATGGCCTGGCCGAGCAACGCGCCGAGCAAGGCCCCGGGGATGCTGGCAACGGCAAAGCCGGCACCGGCACCAATCACCGTGCTTGGCCACCACATGTCAGGCGCGCTCGCCGATCAGGCGCTCGGCCTCGGCCAGGCGCTCGATAGTACCGACATCAACCCAGTGCCCACGGTAGTGCTCGCCACTGACCTGGCCCGCAGCCATGGCCTTGCGCAGCAACGGCGCCAGCTTGAAGGCGCCAGGCTGGCAGCCTTCGAACAGCGCCGGGTGCAGCACCGAAAGGCCGCTGAAGGTCAGCGTGCCAGGGGCATCATCACCATCGACCACCCGCTCGCCCACCAGGCGGAAGTCGCCGCGGCCGTGATGGCCTGGGTTATCGACCAGCACCAAATGGGCCAGGCCTTGCAGGGGAGCCAGCAGGCGCGCGAAGTCATAGTCGGTCCAGACATCGCCGTTCACCAGCAGGAACGGCGCGTCACCCAGCAATGGCAGGGCCTTGAAGATGCCACCGCCGGTTTCCAGCGGCTCGCCTTCGGGCGAATAGCGGATGCTCAGGCCGAAACGGCTGCCGTCACCCAGGTGGTCCTCGATCTGCTGGCCGAGCCAGGCATGGTTGATCACCACCTCGGTGACGCCCGCCGCAGCCAGGGCCCGCAGGTGGTACTCGATCAATGGCTGGCCGGCGACCGGGACCAGCGGTTTGGGGGTGTGCAGGGTAAGCGGGCGCATGCGCTCGCCTTTGCCCGCTGCCAGGATCATTGCCTTCATGCACGCGCTCCGGCCTGCAACTCGGCAATCAGCTCACCCAGCTCCGCCAATTCGGGCCGGCGGCTGATCACTTCTTCTATATAGGCGAAGAAGCGCGGTACGTCGCCCAGGTAACGGGGTTTGCCGTCACGGTGGCAGATACGGGCGAAAATACCGATCACCTTCAGGTGGCGCTGTACACCCATCAGGTCGCTGGCACGCTGGAACGCCTCGAAATCGGCCTGCACCGGGATGCCGGCAGCCTGCGCCTTCTGCCAGTAGTCGCGCAGCCAGCCTTCGACCCGCGCCTGCGGCCAGCTGAGGAACGCGTCCTTGAACAGGCAGGTGATGTCGTAGGTGACCGGGCCATACACGGCATCCTGGAAGTCCAGCACGCCGGGGTTGGGCGTGCTCTGCATGAGGTTGCGCGGCATGTAGTCGCGGTGCACCAGCACCTTGGGCTGGGCCAGTGCGCTGTCGATCAGCAGCTGGCTGATTCGTTGCCAGGTGGCTTTCTGGGCATCGCTGAAGGCCAGGCCAAGCTCACGACCCACGTACCACTCCGGGAACAACTCGACTTCACGGCGCAACAGCGCATCGTCGTAGCTGGGCAACGGCGCGTCCATCGGCAGGCGCTGGAACGCCAGCAGCGCGTCGATGGCATCGGCGAACAGGCCGTCGGCGTTGTCCGCATCAATGATATCAAGGTATGTCTGGTGGCCCAGGTCACCCAGCAGCAGGAAACCACGTTCCAGGTCCTGGGCATGGATCAGCGGCACGTGCACGTCGGCGCTGGCCAGCAGGTGGTCGATGGCGACGAACGGTCGGCAGTTTTCCTGTGGAGGTGGTGCATCCATGATCACGAAGCTGTGGCCGGCACCCTGCCAGCGGAAATAACGGCGGAAGCTGGCGTCGCTGCTGGCCGCGGTCAAGCTGCCTGCAGGCACGTCGCCCCAGGCGTTTTTCCGGAAAAGATCATTGAGCTGCTCATCGAGCCAGACCGTCAGTTGTTGCAGGCGTACATCGTGTTCAGGCATTACAAGGGTCTCCGACGGCCCTAGCCGTCAAGCGGGTCATGCTTTATTATCCAGCATCTTTTTCAGACCATCGAGAGGCGTGCGGCCCCACACGCGGGCAGATGGCACGCAGGAAGCCCGGACTAATAAGATGGCATTGAAATCCCCCGCGTTTCGTAGAAAGTTTCCGTTGCTGGTAACCGGCGGTCTGCTGGCCCTGCAACCTCTGGCCACGTCTTACGTGGTGGCAGCCGAACAGTTCGACTGCCAAGTGTCCGCCTCCGGTGGTTGGGACTGCAAGCCCAAGACCCCAACCAACAACCTGCCGCCGCGCCCGGTGCACGAGGGTGCTGCAGTCAGCACCGGCACCGAAGCCGCGAGCGAAGGCGAAACCGCGGACCGGCCGATGCTGGTCACCGAGGCCAAGGGCCGTGGCCTGAAGTCGCGTAGCGAAGACTACAGCCACCTGGACTGGGTTCCGCGTGAAAAGCTCACTGCCGCACAGCTGGCCGAAACCGGCCCGTACTGCGGTGGCGCCTACATCGAGCCAACCCGCCCTGGCATGGCCGACACCACGCCGAAGGACGAGTCGCCGACCTACATCAACGCCAAGGTATCCAAGTACCAGCAAGAGCAGCAGATCGCTACCCTCGCCGGTGACGTGGTGATGCGCCAGGGCAGCATGCAGGCCGAGGCCGACGAGGCCAACCTCTACCAGACCGAAAACCGTGGCGAGCTCAAGGGCAACGTCAAGATCCGTGACAACGGTTCGCTGGTGGTCGGTGACGAGGCACAGATCCAGCTCGACACGGGCGAGGCCCAGGTCGACAACGCCGAATACGTGATGCACAAGTCGCACATCCGCGGCAGTGCCCTGTACGCCAAGCGTGGCGAGAACGCCATCATCCGCCTCAAGGACGGTACGTACACCACCTGCGAACCGGGCAGCAACGCCTGGCAGCTGAAGGGCAACAACATCACCCTGAACCCGGCCACCGGTTTCGGTACCGCGACCAACGTTACGCTGCGGGTCAAGGATTTCCCGGTGTTCTACACACCGTACATCTACTTCCCGATCGACGACCGTCGCCAGTCCGGCTTCCTGCCGCCATCGTTCAGCAGCACCAGCGACACCGGCTTCATGCTGGTCACGCCGTACTACTTCAACCTGGCGCCGAACTATGACGCCACGTTGTACCCGCGCTACATGACCAAGCGCGGCCTGCTGATGGAAGGCGAGTTCCGCTACCTGACGCCTTCCAGCGAAGGCCAGTTCGGTGGCGCGTACCTCAACGACAAGAACGACGACCGCAAAGACCAGACTGACTACAAAGAGCAGCGCTGGATGGTCAACTGGCAGCACAAGGGCGGGCTGGACGAGCGCCTGATGACCGAGGTGGACTACACCGACATCAGCGATCCGTTCTACTTCCAGGACCTGGAATCCGACCAGATCGGTATTGAAACCCAGGACCTGCTGAACCAGCAGGGTGCATTGACCTACCGTGGTGACAACTACACCGCGCGGTTGAATGTGCATGCCTACGAGATGGCGACCATCTCGAAGATCACCCCGTATGATCGCCTGCCGCAGATTACCTTCAACGGTAAGCTGCCGTACGAGCCAGGTGGGTTGAACCTTGCGTATGAGACTGAGGCAGTTCGCTTCGATCGCGACTTGAAGACAGGTCCGGTCTATAACGAAGATGGAATATTGGACACTACAGCTGGCCCAGACGGCCAGCGTCTTGATGAAAATATTGCAGGCATTGCCCGCGCTAACGGTACACGCCTGAATTTCGCTCCTTCTATCAGCCTGCCTATGGAAGCCAGTTATGGCTACCTGACACCGAAGCTTAAGTACGCCTACACCCACTACGATCTTGATTTGGATAGCAAGGGCAAAGCCGATGCCATCCGTCTTAAGAACCAAGACCCGGTGGCATACGGTAGCTACAGCGGTACGGTGAACCGTGATGTACCGATTTTCAGCGTGGACAGCGGACTTTACTTCGACCGTAATACGTCGTTGTTCGGCACCAACTATAAGCAGACCCTCGAACCGCGCATGTTCTATCTCTACGTCCCCTACAAGGACCAGAGGGATATACCACTGTTCGACTCCGGCGAAACCCTGTTCAGCTACGACTCGCTGTTCCGTGACAACCGCTTCAGCGGCACCGACCGTATCGGCGACGAGAACAAGCTGTCACTGGGCGTGACTACCCGCTGGATCGAAGAAAACGGATTCGAGCGCCAAAACTTCAGTATCGGTCAGGCGTACTACTTCAAGGACCGCAAAGTCCAGCTGCCGGGTATCAACTACCAGAACCGCAAAGACTCGCAGTCCGATGTGTCGCCGTACGCGTTGGTGTACAACTACTACTTCAACCGCGACTGGCGCTTCAATTCGGACTTCAACTGGGACCCGGACAGCCGCAGCACCCGCTCGGGCAGCGCGATGTTCCACTACCAGCCTGAAGACAACCCGAACAAAGTGGTCAACCTCGGTTATCGCTACCGTAACGACACCATCTCCTACGACTCCACGACCGGTACCTGGAAAGTGGGCGGTGGCGACTACGGCGTCCCAGGCAGCGAGAACTACATCAAGGATTACTACAAGATCCAGCAGCATGACTTCTCGGTCATCTGGCCGATCGTTCCGCAGTGGAGCGTCATCGCTCGCTGGCAGCATGACTACAACCGCAACCGCACCCTGGAAGCCATGGGCGGCTTCGAGTACGACAACTGCTGCTGGAAGCTGCGTCTGATCAACCGTTACTGGATCGATTACGACGACTTCAGCCAAGCACTTCCGACGAACGAAAAAGGCGACCACGGCATCTTCCTTCAGATCGTCCTGAAAGGCCTCGGTGGTGTAGTCGGCAACAAGGTCGAATCTTTCCTCGACCAAGGCATTCAAGGTTATCGTGAACGTGAAGACCAAGCTTATTGATCGACTGCGCCCGGCGTTGCTGGGCGTTGCATTGCTGAGTGGCGCGGTGCATGCCGCGGTGCAACCTCTTGATCGCGTGGTGGCCATCGTCGACAACGACGTGGTCATGCAAAGCCAGCTGGAGCAGCGTGTCCGCGAGGTCCAGCAAACCATCGCCAAGCGCGGCGGCGGCATGCCGCCTGCCGGCGCGCTGGACCAGCAGGTACTGGAGCGTCTGATCGTCGAAAACCTGCAGCTGCAGATCGGCGAGCGCTCCGGCATCCGCATCACCGACGAAGAACTGAACCAGGCCATGGGCACCATTGCCCAGCGCAACGGCATGTCGCTGGACCAGTTCCGCGCCGCCCTGGCCCGTGACGGCATGTCGTTCGACGACGCCCGCGAGCAGGTCAAGCGCGAGATGATCATCAGCCGCGTGCGCCAGCGCCGCGTGGCCGAGCGTATCCAGGTGTCCGAGCAGGAAGTGAAGAACTTCCTCAACTCCGACCTTGGCAAGATGCAGATGTCGGAAGAGTACCGCCTGGCCAACATCCTGATCCCGACCCCGGAAGCGGCCAACTCGGAAGCCATCCAGGCCGCCGCGCGCCAGGTTGGCGATGTGTACCAGCAGCTCAAGCAGGGCGCGGACTTCGGCCAGATGGCCATTGCCCGCTCCGCCAGCGAAAACGCCCTGGAAGGCGGCGAGATGGGCTGGCGTAAAGCCGGCCAGCTGCCGCCAGACTTCGCCAAGATGCTCAGCAGCATGCCGGTTGGCGAAATTACCCAGCCTATCCGCATCCCCAACGGCTTCATCATCCTCAAGCTCGAGGAGAAGCGTGGCGGCAGCGAGAACGTGCTGCGTGACGAAGTGCACGTTCGCCACATCCTGATCAAGCCTAGCGAGATCCGCAGCGAGGCTGCCACCGAGCAACTGGCCGAGCGCCTGTACGAGCGCATCAAGAACGGCGAAGACTTCGGCGAGCTGGCCAAGAGCTTCTCGGAAGACCCGGGTTCGGCGCTCAACGGCGGCGACCTCAACTGGGTTGACCCGAACAGCCTGGTACCGGAGTTCCGCGAGCAGATGGCCAACGCCGCCCAAGGCGAAGTCACCCGTCCGTTCAAGACCCAGTACGGCTGGCATGTCCTGGAAGTGCTGGGCCGTCGCGCCACCGACAGCACCGAGCAGGCTCGTGAGCAACAGGCCATGAACGTACTGCGCAACCGCAAGTACGACGAAGAGCTGCAGACCTGGCTGCGCCAGATCCGCGACGAGGCCTACGTTGAAATCAAGCTGCCTGGCGCTGACCAGGCCGCCCAGTGAAGCCCCTGCGCTTCGCCGTCACCCCCGGCGAGCCGGCCGGCATAGGCCCCGACCTGTGCCTGCTGCTCGCCGCAGACGCCCAGCCCCACCCCCTGATCGCCATCACCAGCCGTGACCTGCTCGCCGAGCGGGCCACGCAGCTGGGGCTGGCCGTCAACCTGCTGCCGGTAGCGCCGGGCCTATGGCCCGAGCAGCCGGCGCCAGCGGGTAGCCTGTACGTCTGGGATACCCCCCTGGCGGCCCCGGTAGTGCCGGGCAAGCTCGACAAGGCCAATGCCGCGTTCGTGCTGGAAACCCTGACCCGTGCCGGGCAAGGCTGCCTGGACGGGCACTTCGCCGGGATGATCACCGCCCCTGTACACAAGGGCGTGATCAACGAAAGCGGTATCGCCTTCTCCGGGCATACCGAATTCCTTGCCGAGCTGACCCACACCGCGCAAGTGGTGATGATGCTGGCCACCCGTGGCCTGCGCGTGGCCCTGGTGACCACACACCTGCCACTGCGCGACATTGCCGACGCCATCACTGCCGAGCGCGTCGAGCGTGTAACCCGTATCCTGCATGCCGACATGCGCGACAAGTTCGGCATTGCCAACCCGCGCATCCTGGTGTGCGGCCTCAACCCGCACGCGGGCGAGGGCGGCCACCTGGGCCGCGAGGAAATCGACATCATCGAGCCGACCCTGGCCCGCCTGCGCACCGAAGGCATGGACCTGCGCGGGCCGCTGCCGGCCGATACCCTGTTTACCCCCAAATATCTGGAGCACTGCGATGCGGTGCTGGCGATGTACCACGACCAGGGCCTGCCTGTACTCAAGTACAAAGGCTTCGGCGCTGCAGTCAACGTGACCCTGGGCCTGCCGATCATCCGCACGTCGGTCGACCACGGCACCGCCCTGGACCTGGCCGGCACCGGCAAGGTCGACACCGGCAGCCTGCGCGTCGCGCTGGAAACCGCCTACCAGATGGCCGAGAACCGACCATGAACGAGCAATACCAACACCGGGCGCGCAAGCGCTTCGGCCAGAACTTCCTGCACGACGCCGGCATCATCGACCGCATCCTGCGTGCCATCAACGCCAAGGCCGGCGAACATCTGCTGGAAATCGGCCCCGGCCAGGGCGCCCTGACCGAAGGCCTGCTGGGCAGCGGGGCACAGCTGGACGTGGTGGAACTGGACAAGGACCTGGTGCCGATCCTGCAGCACAAGTTTGCCGGCCGCAGCAATTTCCGCCTGCACCAGGGCGACGCCCTGAAGTTCGACTTCAACCAGCTGGGCGTGCCACCGCGCAGCCTCAAGGTGGTGGGCAACCTGCCCTACAACATCTCCACCCCACTGATCTTCCACCTGCTCAGCCATGCCGGGCTGATCCGCGACATGCACTTCATGCTGCAGAAGGAAGTGGTCGAGCGCATGGCCGCCGGCCCTGGCGGTGGTGACTGGGGGCGCTTGTCGATCATGGTGCAGTACCACTGCCGGGTCGAGCACCTGTTCAACGTTGGCCCTGGCGCCTTCAACCCGCCGCCGAAAGTGGACTCGGCCATCGTCCGCCTGGTGCCGCACGAAGTGCTGCCGTACCCGGCCAAGGACGCAAAGCTGCTGGAGCAGGTGGTACGCGATGCCTTCAACCAGCGCCGCAAGACCCTGCGCAACACCATGAAAGGCCTGCTCGACAGCGCGGCCATCGAAGCTGCCGGCGTGGACGGCAGCCTGCGCCCTGAACAGCTGGACCTGGCCGCCTTCGTGCGCCTGGCTGACCAGTTGGCTGACCAACAAGCCTGATATCTCCTGTACCGGCCTCTTCGCGGGTAAACCCGCTCCCACAGGTACTGCACAGCTCTCAAAATCTGCGCAGTACCTTGTAGGAGCGGGTTTACCCGCGAAAGGGCCGGGACAGACAACACAATCCCCAAGCCCCTCACCGCTGGCCCTCCCCCCTCCCAATGGCCTAGACTGCATTATTGCGTCAGTTCGCCCAAGGCCCTTGCATGTCCGACCCCCGCTATCAGATCGACGTCAGCGTCGTGACCCGCTACCTCAAAGAACAATCCGACCCCGAAAACAGTCGTTTCGCTTTCGCCTACACCATCACCGTGCAGAACAATGGCTCGCTCAAGGCCAAGCTGCTGTCGCGCCACTGGCTGATCACCAACGGTGACGGCGAGGTCGAGGAGGTGCGTGGCGCCGGCGTGGTCGGCCAGCAGCCCAATATCGACCCGGGCCAGAGCCATACCTACAGCAGCGGCGCGGTCATCAGCACCCGCGTGGGCACCATGCAGGGCAGCTACCAGATGTTCGCCGAAGACGGCAAACGCTTCGATGCCGAGATCGCCCCCTTCCGCCTGGCGGTGCCCGGGGCGCTGCACTGATGGCTACCTACGCCGTCGGTGACCTGCAGGGCTGCCTGCAGCCACTCAAGTGCCTGCTCGAACGGGTCAACTTCAACCCCGCCGTCGACCGCCTGTGGCTGGTCGGCGACCTGGTCAACCGCGGCCCCGAGTCACTGGAAACCCTGCGCTTCCTTTATTCGATCCGCCAGTCGCTGGTGTGCGTGCTGGGCAACCATGACCTGCACCTGCTGGCCGCCTGGCACAACGTCGAACGCCTGAAGAAAAGCGACACCCTGCGCGAGATCATCGAAGCGCCGGACGCCGACCAGCTGTTCGACTGGCTGCGCCAGCAAAAGCTGCTGCATTACGACGAACCCCGTGGCATTGCCCTGGTTCACGCCGGCATTCCACCGCAATGGACCTTGGGCAAAGCCCTGGAGCTGGCCGCCGAGGTCGAGGAAGTGCTGCGCGACGACGAGCGCCTGAAACTGTACCTGGACGGCATGTACGGCAACGAGCCGAACAAGTGGAGCAAGAACCTCAGCGGCATCGAACGCCTGCGGGTCATCACCAACTGCCTCACGCGCATGCGCTTCTGCACCGCCGAGGGCAAGCTCGACCTCAAGAGCAAGGAAGGCCTGGACACCGCCCCCAAGGGCTACAAGCCCTGGTACGCACACAAAGGCCGCCGCTCACGCCACGTGAAGATCATCTTCGGCCACTGGGCCGCCTTGCAGGGGCAGGTCGACGAGCCCGGCATCATCGCCCTGGACACCGGTTGCGTGTGGGGCGGTGCCATGACCCTGTACAACGTCGACAGCGGCGAATACCACCGTTGTGACTGCAGCGACGACGGCAACTTACGCCTCCCCACCCAAACGCCTACACTGAACGATCAATCCTGAAGGAAGCCGTACCCATGAGCGAATTCAAGCGCATCCCTCCCGAACAGGCCCTGGCCCTGCGCGCGCAAGGTGCGGTAGTCGTCGACATTCGCGACCCGCAGGCCTTTGCCGCCGGCCACATCACCGGTGCCAAGCATCTGGATAACCATTCGGTCGCCGAGTTCATCCGCAATGCCGACCTCGATGCCCCAACCCTGGTGGTGTGCTACCACGGCAACTCCAGCCAGAGCGCCGCGGCCTATCTGGTGAACCAGGGCTTCTCGGACGTATACAGCGTGGACGGCGGCTTTGAGCTGTGGCGCGCCACCTACCCGGCCGAAACCGCCCAGGGCACTGCCGAATAATTTTTTCATTTTTACTGCAGCCCGCGCCCCATGCGGGCTTGCGGCTTATCTGACGAACGGTCGTTCGCAACTTCTCCGCCCCTCGCCCTTGACCTTGCGGATAACCAACTATTCTTAAGCGCAGGCCATCCAGAAAAAGGGGAGAGCCGGTACACCGGCGTGCGGGTCATCGGTAGCGTTACAGGGTGTTCTGGGGGGTATACAGCAATCGGCAACCCCGGTTGCATGCCAGCATCAGCTGACTGATCCGGCGTCGTCTCCACGTATCGAGCGAGGTGACGTCATGAGTATTTTTAGCCACTTCCAACAACGTTTCGAGTCTACGCGCCAGGAAGAACTCTCGCTGCAGGAGTACCTCGAGCTGTGCAAAGAGGATCGCAGTGCCTACGCATCGGCGGCCGAACGGCTGTTGCTGGCCATCGGTGAGCCGGAGCTGATCGACACCTCAACCAACTCCAGACTGTCGCGAATCTTCTCCAACAAGGTTATCCGCCGCTATCCGGCCTTTGCCGACTTCCATGGCATGGAAGAGTGCATCGACCAGATCGTGTCCTACTTCCGCCACGCCGCCCAAGGCCTGGAGGAAAAGAAACAGATCCTCTATCTGCTGGGCCCGGTGGGCGGCGGTAAGTCGTCGCTGGCCGAAAAACTCAAGCAGCTGATGGAAAAGGTACCGTTCTACGCCATCAAGGGCTCGCCGGTATTCGAGTCGCCCCTGGGCCTGTTCAACGCCACCGAAGACGGGGCCATCCTCGAGGAAGAGTTCGGCATCCCGCGGCGCTACCTGAACACCATCATGTCGCCCTGGGCCACCAAGCGCCTGCAGGAGTTCGGCGGCGACATCAGCAAGTTCAAGGTGGTGAAGCTGTACCCGTCGATCCTCAACCAGATCGCCATCGCCAAGACCGAACCCGGTGACGAGAACAACCAGGACATTTCGGCGCTGGTCGGCAAGGTGGATATCCGCAAGCTCGAGGAATTCCCGCAGAACGACGCCGACGCCTATGCCTATTCGGGCGCGCTGTGCCGGGCCAACCAGGGCCTGATGGAATTCGTCGAGATGTTCAAGGCCCCGATCAAGGTCCTGCACCCGTTGCTCACCGCCACCCAGGAAGGCAACTACAACAGTACCGAAGGCCTCGGCGCCATCCCCTACTCCGGGATTCTGCTGGCCCACTCCAACGAGTCGGAATGGCACACCTTCCGTAACAACAAGAACAACGAGGCGTTCATCGACCGGATCTACATCGTCAAGGTGCCGTACTGCCTGCGCGTCAGCGACGAAATCAAGATCTACGACAAGCTGCTGATCAACAGTTCGCTGGCCAAGGCCCACTGCGCGCCAGACACGCTGAAGATGCTCGCCCAGTTCACCGTACTATCGCGCCTGAAAGAGCCGGAAAACTCCAACATCTATTCGAAGATGCGGGTGTACGATGGGGAAAACCTCAAGGACACCGATCCGAAGGCCAAGTCGATCCAGGAGTACCGCGATGCCGCCGGCGTCGACGAAGGCATGAACGGCCTGTCGACCCGCTTCGCCTTCAAGATCCTGTCCAAGGTGTTCAACTTCGACCCGCATGAAGTGGCTGCCAACCCGGTGCACCTGCTGTATGTGCTGGAGCAGCAGATCGAGCAGGAACAGTTCCCGGCCGAGGTGCGCGAACGCTACCTGCGCTACCTGAAGGAGTACCTGGCCCCGCGCTACATCGAGTTCATCGGCAAGGAAATCCAGACCGCCTATCTGGAATCCTACAGCGAATACGGCCAGAACATCTTCGACCGCTACGTGCTGTACGCAGACTTCTGGATCCAGGACCAGGAATACCGCGACCCGGAAACCGGCGAAATCCTCAACCGTATCGCCCTCAACGAAGAACTGGAGAAGATCGAGAAGCCGGCCGGCATCAGCAACCCGAAAGATTTCCGCAACGAAATCGTCAACTTCGTGCTGCGTGCCCGGGCCAACAACAACGGCAAGAACCCGAGCTGGCTGAGCTACGAAAAGCTGCGGGTGGTGATCGAGAAGAAAATGTTCTCCAACACCGAGGACCTGCTGCCGGTCATCAGCTTCAACGCCAAGGCAAGCAAGGAGGACCAACAGAAACACAACGACTTCGTCACACGCATGGTGGAGCGTGGCTACACCGACAAACAGGTTCGTCTGCTGTCGGAATGGTACCTGCGGGTCAGGAAATCGCAATAAAGCGACAAGCTACCCACCGCGCGCCCAGGGCTGCTATGCCAGCCCTGGGCGGCGGCAGCTGCTTTGCTGCCTTTACGTGCAGCAGCTCGTAGCTTGAAGCGTGCAGCTGTTCCCAGCTACCGGAGGGACCATGAGCTACGTTATAGATCGACGCCTGAACGGCAAGAACAAGAGCACGGTGAACCGCCAGCGCTTCCTGCGGCGGTACCGCGAACACATCAAGAAAGCCGTCGAAGAGGCGGTAAGCCGCCGTTCCATCATGGACATGGAACATGGCGAGCAGATCAGCATCCCGGGGCGCGACATCGACGAACCGGTGCTGCACCATGGTCGCGGGGGCAAGCAGACCATCGTGCACCCAGGCAACAAGGAATTCACCGCCGGTGAACACATCCCCAGGCCACAAGGCGGTGGCGGTGGCAGCGGCCGAGGCAAGGCCGGCAACTCCGGCGAAGGCATGGACGACTTCGTCTTCCAGATCACCCAGGAAGAATTCCTCGAGTTCATGTTCGAGGACCTCGAACTGCCCAACCTGGTCAAACGTCACCTGACCGGGGCCGACACCTTCAAGACCGTGCGCGCCGGTATCGCCAACGAAGGCAACCCGTCACGCATCAACATCGTGCGCACCCTGCGTTCGGCCCATGCCCGGCGCATCGCCCTGACCGGCAGCAGCCGCGCACTGCTGCGCGAAGCGCAGAAGGAACTCGCCCGCCTGAAGGTCGAGGAACCCGACAACTTCACCGATATCCAGGAAGTCGAACACGAGATCGAACGCCTGAAGGCACGCATCAACCGCCTGCCCTTCCTCGACACCTTCGACCTCAAGTACAACCTGCTGGTCAAGCAGCCCAACCCCAGCTCCAAGGCGGTGATGTTCTGCCTGATGGACGTGTCCGGCTCGATGACCCAGGCCACCAAGGACATCGCCAAGCGCTTCTTCATCCTGCTGTACCTGTTCCTCAAGCGTAACTACGACCGCATCGAAGTGGTGTTCATCCGCCACCACACCAGCGCCCGTGAAGTCGACGAGGAAGAATTCTTCTATTCGCGGGAAACCGGCGGCACCATCGTTTCCAGCGCGCTGAAGCTGATGCAGGAGGTCATGGCCGAACGCTACCCGGCCAGCGACTGGAACATCTACGCCGCCCAGGCTTCCGACGGCGACAACTGGAACGACGACTCGCCGATCTGCCGCGACATCCTGGCCAAGCAGATCATGCCGCATGTGCAGTACTACACTTACGTTGAAATCACCCCGCGTGAACACCAGGCGCTGTGGTACGAATACGAGCGCATCGGCGAAGCCTTCCCCGACACGTTCGCCCAGCAGCAGTTGGTATCGGCCGGCGATATCTACCCGGTCTTCCGTGAACTCTTCCAGCGCAGGTTAGCCACATGACCGCCAGAGCACAGAGACGCCAACCTATTTCCACCGGGTCCGAGTGGACGTTCGAACTGATCCAGACCTACGACCGGGAAATCAGCCGTCTGGCCGAGCGTTACGCCCTGGACACCTACCCCAACCAGATCGAGGTGATTACCGCCGAGCAGATGATGGACGCCTACGCCTCGGTCGGCATGCCGCTGGGTTATCACCACTGGTCCTACGGCAAGCAGTTCCTCAGCACGGAGAAGTCCTACAGCCGTGGCCAGATGGGCCTGGCCTACGAGATCGTGATCAACTCCGACCCGTGCATCGCCTATCTGATGGAAGAAAACACCATGTGCATGCAGGCACTGGTTATCGCCCATGCCTGCTACGGCCATAACAGTTTCTTCAAGGGCAACTACCTGTTCCGCACCTGGACCGACGCCAGCTCGATCATCGACTACCTGGTGTTCGCCAAGCAGTACATCGCCCAGTGCGAAGAGCGCCATGGCATCGATGCCGTGGAAGACCTGATCGACTCCTGCCACGCCCTGATGAACTACGGCGTCGACCGTTACAAGCGGCCTTATCCGATTTCCGCCGAAGAGGAGCGGCGGCGCCAGAAGGAGCGCGAGGAGCACCTGCAGCGGCAGATCAATGACCTGTGGCGCACCATTCCGAAGAGTGCCGACAAGGGTAACGAGCGCGATGATGCACGCTTCCCCGCCGAACCGCAGGAAAACATCCTGTATTTCATCGAGAAGAACGCCCCGCTGCTGGAGCCCTGGCAACGTGAAGTGGTGCGCATCGTGCGCAAGATCGCCCAGTATTTCTACCCGCAGCGCCAGACCCAGGTGATGAACGAAGGCTGGGCGACGTTCTGGCACTACACGCTGATGAACGACCTGTACGATGAGGGGCTGATCACCGAAGGCTTCATGATGGAGTTCCTGCAGTCGCACACCAGCGTGGTGTTCCAGCCCGGCTTCGACAGCCCCTACTACAACGGCATCAACCCCTACGCACTGGGCTTTGCGATGTACACCGACATCCGCCGCATGTGCGAAAACCCGACTGAAGAAGATCGCCGCTGGTTCCCCGACATTGCCGGCAGTGACTGGCTTTCTACCATCAAGTTCGCCATGAGCAGCTTCAAGGACGAGAGCTTCATCCTGCAGTACCTGTCGCCGAAGGTCATGCGCGATCTGAAGCTGTTCAGCATCCTCGATGACGACCAGCGCGACGACCTGTATGTACCTGCCATCCACGACGAGGCCGGCTACCGGACCATTCGCGAACTGCTGGCGGCGCAGTACAACCTGGGCAACCGCGAACCGAACGTGCAGATCTGGAGCGTCGACCGCCGCGGCGACCGCTCGCTGACCTTGCGTCACCAGCAGCACAACCGCAAACCGCTGGGCGATTCTACCGATGAAGTGCTCAAGCACCTGCACCGCCTGTGGGGCTTCGACATCCACCTGGAGACCGTCCAGGGCGAGCAGGTGATGAAGACCCACCACATGCCACCACGCGGCGAGCACGGCGAAAGTGCCGACTACGGCCGCATGGACCTGGCTGTCATCCACCACCTCTAGTGCCACGCCATGAGTGCCGACAGGGTATCCTGTCGGCAGTTATGGAGAGCTGCACATGCACATCTACAAAGTCGGCGGCGCCGTGCGCGACCGCCTGCTCGGCCGCCCTGTCAGCGATATCGACTGGCTGGTGGTCGGCGCCACGGTCGAGGAAATGCACGCCAAGGGCTTTCGTCCGGTCGGCGCTGATTTCCCGGTGTTCCTGCACCCGAAAACCGGCGAGGAATATGCCCTGGCGCGCACCGAGCGCAAGAGCGGGCGCGGCTACGGCGGCTTCACCTTCCACGCCAGCCCCGATGTGACCTTGGAAGAAGACCTGATCCGCCGTGACCTGACCATCAATGCAATGGCCGAGGACGAGACGGGTACGGTGTACGACCCCTATCACGGCCAGAGCGATCTCGATCAGCGCCTTTTACGCCATGTTTCCCCGGCATTCGCCGAAGATCCTTTGCGCGTGCTGCGTGTTGCGCGCTTTGCTGCCCGATATGCGCCGCTGGGTTTCCGGGTTGCCGATGAGACGCTTGAGCTGATGCGCCAGATCAGTGCCTCGGGCGAACTGCAGGCACTGACCGCCGAGCGCAGCTGGAAGGAAATCGAGCGGGCACTGATGGAGGCGCAGCCGCAGGTGTTCTTCCAGGTGCTGCATGCTTGTGGAGCCCTGCGGGAGCTGCTGCCAGAGCTTGATGACGCTCCCGAGGCCCTGGCGGCGCTGGAACAGGCGGCAATGCACGAACGGCCCCTGCATGTACGCTGGGCCTGCCTGCTGCAGTCGCTGACACCGGCCGCGATCAAAGTCATCAACCAGCGCCTGAAGGCGCCGCGAGAGTGCCAGGAGTTGGCATTGCTGACGGGTGAGTGCCTGAAACTGGGCAACCAGGCGCTGGAACTGCCTGCCACGGCACTGCTGGAGCTGTTGCAGAAGTTCGATGTGTACCGGCGGCCACAGCGGTTCGAAGACTTCCTGATCGCTTGCGAGATGACAGCGCTGGGCGAGGGCAAAGCGGGTTATCCACAGGCCGACTACCTGCGAGGGGCAGCGGCGGCGGCGCGGGCAGTGGATGTCAAGCCGTTGGTGCAGGCTGGGCTGACTGGCCAGGCCTTGGGGGAAGCGCTCAAAGGTGAACGGCTGAGAGCGCTCGAGGCTTACAAGCTCGGCTGAACATACCGGCCCTTTCGCGGCTAAAGCCGCTCCCACAGGTACGGCGTTGCTCTCGAGGTTGTCGCTGTACCTGTGGGAGCGGCTTTAGCCGCGAAAGGGCCGGTACAGGCTTACGCGGGAGTCAGCTGCAACCCACGCCACTCAAAGGCAACCGGGGCCAACACCTGATCAATCCGCGCCTCCTGCCACAACTGCGCCATTGTCTTGCCTACCCCCGGATGCACCAGCTCCGGCGCCAGCAGCGACAGCGGCCACAACACAAAGGCGTTCTTCAGGATCTCGGCCCGAGGCAACACCAGCCCATCGAACGTGCCGTGCAGGCCGTCATACATCAGCACGTCGATATCCAGCGGCAGGCCCTTGCGGTCCGGGGCATAGCGGCCATTGTCGGCCTCGATGAACTTCAACCGGCGGTCCAGTTCGATCAACGGCAACGCAGTCTGCCCGGTCACCACGAAGTTGATGAATGGCCCGCTCTTGATCCCCACCGCCTGGCTTTCGAACGCCGGCGAACAGCGCATGTCGGTCAGGATGCCCGCCAACGCATCGAGCCCGGCGCACAAGTGCGCCTCGCGATCGATGTTGCTGCCAAGGCCCAGGTAAACCGTGCTCAGAGACATCCGCGCTCGATCTCCACGCCAACACCACCACGGGCCGCCGGCACCGCACCCGGCTTGGTCAGTTTCAACCGCACCCACGGGATGTGGAACTCTTCCATCAACGTCGCCACCAGGCGCTCGGCGAAGGTTTCCACCAACTCGAAACGGGCCTGTTCGGCAAACGCCTGGATGCGCGCCGACACACTGGCATAGTCCAGCGCCAGGTTCAGGTCGTCACCGGCCGCAGCCGGGCGGTTGTCCCAGGCAAAGCTCAGGTCCAGGCGCAAGCACTGGCGAATATCCCGCTCCCAGTCATAGGCACCGATGACGGTATCGACTTCCAGGCCTTCGATGAACACTCTGTCCAAGCACTTCTCTCCACAGCACGACAAGGGCGACTGGCGCCGTTAGAATCAGGGCGTCCTCGCCCGGAATAGTTAGCATGTTTTGGTTACTGGCGTTGCTCGCCTACCTGCTCGGCTCGCTGTCCTTCGCCATCGTCCTCAGCCGCCTTACGGGCAGCCCGGACCCGCGTTCCAGCGGTTCAGGCAATGCCGGCGCCACCAACATGCTACGCCTGGCAGGCCGCAAACTGGCGATCCTGACCCTGCTTGGCGACCTGTGCAAGGGCCTGTTGCCGGTACTGCTCGCCCGCGGTGCCGGGCTGGACCTGCACGCGCAGGCCTGGGTTGGCGTGTGCGCAGTGCTGGGCCACCTGTTCCCGCTGTACTTCCGCTTCCAGGGCGGCAAGGGCGTGGCAACCGCCGCCGGCATGCTCATGGCCCTGTACTTCCCGGCCGCGCTGCTGGCCATCGGTGCCTGGCTGCTGACCTTCTACCTCACCCGCACCAGCTCGCTGGCGGCGCTGATCGCCACACCGCTGACCTTGCCATTGCTGGCCTGGCGCGAGCCAGAGGCCCTGCTGCCGATCACTGTGCTGACGGCGATGATCGTATGGCGCCACCGCAGCAACCTGCGCGACCTGTTCGCAGGCCGCGAACGGCACTTCTAACGCTTAAACCGGCGGCAACTGCTCCATCGGCCAACGTGCCTGCACGCTGATTGCCAGGTCCTGCTTTTGCCCGGCCAACAACCGCTGGCAGCCGGCATAGGCGATCATCGCGCCGTTGTCGGTGCAGAACTGCGGGCGTGCGTAGTAAACGTTGCCCTTGATGCTGCCGAGCATGTCCTCGAGGGACGCTCGCAAGGCCTTGTTGGCGCTGACGCCACCAGCAATGACCAGGCGCTGGAGGCCAGTCTGCTTCAACGCCCGCTTGCACTTGATGGTCAAAGTCTCCACCACCGCCTGCTGGAATGCCAGGGACAGGTCGCAACGGGTTTGCTCACTGTCGTCGCCGGCATCGCGGCACTGCTGCCAGGTGTTCAGGGCAAAGGTTTTCAGGCCGCTGAAGCTGAACTCCAGGCCCGGGCGGTCGGTCATCGGCCGCGGGAACACGAAGCGGCCAGGCACGCCGCGCTCGGCCAGGCGGGCGATTTCCGGGCCACCGGGGTAGTTCAGGCCGATCAGCTTGGCGGTCTTGTCGAACGCTTCGCCGGCGGCGTCGTCCAGGCTCTCGCCCAGCAGCTCGTACTGGCCGATGCCATCGACCCGCACCAACTGCGTGTGGCCACCGGAAACCAACAAAGCGACGAACGGAAACTCCGGCGGGTTTTCTTCCAGCATGGGTGCCAGCAAGTGGCCTTCCATGTGGTGTACGCCAATCGCCGGAATGTCCCAGGCAAAGGCCAGCGCCTGGGCGCAGGAGGCCCCCACCAGCAGGGCACCGACCAGGCCAGGGCCCGCGGTGTAGGCGATGGCGTCGATCTCGGTGGCGACGCAGCCGGCCTCATCCAGCACCTGGCGGATGAGTGGCAGCATGCGCTTGACGTGGTCACGCGAGGCAAGCTCTGGCACCACACCGCCGAACACGCGGTGCAGGTCGATCTGGCTGAACAGCGCGTCGGCCAACAAACCGCGTTCGCTGTCGTATAATGCGACGCCAGTTTCGTCGCAGGATGTTTCCAATCCCAGTACTAGCATGGGTTCGTCCCTTGTGGGGGCTGAATTCGAAGCCGCGCATGATAGTCCCCGTGTCGGATGCCGACCAGCGGTTTTCGATCAGAGGCTTTGCATTCCGGCTTGCTAAGGGTTAACATCCGCAACCCTTGAAAACCGACGTTCTCCAGCACACCTTTGTTTTGCCAGGAGCACGTCTACCCCGGTAATGAATTAAGGTAGCCCTGGATGCCAGCCGTCAAAGTTAAAGAGAACGAACCCTTCGACGTAGCTCTGCGTCGTTTCAAGCGCTCCTGCGAAAAAGCCGGTGTACTGGCTGAAGTTCGTAGCCGCGAGTTTTACGAGAAGCCGACCGCCGAGCGTAAGCGCAAAGCAGCTGCTGCTGTTAAGCGTCACGCCAAGAAAGTTCAGCGCGAACAGCGCCGTGCCGTTCGTCTGTACTAATACAGACGTTCTACGCAAAGCTTCTGCCCTGCCCGGCTAACCGCCGGGCGATGGCAGTGGTCGTTTCAAACTTGAGCAGCTAGCTCAAGGCCCTGCACAAGCTTCATGCGAACTGCACATGGGCAACCTGCCTGAAACGTCAGAGCTGGTCCTCCTTGTTGTATGACCAGACGTGCACGTCCGACTGACGGGCCCTCAGGGGCCGGCGACGAGCACACATTCCCTCGCACTTTCCCAAGCGGCACTCGCCCCATTCGGCGCGTGAGCGGTTAGACTTGCCAGCTGCCAGATGACGAGACTGCCATGGCCGGGCTGATTCCCCAGAGTTTCATCGACGACCTTATCAACCGCCTCGACATCGTCGACGTGGTGAGTTCGCGCGTCCAGCTGAAAAAAACCGGCAAGAACTACTCCGCCTGCTGCCCGTTCCACAAGGAAAAGACCCCTTCCTTCACGGTCAGCCCCGACAAGCAGTTCTACTACTGCTTCGGCTGCGGTGCCGGCGGCAACGCCCTGGGCTTCGTCATGGACCACGACAACCTGGACTTCCCCCAGGCCGTCGAGGAGCTGGCCCGCGCCGCCGGCATGGAAGTGCCCCGCGAGCAAGGCCGCCGCGACCACAAGCCGCGCCAGCCAACCGATTCGCCGCTGTACCCGCTGCTGGACGCCGCCTCGGAGTTCTACCGCCAGGCCCTGCGCAGCCACCCGACCCGCAAGGCGGCGGTGGATTACCTCAAGGGCCGCGGCCTGTCCGGGGAAATCGCCCGCGACTTCGGCCTGGGCTTCGCCCCGCCAGGCTGGGACAACCTGCTCAAGCACCTGGGTGCCGACACTCTGCAGCAGAAGGTGATGATCGATGCCGGCCTGCTGATCGAGAACGCCGAAAGCGGCAAGCGCTATGACCGCTTCCGCGACCGGGTGATGTTCCCGATCCGCGACAGCCGCGGGCGCATCATCGCCTTCGGTGGCCGGGTGCTCGGCGACGACAAACCCAAGTACCTGAACTCCCCGGAAACCCCGGTGTTCCACAAGGGCCAGGAACTCTACGGCCTGTACGAGGCACGCAAGCACAACCGCAACCTCGACGAAATCATCGTCGTCGAGGGCTACATGGACGTGATTGCCCTGGCCCAGCAGGGCCTGCGCAACGCCGTGGCCACCCTCGGTACCGCCACCAGCGAAGAGCACCTCAAGCGCCTGTTCCGCGTGGTACCCAGCGTGCTGTTCTGCTTCGACGGTGACCAGGCCGGGCGCAAGGCCGCCTGGCGCGCCCTGGAGTCGACCCTGTCGAACCTGCAGGACGGCCGCCGCGCGCGCTTCCTGTTCCTGCCCGAAGGCGAAGACCCGGACAGCCTGGTGCGCGCCGAAGGCACCGATGCCTTCATGGCCCGCATCAACCAGCACGCCCAGCCGCTGGCCGATTACTTCTTCGAGCAACTAGGCGTCGAAGCCGACCCGCGCTCGCTGGAAGGCAAGGCGCACATGGCGACCCTGGCCGCACCGCTGATCGAAAAGATCCCCGGCGCCAACCTGCGCCAGCTGATGCGCAACCGCCTGAAGGAAATCACCGGCCTCGACCCGCAGCAGGTCGAACAACTGGCGCAACACGCCCCGGCCGCCAGCAGCGTGCCGGACTACGACCCTGGCTACGACTACGACGCCATGGCCAGCTACACCCCCGACTACGGCGACATGCCGCAGCACGACTTCACCCCCGTTCATCAGGAACAGGAGTGGAAGCCGAACAAGGGCGCTGGCAAGAAGCAGTGGAGCGACAAACCCTGGGACAAGAACCGTAAGGGTGGCAAGCCATGGCAGCAACGTGACGAAGCGCCACCACGCGTACCGGCCCCGGTCGAGCCGCCCACCCTGGCCGCCCTGCGAACCCTGCTGCACCACCCGCTGCTGGCCGGCAAGGTGGAGGATGCCAGCCACTTCGCCGACGAAGAACACCTGTACAGCCAGCTTCTGGTGGCACTGATCGAAGCCGCGCAGAAAAATCCTGGGCTAAGCTCAATGCAGTTGATCGCACGTTGGCACGGCACCGAACAGGGGCGCCTGCTGCGGGCTCTGGCGGAAAAGGAATGGCTGATCGTGGCCGACAACCTTGAACAACAGTTTTTCGACACTATAACTAGCTTGTCCGCCCGCCAACGCGAGCGCAGCCTGGAACAACTGCTCAGGAAATCACGTCAAAGCGAATTGACCAGCGAGGAAAAAACCCAGCTCCTCGCCCTGCTGAGCCGGAATGTTCCCGCACAAACGCCGACCTCATCTGGCGCGTGAGGCCCATGCTCGGGTATAATCCTCGGCTTGTTTTTTGCCCGCCAAGACCTTCAGTGGATAGGGTGTTATGTCCGGAAAAGCGCAACAGCAGTCTCGTATCAAAGAGTTGATCACCCGCGGTCGTGAGCAGGGCTACCTGACTTACGCGGAGGTCAACGACCACCTGCCTGAGGATATTTCAGATCCGGAACAGGTGGAAGACATCATCCGCATGATCAACGACATGGGGATCAACGTATTCGAGAGTGCTCCGGATGCGGATGCCCTTCTGTTGGCGGAAGCCGACACCGACGAAGCCGCGGCCGAAGAAGCCGCTGCTGCGTTGGCGGCAGTTGAAACCGATATCGGCCGCACGACCGACCCGGTGCGCATGTACATGCGCGAAATGGGTACCGTCGAGCTGCTGACCCGCGAAGGCGAGATCGAAATCGCCAAGCGTATCGAGGAAGGCATCCGTGAAGTCATGGGCGCCATCGCCCACTTCCCGGGCACTGTCGACTACATTCTCGGCGAATATGACCGTGTCACCACCGAAGGTGGCCGTCTGTCCGACGTTCTCAGCGGTTACATCGACCCTGATGACAATATCGCCGCGCCGACCGAAGAAGTGCCGATCCCGGGCACCAAGGCCGCTGCCGCGAAGGAAGAGTCCGACGACGACGAGGAAGAATCCGAAAGCGGTGACGACGAGGAAGAGGCCGAGAGCGGCCCGGACCCGGAAGTCGCTCGCCAGCGTTTCGGTGCGGTCAACGACCAGCTTCAGGCCACCAACAAGGTCCTGAAGAAGAACGGTCGCGCCCACAAGGAAAGCATCGACGCCCTGCAGGCCCTGGCCGACCTGTTCATGCCGATCAAGCTGGTACCGAAGCAGTTCGAGGTACTGGTAGAGCGTGTTCGTGACGCCCTGAACCGCCTGCGCCAGCAGGAACGCGCCATCATGCAGCTGTGCGTGCGTGACGCCCGCATGCCGCGTGCCGACTTCCTGCGCATGTTCCCGAGCAACGAAACCGACCAGACCTGGAGCGGTGACCTGGCCAAGCGCAACACCAAGTGGGCTGCCGCCCTGGGTGAAAAGGACGCTGCCATCGTCGCTTGCCAGCAGAAGCTGATCGACCTTGAGACCGAAACCGGCCTGACCGTTGCCGAGATCAAGGAAATCAACCGTCGCATGTCGATCGGTGAAGCCAAAGCCCGCCGCGCCAAGAAAGAAATGGTCGAGGCGAACCTGCGTCTGGTGATCTCCATCGCCAAGAAGTACACCAACCGTGGCCTGCAGTTCCTCGACCTGATCCAGGAAGGCAACATCGGCTTGATGAAAGCGGTGGACAAGTTCGAATACCGTCGCGGCTACAAGTTCTCGACCTACGCCACCTGGTGGATCCGCCAGGCGATCACCCGTTCGATCGCCGACCAGGCGCGCACCATCCGTATTCCGGTGCACATGATCGAGACGATCAACAAGCTCAACCGTATTTCCCGCCAGATGCTGCAGGAAATGGGTCGCGAACCGACCCCGGAAGAGCTGGGCGAGCGCATGGAAATGCCTGAGGACAAGATCCGCAAGGTACTGAAGATCGCCAAAGAGCCGATCTCCATGGAAACCCCGATCGGTGACGACGAAGATTCGCACCTGGGCGACTTCATCGAGGACTCGACCATGCAGTCCCCGATCGACGTGGCCACGGTCGAAAGCCTCAAGGAAGCCACCCGTGACGTGCTCTCGGGCCTGACCGCACGCGAAGCCAAGGTGCTGCGCATGCGTTTCGGTATCGACATGAACACCGACCACACCCTCGAAGAGGTGGGCAAGCAGTTCGACGTGACCCGCGAGCGGATCCGTCAGATCGAAGCGAAGGCGTTGCGCAAACTGCGCCACCCGACTCGCAGCGAGCATCTGCGCTCCTTCCTCGACGAGTGATGACAAACCCCGGCCCAGGCCGGGGTTTTTCTTTTCCGGCCCTGCGCGATCCCTGTGGGAGCCGGCTTGCCGGCGATGGGCTGCGCAGCAGCCCCATTTCCTCATTACCCCCCTTCCGAACACAAAGCCCGCCCTTCCACCGCACACCTGCAGCAATGCCCGTCTACACTCGACTTCATACCACTTGAATGTGAGGCCGCTATGCCGCTGATGCCGGCCATCCTGTTGCTGCTCCTGATTTTGTGGAACACAGCGGCCGGCGCCCTGACCCTGACAGACGAGGAGAAAGCCTGGTTGGCTGCCCACCCGCAGCTGAGCCTGGGTGTAGACGCCTCTTGGCCACCGTTCGAGTTTCGCGACCAGGAGGGCCGATACCAGGGATTGGCCGCCGATTACATCGCCACGATCCAGCAACGCCTGGGTGTGACGCTCAAACCGGTCGAACCCAGCAGCTGGACCGAGGTACTGGCGCAAGCACGCGAAAGCCGCATCGACCTGCTGCCCGGCATCATGTCCACCCCCGAACGCCAAGGCTACCTGGCCTTCACCCGGCCGTACCTCGACTTCCCGATCGTCATCCTCGCCCACAAAGGCGGCGCACAGCCGCGCAACCTGGACGACCTGTACGGTCTGAAGATTGCCGTGGTCGAAAACTACGCCCCGCACGAACTGCTGCGCACCCACCACCCGGACCTCAACCTGGTGGCCCTGCCCAACGTCAGCTCCACCCTGCAGGCCCTGGCCACCGACGAAGTGGACGCGGTGGTCGGTGACCTCGCGTCAAGCATCTGGAGCCTGCGCCAGCTCAAGCTCGATGGTCTCTACGTCAGCGGTGAAACGCCCTACCGCTACCAGTTGGCCATGGCCGCCCCGCGCGACAAGAAGGTGCTGGTCGGCATTCTCGACAAAGTGATGGCCGACATGAGCAGCGCTGAAGTCAGCCAGATCCAGCAACGCTGGGTAGGCAATGTGGTCGACCAACGGATGTTCTGGTCGGACCTGCTGGTATACGGCCTGCCGGCGGTGCTGGTATTGATGGCCGTGCTGGCAGTGGTCATCCGTATCAACCGCCGGCTCAGTTCGGAAATTTCCCGACGCATCGCCCTGGAACAGGAACTGCGCAGCAGCGAGTACCACTATCGCAGCCTGGTCGAGAGCCTGTCCGCCATCGCCTGGGAGGCCGACGCCAACGACTTCACCTACAGCTACGTCTCACCCCACGCCGAAGGCCTGCTCGGCTACCCATTGGCCGACTGGCTCAAGCCCGGCTTCTGGCGCAGCATCCTGCACCCGGAGGATGCCCTCTGGGCCCAGGCCTACTGCGACAGCGAAACCGCCGCCGGGCGCGACCACAGCCTCGACTACCGGGTAATCCGGGCCGATGGCCAGCCATTGTGGGTACGCAACATCGTCAGCATGATCGAGCATGGCCACCAGCCGGTGATGCGTGGCCTGATGATCGACATCAGCGAGACCAAGCGCACCGAGGACGCCCTGCGCCTGTCCGAGCAGAAGTTCGCCTCGGTGTTCCAGCAGTGCCCCGACATCCTGCTGATCGCCCGCCACAGCGACGGCTGTCTGCTGGAGGTGAACGAAGCCTTCGAAGAGCAGATCGGCCTCACCCCGGGCCAGGTAATCGGCCGCACCGCCACCGAGCTCAACCTGTGGGGCGTCGAAGGCACCGGCCCGCGGCTGCTTGAACGCCTGCACCGGGGCGGTATCCGCAACCTGGAAATGAGCTTCCGCCGTAGCAACGGCCAACTGTTCACCGGCCTGACCTCGGCCGAAACCTTCGAGCTCGACGGCAACCTCGCGCTGGTGGTAGCGGTACGCGATATCAGCCAGCTCAAGGAAACCCAGGAGCAGCTGCAAATCTCAGAAGAGAAATTCGCCAAGGCCTTCCATGCCTCGCCCGATGGCCTGCTGCTGTCGCGCCAGAGCGACGGCTTGCTGCTTGAAGTGAACGAGGGCTTCTGCCGCCTCACCGGCTATGACCTCAGCCCGACGCTCGACCAGACCTCGCTGGACCTGGGCATCTGGGTCGACCTCAACGAGCGCAAGCGCCTGGTCGAACAGCTCAACCGCGACGGTTTCGTACGCGACTTCACGTGCCACCTGCGCCGCAGTGATGGGCAGATTCGCCTCTGCGAGCTCTCTGCACGGCCGCTGCCGATTGCTGGCGACGACTGCATGCTGACCATCGCCCGCGACATCACCGAGCGCCACCTGATGCAGGAAAAGCTGCAGCTGGCCGCCACCGTGTTCGAGAACACCGCCGAAGGCGTGCTGATCACCGACATCGACCAGCGCATCAGTGCCGTCAACCGCGCCTTCAGCGAAATCACCGGCTACAGCGAGATCGAAGCCCTCGGCCAGACCCCGCGCCTGCTTGCCTCCGGCCAGCACGACAGCGCGTTCTATGTCGCCATGTGGCACCAGCTGACCGACGAAGGCCACTGGCAAGGCGAGATCTACAACAAGCGCAAGAACGGCGAGCTGTACCCCGGCTGGCTGACCATCAGCGCCGTGCGCAACAGAGAACGCGAGATCACCCACTTCGTCGCCGTGTTCGCCGACATCTCCAGCCTCAAGCATGCCCAGGCCAAGCTCGACTACCAGGCCCACCACGACCCGCTGACCGGCCTGCCCAATCGTGCCCTGTTCGAGAACCGCCTGCAGGCCGCGCTCACCTGCTCGCAAGTGTCCAACCGCAAGGGCGCGGTGCTGTTCCTCGACCTCGACCGTTTCAAGCACATCAACGACAGCCTCGGCCACCCGGTCGGCGACCTGCTGCTCAAGGGCATCGCCCAACGCCTGAAGGAGCAGGTGCGTGATGTCGACACCGTGGCCCGCCTGGGCGGCGACGAGTTCATCATCCTGCTGCCCGGCTTGCACAAACCCAGTGACGCCAGCGCCATCGCCAACAAGCTGCTGGCCTGCTTCAACGCGCCGTTCCAGGCCGGCGAGCACGAGTTCTTCACCAGCGCCAGCATCGGCATCAGCCTTTATCCACAGGACGGCACCGACGTTGCCACACTGATTCGCAACGCCGACGCAGCCATGTACCGCTCCAAGGCCAAGGGCCGCAACCGCGTCGAAGCCTACACCCTCGACCTCACCGCCCAGGCCAGCGAACGCATCGCCCTGGAGCACGAACTACGCCGCGCCATCGAGCGCAACGAACTGAGCCTGTGCTTCCAGCCCAAGCTCAGCCTCAAGACCCAGAGCCTGGTCGGCGCCGAAGCGCTGATCCGCTGGAGCCACCCGACCTTTGGTGAAGTGCCGCCAGAGCACTTCATCCACCTGGCGGAAGAGAACGGCACCATCCTCCAGATCGGCGACTGGGTGCTGGAACAGGCCTGCCGGCAGATGCAGGCCTGGAAGATGCACTACGACCCCTTCGGCCCGCTGTCGATCAACCTCGCCGGCGCCCAGCTACGCCACCCCCACCTTGCCCGGCGCATCGAACAGTTGCTGAAGCACTACCAGCTCAAGGCTGGCGACCTGCAGCTGGAAATCACCGAAAACTTCATCATGAGCCAGGCAGAGGAAGCCCTGGCCGTGCTGTACCAGCTGAAGAAGCTGGGCGTGCAGCTGGCCATCGACGACTTCGGCACCGGTTATTCATCGCTGAGCTACCTCAAGCGCCTGCCGCTGGACATCCTCAAGATCGACAAATCTTTCATCCGCGGGCTGCCCGACGACCCTCATGACGCTGCCATCGCCCGCGCGATCATCGCCCTGGGCCGCAGCATGCAGCTGACCATCATTGCCGAGGGTGTGGAAAACCAGGCCCAGCAACGCTTCCTGGCGGCTGAAGGCTGTGAGCAGATCCAGGGCTACATCGTCAGCCTGCCCCTGCCCCCGGACGACTTCGCGGCGACGTTTCTTCGCATAGCACTATCGGATCTTTCAGATGGCACAGGTGCGAAACCCTCGTTATAATCCGGCCACTTACTGAGGGCCTATAGCTCAGTCGGTTAGAGCAGAGGACTCATAATCCTTTGGTCCACGGTTCGAGTCCGTGTGGGCCCACCAGAAAACTCAAAGGCCTACGTTGCAGAACGTAGGCCTTTGTCATTTCAGGGACTGCAGTCGTCATGTTCTCCTGACTAGGGCAACTCCTCTTGCTGGGCTATCCAGCTGTGTATGTACTGAAGAACCCGTGTCGCACCTTCGGCAGTTTCCACCAGCTCTATCGGCCGCTCACCACTAAGGAACTGATTGGGCTGCTCCATCCACTTGAACGCTGCCGCCCTGCTTCCGCGTACAGGAATGGCCAGATCCAGAATTTCCTGCAGCAGTTCAGGTTGCCCATACCAAGACTCCGGCTTGATGGTTGGTTTCCTCCCTGGAATCACTCTCGGTAGCTGACAAGCCGCAAGCTCGCCTGAATTGATGTGCTCTCGCTTCCAATGCGCAAACTTGATCAGGTCGGTATTCGCCTCGACCGTCATGCAGCTTGCGCAAAGCGGTGTGGTAGCGAGCTTGTGACAATACCGAATCGCTGGCACGGGCGACCGACTGGATGATCTTTGCCGTGAAATATTTGATCGAGGGGGATTCCAGGAGCCGCGATGCCCTGATCTGGCCATGGCTGTCCGTGACCAGTACGGCAAGATGTGCTTTTCAAAGAGAGGCAACAGGTCGAGCCACTTGTACGGAGTGCCGCGCAAGCAGCCGTAGTAGAAGTTGTAGCCGTCGATATAGATACGAGTGCGCAGAGGCTCAGAATCAAGCTTTCTCTGCATTTTTTGCACTCCAGAAACGAAAAAACCGGCTTAAGCCGGCTTTTTCCCCCTCCAACCAGATGGTCATGCCACGCCGGTCGTGAGGGTTAGTTGTTATCGGCAGTATTGCGCAATGAGGGAGCTGATGCAAGGTTGTAGGCTGGCATCCTCGTCCTCCGAAACACAACGTTCGTGAGAGGGCCATTCTCTGCTCAGGCATGGCTATCTAGACAGCGATAAATCGTTAGATTTTGTGAGCCCTATCCCACCCTGGACCGCACCTCGACCTGCCGCACCAATCGAGCAGTTCTGCCATTGCGCCCGATGCTTACATGCCGGCGCGGAGGCTGTAGGAGCGGCCTTGTGTCGCGAAAGGGCCGCAAAGCGGCCCCGGGATTTCGGCGCTGATGCAAATATTGCTGGGGCTGCTGCGCAGCCCTATCGCGACACAAGGCCGCTCCCACAAGGGACCGCGTCAGCGTGGCAAGCCGTGACTGCCCTTGCTCTGGCCAGCACTGGCTGGCTAGGCTAGCGGGTCAACCGTAGAGACTCGCCATGTCGGATTCCCGCTCCATCACGCTGGATGAAATCGATCGCCAGCTGATCGCCCTGCTGCAGATAAACGCCCGCGAAAGCGTCGCCACCCTCGCCCGTCAGTTGGGCATCGCCCGCACCACCGTCAACTCGCGCCTGGAGCGGTTGGAGAAGAACAAGGTCATCTCCGGCTATGGCGTGCGCCTGGGCCAGCGGGTGATGGGTGGTGGACTGCAGGCGTATGTGGGGATCAAGGTGCAGCCGCGCTCGGGCAAGGAGGTGGTGCGGCGCCTGAGTGCCATGGGCCAGGTGCAGCAGCTGTGCGCAGTGAGCGGGGAGTTCGACTATGTGGCCTGGCTGCGTACGGATTCGCCCGAGCAACTGGACCAGTTGCTCGACCAG
Organism: Pseudomonas asiatica; assembly: GCF_040214835.1. NCBI lineage: Bacteria > Pseudomonadati > Pseudomonadota > Gammaproteobacteria > Pseudomonadales > Pseudomonadaceae > Pseudomonas > Pseudomonas asiatica. The sequence goes on along the minus strand of NZ_CP157874.1, from coordinate 438,899 downwards.
ATCGGCAGTGTCGACGGGGTGGAGAAGACCACCACGTCGATCATTCTCAGCAGTAAGGTGGACCGCGGGCAGCCGCTCTGAACCTGGCTGGCGGTCAGGCCTCCTGGCCGTCGAGCAGGCCTTCCAGAATCGCCGAAAGGCTTTCGGCGGAATGCTGCATCGACCAGACAATGTCACGGCTGCGCTCGGGGGCGTGATGCTGGGCGTAGTCGGTGGCGATCTGATTGAGGCCACGGGCTAGCAGGCAGGCGTGGACCAAGGCGTCTGCGGCATCGATGCCGGGGCGTATGGCGAATAATGGCGGGTGGCTGGATTCGCAGTTGCAGAAGGTTTTTTCTGCGGTGGGTTTCAGTTTTTCGGGTTGGTCGGGTAAGCGTTTGGTCATGGTATAGCCTCCAAATCACAAGGGTGATCGGCGGCCAATCGCATCCTTCTCACGGGAATTGGGTGGCAGCCATGCACGAGGTGAGAACCGGCGAACTTGGAGGCGCGTACCCGGCCAGGCAAAGCCTGCCCGCGCACAGCTGCCATAGCAGTGCGCCTCCAGAATGGTCCGCGGGTTCTCACGCCCGATCGCCGAATTTCCGGCGACCCAGTGAAGTTAACGATGAAGCGATTCCCGCGATGCCAGACCGAGGCGGTAGAGGGCGTAGGGTAGTTCCCTATTTCATGGCATGGGTGTAGGCAATTTCTGATCGACCGCATGGCAAGGGCAACACAGCCCCCTGTGGGAGCGGGTTTACCCGCGAATGCGTCGGTAGATTCACTGCAGCATTCGCGGGTAAACCCGCTCCCACATAGACCGGTTCCACTCTTGGATTAGTCAATCGCCTGCTTCGTCGTAATGCTCCTAAATAGTTCTATTTCGACGACACAAGCTACATTCAGACAACAATCTGTACCTTAATAACGAACACCCCACTCCCTAAAATGGCCCCCAGGCATCTCCTATACTCAGGCTCCGCCCGTTGCGCAGCCTCTCTGGCAAGGTCACTTCATGAACAAGAAAAACCGCCACCCCGCCGATGGTAAAAAACCCGTCACCATCTTCGGCCCGGATTTCCCCTTCGCCTTCGACGACTGGCTGGAACACCCCGCAGGCCTGGGCAGCATCCCGGCCGAGCGCCATGGTGAGGAAGTGGCAATCGTGGGCGCCGGCATTGCCGGCCTGGTGGCGGCCTACGAGCTGATGAAGCTGGGCCTCAAGCCGGTGGTGTACGAAGCATCCAAGCTGGGTGGCCGGCTGCGCTCGCAAACCTTCAACGGCACCGACGGGATCATCGCCGAACTGGGTGGCATGCGCTTCCCGGTGTCGTCCACTGCCTTCTACCACTACGTGGACAAGCTGGGCCTGGAGACCAAACCGTTCCCCAACCCGCTGACCCCGGCCTCGGGCAGCACGGTGATCGACCTGGAAGGCCAGACCTACTACGCCGAAAAACCCACCGACCTGCCCAAGCTGTTCCACGAAGTGGCCGATGCCTGGGCCGACGCACTGGAAAGCGGTGCCCGGTTCGCCGACATCCAGCAGGCCATCCGCGACCGTGACGTACCGCGCCTGAAAGAGCTGTGGAACAAGCTGGTACCGCTGTGGGACGACCGCACCTTCTACGACTTCGTCGCCACCTCGCGCTCGTTCGCCCAGCTGAGCTTCCAGCACCGCGAAGTGTTCGGCCAGGTCGGCTTCGGCACCGGCGGCTGGGACTCGGACTTCCCCAACTCGATGCTGGAAATCTTCCGCGTGGTGATGACCAACTGCGACGACCACCAACACCTGGTGGTCGGCGGTGTGGAGCAGGTACCGCAAGGCATCTGGCGCCATGTACCGGAGCGCTGCGTGCATTGGCCGGAAGGCACCAGCCTGAGCGGGCTGCATGGCGGCGCACCGCGTACCGGGGTCAAGCGCATCGCCCGCGCTGCCGATGGCCGCCTGGCGGTCACCGACAACTGGGGCGACACCCGTCACTACAGTGCCGTGCTCGCCACCTGCCAGACCTGGCTGCTGACCACCCAGATCGACTGCGAGGAATCGCTGTTTTCGCAAAAGATGTGGATGGCCCTGGACCGCACCCGCTACATGCAGTCGTCGAAGACCTTCGTCATGGTCGACCGGCCGTTCTGGAAGGACAAGGACCCGGAAACCGGCCGCGACCTTATGAGCATGACCCTCACCGATCGCCTCACCCGTGGCACCTACTTGTTCGACAACGGTGACGACAAGCCGGGGGTGATCTGCCTGTCCTACTCGTGGATGAGCGACGCGCTGAAGATGCTGCCGCACCCGGTGGAAAAACGCGTGCAACTGGCTCTGGATGCACTGAAGAAGATTTACCCGAAGACCGACATTGCCGGGCACATCATCGGCGACCCGATCACCGTTTCCTGGGAAGCCGACCCGCACTTCCTCGGCGCCTTCAAGGGCGCGCTGCCTGGGCACTACCGCTACAACCAACGCATGTACGCGCACTTCATGCAGCAGGACATGCCTGCCGAGCAGCGCGGCATGTTCATCGCCGGTGACGATGTGTCGTGGACGCCGGCCTGGGTGGAAGGCGCGGTACAGACATCGCTGAATGCGGTGTGGGGTATCATGAATCACTTCGGTGGCCGCACCCACCCGGACAACCCCGGCCCAGGCGACGTGTTCGACGAAATCGGCCCGATCGCCCTGCCGGACTGAGACAAGGAGGCAGCATGCGCATCGCTCTGTTCCAGGGCGCCCCCAAGCCACTGGACGTACCCGGCAACCTGCAAAGGTTGCGCCACCAGGCGCAACTGGCGGCCGAACGCGGCGCCCGGTTGCTGGTGTGCCCGGAGATGTTCCTGACCGGCTACAACATCGGCCTGGCCCAGGTCGAGCGCCTGGCCGAGGCCGTCGATGGCCCGGCGGCCATGGCGGTGGTGGAGATCGCCCAGGCGCACCGCATCGCCATCGTCTATGGCTACCCGGAGCGTGGCGATGATGGCGCGATCTACAACAGCGTGCAGTTGATCGATGCGCACGGCCGCAGCCTGAGCAACTATCGCAAGACCCACCTGTTCGGCGAGCTGGACCGCTCGATGTTCAGCGCAGGTTCCGATCAATTCCCGGTGGTGGAGCTGGATGGCTGGAAGGTCGGCCTGCTGATCTGCTACGACATCGAGTTCCCGGAGAATGCCCGGCGCCTGGCGCTGGACGGTGCCGAGCTGATCCTGGTGCCGACGGCGAACATGTCGCCGTACGACTTCATCTGCCAGGTGACCGTGAGGGCGCGGGCGCAGGAGAACCAGTGCTACCTGGTGTATGCCAACTATTGCGGCTCGGAAGGCGAGATCCAGTATTGCGGGCAGAGCAGCATCATCGGCCCGGATGGCAGCCTGCTGGCCATGGCCGGGCGGGATGAGTGCCAGTTGCTGGCGGAACTGGAGCATGAGCGGGTGGTGCAGGGGCGGGCGGCGTTTCCTTACCTGAGCGATCTGCGCCAGGAGCTGTACCTGCGTAAAGGCTGACAGGGGCCGCTGTGCGGCCCATTCGCGGGTAAACCCGCTCCCACAGGGTAAATCACAGGCCTGAAAGCTGTGCAGTGCCTGTGGGAGCGGGTTTACCCGCGAAGAGGCCGGCCCTGCAAACAAATGGGTTAGCATGAACACCTGCCCCGGAGTTTCCATGCCTGACGCCACCCGCCACCTCACCCTCGCCAACGGCCTGCAGCTGACCCTGCGCCACGCCCCGCGCCTGAAGCGCTCGGCCGCCGCCCTGCGGGTGCACGCGGGTAGCCACGACGCGCCGACCAGATGGCCCGGCCTGGCCCACTTTCTGGAGCACCTGTTCTTCCTCGGCACCTCGCGCTTCCCTCTGGACGACGGCCTGATGCGCTACGTGCAGGCCCTCGGCGGCCAGGTCAATGCCAGCACTCGCGAACGCACCACCGACTTCTTCTTCGAGGTCCCGCCCAGCGCCCTGGCCGGGGGGCTGGAGCGCCTGTGCCAGATGTTGGCCGAGCCAGACCTGGGCATCGAGCGCCAACGCCGCGAACGCGAAGTAATCCATGCCGAGTTCATTGCCTGGTCGCGCAACCCTCAGGCGCAGCAGCAGTTCGCCTTGCTGCAATCGGCAGCGCCCGGCCATCCATTGGGCGCTTTTCATGCCGGTAACCGGCACACCCTGGCCTTGCAGGATCCTGCCTTCCAGCAAGCGCTCGGTGGCTTTCACCAGCGCTTCTACCAAGGCGGCCAGGTCACCCTGAGCCTGTGCGGCCCGCAATCGCTGGATGAACTGGAATTGCTGGGCCGGCAGCACGCCAAGCTGTTCGCAACGGGTGAACGGGTGCCACAAGCTCTGCCACCGCCTTTATCGACGACCGACACGCACCTGTTGTTCAGCCACGAAAACCTGCCGGCAGGTGCCGACCAGGCCCTTGAGTTGCTGATCGCCTGCCTCGGCGATAGCCGCCCGGGCACCTGGCTGCATGCGCTTCGCCAGCGTGGCTGGCTGCAAGGCTTCAAGGCCGAGGCGCTGTATGCCTTTGCCGGGCAGTTGCTGTGGCACATTGACCTGAAGCTGAGCGAGGACGCCTGCCCAGAGGAAGTCGATGCCCTGTTGCAGGGCTGGTTCGGCTTCATCCGCCAGGCCGCCCCTGAGCAATTGAGTGCCGAGTTCGAGCTGCTGCAGCAAAGTCGCGAACGCAGTGCCAGTGCGCTTGAGCTGGCCCGCCGGGACAGCGCCGGCCAGCCGTTCGCCGGCCTGGACACACAAGGCTTGCAGGCCCTTCGTGCCCTGCTGGAAGGCCTGCCGGGCCGCGCACATGGGCATTGGCAACCGCCCGCCGTCGACCCCTTGCTCCTGGCCGACTTGCCTGATGCCAGTCCGCACCCGCTGCCAGCGGCACTGAAAGTGAGCGACCAGCTGCCTGGCGCCCGTCAGTACGCGGCGCTGTACCTGCGCTGGCATGTCCCGTCCCCCTTGCGCCAGCGCCTGCATGCGCTGCTCGAACGCGCCTTGCACCCCCTGCAGGAGCGCTGCGAGCGCGTATCGGTGCAGTTGCAGTTCAGTACCGCTGGCGAATATTGGCAACTGCGCTGCGCCGGGCTGCCGGCAGCGGTATTGCGCACTGTGGAGCAGGCCTTGGCACTGATGCTCAAGCCCCCGGCAGGAAGCTGGCTGCCGAGTTCGACGCAGCCTCCGGCACTGATCCCCATCCGGGCCCTACTCAAGCAGCTGCCCGACGCAGTGCTGGGCGCCGCGCCTGCACCTGCTCCGGCCTGCACCCTGGCACAGACGCATCTCGACAGCCTGTGGCAGCAAGCACGCTGGCACGGCCTGGCTGCCGGCTTCGACGATGCCGCCCTGAACGCATTGGGCACCGTGCTGCAGCACTGCCCTGGCCAAGGCTCGGCGCCTGGCCCTCTGCCCGCCTGGGCCAACCACCGTTGGCAACATGCCGAAGTACCTGGCAGTGAGCATGCCCTGCTGCTGTTCTGCCCACTGCCGGCGGCCATGGAAGCCGCTGGCCGCCTGCTCGCCCAATTGCTGCAAGGGCCGGTTTACCAACGGCTGCGGGTAGAATTGCAACTCGGCTATGCGGTATTCAGTACCTTTCGTCAGGTCGAGGGGGTCGGCGGCCTGCTGTTCGGGGTCCAGTCGCCTCATGCCAGCCAGGTACAGATCCTCGACCACCTGCTCACCTTGCTGCGCCAGGGCGTCACCCTGGCCCCTGCCGCTGGTCAGGCCCTGGCCGGGCAATTCGATGAACCGGCGATGGGCAACGCCGAAGTCGCCGAATGGGCGTGGCAGACATTCCTGGCCACACAACCCGGCAAGCTGGATGCGCTGCGCAGGTCTATCCTGAAAACGCGGCAGACGGATCTGGACCATCTGCTGAGCCACTTGCTCGATACAGGCTCCACTTGGCTATGCCTTGCCAACGCTGCCGCACCAGATGCTTCCTGGCTGGGTACAACCCCATGATTGTTACGAAAACCGCAACGGAGTTTTCGAATAATTAACCTTTCGGTACAAATTTTTCTTGTAAGATAGCGCAATCCCAACCATGGGAACCTCCAGCCAATGGCGGTACCCAAGTAGTAGCTGACAAACCCACCCCCTCATCCGGAAGGAGTAATTCCATGTGGACCAAACCTGCATACACTGATCTGCGCATCGGCTTCGAAGTCACCATGTACTTCGCCAACCGCTAAGCCCGGCTTACGGTTCAACGCCTCGGCCTGCCGGGGCGTTTTCGTTTTTTCGCTACGGTTTCTGCAGAGAGAGTGGCCATGTACATCCAGGTTCTCGGTTCCGCCGCCGGCGGCGGGTTCCCACAGTGGAACTGCAACTGCGTCAACTGCAAGGGCTTGCGTGACGGCACCCTGCGTGCCACGCCACGCACCCAGTCGTCCATCGCCCTGTCCGACGACGGCGTGCACTGGGTGCTGTGCAATGCCTCGCCCGACATTCGCGCCCAGCTCCAGGCCTTTGCGCCGATGCAGCCGGCCCGCGCCCTGCGCGACACCGGCATCAACGCCATCATCCTGCTGGACAGCCAGATCGACCACACCACCGGCCTGCTCAGCCTGCGCGAAGGCTGCCCGCACCAGGTGTGGTGCACCGACATGGTCCACCAGGACCTGACCACCGGCTTCCCGCTGTTCAACATGCTCAGCCACTGGAACGGCGGCCTGCAGTGGAACCGCATCGAGCTGGAAGGCAGCTTCGTCATCGACGCCTGCCCCAACCTGCGCTTCACCCCGTTCCCCCTGCGCAGCGCCGCGCCGCCCTACTCGCCGCACCGCTTCGACCCGCACCCGGGAGACAACCTTGGCCTGCTGGTAGAGGACACCCGCACCGGCGGCAAGCTGTTCTACGCCCCGGGCCTGGGCCAGGTGGACGACAAGCTGCTGACGATGATGCACGGCGCCGACTGCCTGCTGGTCGACGGCACCCTGTGGGAAGATGATGAAATGCAGCGCCGTGGCGTGGGCACCCGCACCGGCCGCGAAATGGGCCACCTGGCGCAGAACGGCCCCGGCGGCATGCTGGAGGTGCTGGATGGCTTCCCGCGCCAGCGCAAGGTACTTATCCACATCAACAACACCAACCCGATTCTCGACGAAGACTCGCCCGAGCGTGCCGAAGTGCTGCGCCGGGGTGTGGAAGTGGCCTTTGATGGCATGAGTATCGAGTTGTAACAGCCAGATTGCACAAGCAACACAGGCCCTGTGGGAGCGGGTTCACCCGCGAAGAATCCCACACAGTGTATGGCACCGGCTTCGCCGGTGTTCGCGGGTAAACCCGCTCCCACAGGGATCGCGCCGAGACTCAGCTATACAGGAGCCAGCCGAATGAGCGACGCACTGCCAATGTCCCCTGCCGAATTCGAGCAGGCCCTGCGCGCCAAGGGCGCCTACTATCACATTCATCACCCGTACCACGTGGCGATGTATCAGGGTCGCGCCACCCGCGAACAGATCCAGGGCTGGGTGGCCAACCGCTTCTACTACCAGGTCAACATCCCGATGAAGGATGCCGCGATCCTGGCCAACTGCCCGGACCGCGAAGTACGCCGCGAGTGGATCCAGCGCCTGCTCGACCACGATGGCGCGCCCGGCGAGGACGGTGGTATCGAAGCCTGGCTGCGCCTGGGCCAGGCCGTGGGCCTGGACCCGGACCAGCTGCGCTCCCAGGAGCTGGTACTGCCCGGTGTACGCTTTGCCGTGGACGCCTACGTCAACTTCGCCCGCCGGGCCAGTTGGCAGGAAGCGGCCAGCAGCTCGCTGACCGAGCTGTTCGCCCCGCAGATCCACCAGTCGCGCCTGGACAGCTGGCCGCAGCACTACCCGTGGATCGACCCGGCCGGCTACGAATACTTCCGCACCCGCCTGGGCCAGGCCCGGCGTGACGTGGAGCACGGCCTGGCGATTACCTTGCAGCACTACACCACCCGCGCGGGCCAGGAGCGTATGCTGGAGATACTGCAGTTCAAGCTGGATATTCTCTGGAGCATGCTCGACGCCATGAGCATGGCCTACGAGCTGAACCGCCCGCCCTATCACTCCGTCACCCAGGAACGGGTGTGGCACAAAGGGATCACCCTATGAGTTTCGACCGTAATCAAGTGCCAGCCTGGCGCCCCGGCTACCGCTTCCAGTACGAGCCGGCGCAAAAGGGCCATGTGCTGCTGTACCCCGAGGGCATGATCAAGCTCAACGACAGCGCGGCCCTGATCGGTGGCCTGATCGACGGCCAACGCGACGTTGCCGCGATCATCAGCGAACTCGAACAACAGTTCCCCGGTGTCCCGGAAGTGGCCGATGACATCGAGCAGTTCATGGAGGTGGCCCGTGCCGAACACTGGATCGTCCTCGCCTGAGTTACCGCCCACGCCCGCAGTCGGCCTGCCGCTGTGGCTGCTGGCCGAGCTGACCTACCGCTGCCCGCTGCAATGCCCGTACTGCTCCAACCCGCTGGACTTCGCCGCCCAGGGCCAGGAGCTGAGCACCGCGCAGTGGTTCAAGGTGATGGCCGAAGCCCGGGAAATGGGTGCCGCGCAAATCGGCTTTTCCGGCGGAGAACCGCTGGTACGCCAGGACCTCGCCGAACTGATCGGCGAGGCCCGCCGGCTGGGCTACTACACCAACCTGATCACCTCGGGCATCGGCCTGACCGAGGCGCGCATCGCCGACTTCAAGAAGGCCGGCCTGGACCATATCCAGATCAGCTTCCAGGCCAGCGACGAGCAGGTCAACAACCTGCTGGCCGGCTCGAAGAAGGCCTTTGCGCAAAAGCTGGAAATGGCCCGTGCGGTGAAGGCCCATGGCTACCCGATGGTGCTCAACTTCGTCACCCACCGGCACAACATCGACAAGATCGACCGCATCATCGAGCTGTGCATCGCACTGGAAGCCGACTTCGTCGAGCTTGCCACCTGCCAGTTCTACGGCTGGGCCCACCTCAACCGGCTGGGCCTGCTGCCGACCCGCGCGCAGCTGGAACGGGCCGAACGCATCACCAACGAGTACCGGGACAAGCTCAAGGCCGAGGGCAACCCGTGCAAGCTGATCTTCGTCACCCCGGACTACTACGAGGAGCGCCCCAAGGCCTGCATGAATGGCTGGGGCAGCCTGTTCCTCACCATCACTCCGGACGGCACCGCCCTGCCCTGCCATGGCGCGCGCCAGTTGCCGGTGCAGTTCCCCAACGTGCGCGACCACGACCTGCACCACATCTGGTACGACTCGTTCGGCTTCAACCGCTTCCGCGGCTATGAGTGGATGCCCGAACCCTGCCGTTCCTGCGACGAGAAGGAAAAGGACTTCGGCGGCTGCCGCTGCCAGGCCTTCATGCTCACCGGCGATGCCAGCAACGCCGACCCGGTGTGCGCCAAGTCGGCCGACCACGGCATCATCCTCAAGGCCCGCGAGGAGGCGGAAAGCGCCCAGCTCACCATTGAAGAGATGACCTTCCGCAATGAACGAAACTCCCGTGTCATCGTCCGCGGCTGAGTTCAGCGCGGCCCAGGCAGTTGCTGCCGGCACTGACTTCGCCGAACTCAAGGTCAGCGCCGCGGGGCTGTTCTGGAACGAGTTTCGCCCGGCCGATGGTGCCTGTCGCATCTGGCACTGGCAGCACCAGCAGGCCCGCTGCCTGACCCCCGATGGCTTCAGCGTGCGTAGCCGGGTGTACGAATACGGCGGTGGCAGTTTTTGCCTGGGTGGTGACGGGCTACTGTTCGTCAACGAAAAGGACCAGCAGGTCTATACCCAGGCCCTGGAAGGCGCGGTACCGCGTGCCCTGACCGATGATGCCAGCTGCCGCTATGGCGATGTGCAGTGGCACGACGGCCTGGTGCTGGCGGTCGAGGAGCAGCATGGCGAACGGGTCGAGCATCGCCTGGTCACCCTGGGGGAACAAGCCCGCGAAGTACTCGCCGAGGGTGCCGACTTCTATGCCTCGCCTACGGTGAGTACCGACGGCCAGCGCCTGGCGTGGGTCGAATGGGACCGCCCGGCACAACCCTGGACCGTCACCAGGCTGATGTGCCGCACACGTGATGCAAGTGGCCGCTGGGGGCCCGCGCAATGTGTGGCCGGCGCTGACGAATCGCTGCAGCAGCCGCGCTTCGATAGCGAAGGCCGACTCTACTGCCTGTCTGACCGCAATGGCTTCTGGCAACCCTGGGGCGAGGTCGATGGCTGCTGGCAGGCCCTGCCTGCCGAGCCCGCGGACCACGCTGCGGCACCCTGGCAACTGGGCGCCAGTACCTGGTTGGCGCTGGGGCCACAAAGCTATCTGGCCAGCTGGTTCGAAGACGGCTTCGGGCAACTGGGGCTGCGTACTGCCGATGGCCGCCTGGAGCGTTTCGCCAGCGCCTACACGCGTTTTCGCAGCCTGGCCATGGATGCCGAACACCTGTACGCGATTGCCGCCTCGCCGATCAGCCCGCCGGCGGTCATCGCCATCGCCCGCAGCAACCACGAGGTCAGCGTATTGGCTGGTGGCGCCGAAATACTGCCGGCAAGGCATATCAGCCTGCCACAGTCGATCCACTACGGCAGTGACGGCCACCGCGCCCATGGCTTCTTCTACCCGGCAGCCCGCTCGCAAGGGGCCGCGCCGCTGGTGGTGTTCATCCACGGCGGGCCGACTTCGGCCTGTTATCCCGTGCTCGACCCGCGCATCCAGTACTGGACCCAACGCGGCTTCGCCGTCGCCGACCTGAACTACCGGGGCAGCACCGGCTATGGCCGTGAATACCGCCAGGCCTTGCATCTGCGCTGGGGCGAAAGCGATGTGGCCGATGCTTGCGCGGCGGTGGAATACCTGGCCGGACGTGGGCTGGTCGACAGCCGCAAGGCGTTCATCCGCGGCGGTAGCGCGGGCGGCTACACCACACTGTGCGCCCTGGCGTTCCATGATGTGTTCCGCGCTGGCGCCAGCCTGTACGGGGTCAGCGACCCGGTTGCCCTGGGCCGGGCCACCCACAAGTTCGAAGGGGACTACCTGGACTGGCTGATCGGCGATCCGCTGCAGGATGCCGAGCGCTATCGCCAGCGTACGCCGCTGCTGCATGCGGGGCAGATCAAGGTACCGGTGATTTTCTTCCAGGGTGAGCTGGATGCGGTGGTGGTGCCGGAGCAGACGCGGTCGATGCTGGCGGCGTTGCAGGCTAACGGGATAGAGGCCGAAGGGCATTTCTATGCGGGGGAGCGTCATGGGTTCCGCAAGGCGGAGAACCTGGCGCATGCCTTGGAAGAAGAGTGGAAGTTCTATTGCCGGGTGTTGGAGGGCTGAGATTCTGGGGCCGCTTTGCGGCCCATCGCGACACAAGGCCGCTCCTACAGGGATCGCACAAGCCCGAATGTGGCGCTGTACCTGTAGGAGCGGCCTTGTGTCGCGATGGGCTGCAAAGCAGCCCCAAAAATCTCAGCGCTTGGCGATGATATACACCGCATGCACGATCCCCGGAATATACCCCAGCAAGGTCAGCAAGATATTCAGCCAGAACGCCCCGCCAAACCCCACCTGCAGGAACACGCCCAGCGGTGGCAGGATGATGGCGATGATGATGCGTATAAAGTCCATGCGAGTTTCTCCTGAAGGGGTTACATCAGAGACTAGCCGCCCGCCACAGAGGTTCAACAGGCAAAAAAAACGCCCCGGGCCGAATGAAACAGGCCAAGGGCGATGCGCAGGAACGCCAGACGGTTCGTAGAATTCTCGATGTCACCAGGCCGCTAGGCTGGCATTTCGCGGCGGGCCTGCTGCTGGGCGTGCAGGCGGGCGAAGGCACGGGCCAGGCGCAGCAGCATTTCGTCGATGTTGCCCTTGCTCACGGTCAGCGCTGGCGAAAAACGCACCACATCCGCCTGCGGTGCGTTGAGCAGCAGGCCTTCGTGCAGGGTAGCCGCCACCAGCTCGCGGGCTAGGTTTTCTTTCATCTGCAGGGCCCACAGCAGGCCTTGCCCGCGCACTTCGCCCTGGCCATAACGCCCGGCCAGCCGGCTCAGGCCTTCACGCAGGTGGCGGCCGTTGTCCTGTACCTGAACGAAGAAGCCAGGCTCCAGCACGGTATCCAGCACGGCCAGGCCGGCGGCGCACATCAGCGCGTTGCCATGGTGGCTGCCTTCCAGTTCGCCAGGCTCGGCGCAGCACGCCGTGCCCCGGGCCAGCAAGGCCGCCAGCGGCACGCCACCGCCCAGACCCTTGCCCAGGGTGATGATGTCGGCGCGCACGCCGTAGGTTTCCTCGGCCAGCAGCGCGCCACAGCGGCCGATGCCGGTCTGCACCTCGTCGAGGATCAGCAGGATGCCCAGTTCGCGGCACAGCGTTTCCACACCCTTGAGGTATTCCTGCGTGGCCGGGATGACACCTGCCTCGCCCTGGATCGGCTCGAGCATGATCGCCACGGTGCGCGAGTCCACCTCGGCGTGCAGCGCCGCCAAGTCGTTGAACGGCACCTTGCTGAAGCCCGGCAGGCCCGGCTCGCAGCGGTTGCATGGCAGCGGGTCGGACGCCGACAACGCGCCCAGGCTGCGGCCATGGCAGGCCTGGCTGGCGGTAATGATGTGATAGGCGCCGTTGCGGTGCAGTTGGCCCCACTTGCGCGCCAGCTTGATCGCACCTTCGCAGGCTTCGGCACCGCTGTTGAGCAGGTAGGCCTGGTCGCTGCCGGTGCTCTGGCACAGGCGGTTGACCAGCCCCAGCAGGCCACGGCTGTGGAAGCCCGAGCCCGGGTTGATCAGCGCCTGGGCCTGGTTGCCCAGCGCCTTCACCAGCACACTGGGGCTGTGGCCCAGGCTGTTGACTGCACCACCCTGGGTGAAGTCCAGGTAGGCATGCCCTTCGTTGTCCCACAACCAGGAGCCCTGGCCACGCACGAACACCTGCGCTGCGCGTTCGGTGCTGGGCATCAGGCGCTCACGCGACAGCTGCGGCGCTTCCGGCACGATCACCGGCGCACGCTTGGGCTCGGCGACGGCGGCAGGGGCCGGGCGGCGCAGGTTGAACAGGTTCATCAGGGCTCCAACCAATCACGACAGGGGCGGCCACGGTGCGGTCTGGGTGCCGGCACTCGATATTTTGCCTTGCCTATCAAAAGGGTTTTTCATCCGGGGTAACAATCGATCGATTCATCGCTGTAACCCGTTGGAATACAGCGATAGACTAGGCCTCGCGAGGGTTTTCGACCATTTCGTTTTTCCAGCATTTTCGATAAGTATCACTTATGGATTTCCGCCAACTGCGTTATTTCGTCGCGGTGTATGAAGAAGGCCACGTGGGCCGCGCCGCCGAACGCCTGTCGCTGTCCCAGCCAGCGCTTTCCCAGCAGATCCGCCAGCTGGAGCACAGCCTCGACCTGAGCCTGTTCGAACGCAGCAACAAGCGGCTGCTGCCGACTCTGGCCGCCCACACCCTGTACAACCACGCCCTGCCGCTGCTCGACGGGCTGCAGCGAGCCCACGAGGCCATGCGCAACTTCAAGGGCCAGTCGCTGCGTACTTTGGCCATCGGCGTGCTGCAGACCGTGCGACCGAGCCTGGTGCCGCAGCTGCTCGATCGCCTGCGCAGGGCACAGCCGCACCTTGTGGTGCAGATCTACGAATTGTCGGGGCTGGAGATCGAACGGCGCTTGCTCAATGGCAGCCTGGACATCGGTATCAGCTACCTGCCGCCACGCCAGCCGGGGCTGCATGGTCTGCTGCTGTACGAAGATGAGCTGCAACTCGTCATCCCCGCTACCCACCCGCTGAAGGACTTCAAGAAGGTGTCCATCCGCCAGGCCGCCGAGCTGCCCATGCTGATGCTGGGCGAGGAGTTCCAGATCCGCCAGATCTGGCAGGCGCAGCTGGCCAGCCAGGGGCGTCGGCCGCAGGTGCAGGCAGAGATGAACAACATGGCGGGGATTCTCGACAGCCTGGCCCATACCGCGCTGGCCACCATCCTGCCGGGGCGGGCCAAGGAGGCCGCCGAGGATGACCAGGGGCTGCTGTGGAAGCCGTTGAGCGAGCCGCGGGTACCGCTGAAGGTTGGCTTGGTGTTCCGCGATGCCCAGCGCCAGCAGGCCTCTGTGGAGCTGCTGCGCACGCTGCTGGAGGAAGAGACGGACGCCCGCCTGTTGGGCGCATCACCGCTGGATGTGCTGGGCTGAAAAACACGCGCACAAAGAAAACCCCGCCGAAGCGGGGTTTTCCAGACTGTTTCCCTGTGACATCCGTATCGCCCCGCCATCCTGGCAGGTGGTCCTTCGTCGTCATCCTTGATCTGTCCTTTGCGCTTCCTGCGCAACGTCCATGTGGTAAAGAATAGCCGTGGATCCAATCTGAGAACAGTGGTGAAAAGTCACCACGTTGTGTAGGAAAAAGCTTACACGACAGGGGCCGCTTGGCGGCCCATCGCGACACAAGGCCGCTCCTACAGGGGAACGCATAGCCATTCGAGCTTGCGCGGTACCTGTAGGAGCGGCCTTGTGTCGCGATGGGCTGCAAAGCAGCCCCCCAAAATCCCTCAGAACTGCTCGGCATCCAGCAGGTACAACGACTCACTCCCCGCCTTCACCGAAGCCACCAGCGAATCCACCCGCGGCAGCAACCGCGCAAAGTAGAACCGCGCCGTACCCAGCTTGCCCGAATAGAACGCTGCATCCCCCTCACCCGCCTTCGCCGCCCGCGCCATCAATGCCCACATGTAGGCATAGGCGACATAACCAAAGGCATGCAGGTACTCGACAGAAGCCGCGCCAATCTCGTTCGGGTTGCCCTTGGCCTGTTCCAGCACCCACTCGGTCAGCCCGTCGAGTTGATCGAGACCGGCAGCCAACGGCTTGGCAAATTCATCCAGCTCGCTACCCGCGCTGGCAATGAACTGGCGAATCTCGTCGGAGAACAGCCGGTAGTACGCCCCACCACTGGCCACCACCTTGCGCCCCATCAGGTCGAGGGCCTGGATGCCGTTGGTGCCTTCGTAGATCTGCGTGATACGCACATCGCGCACCAGTTGCTCCTGCCCCCATTCGCGAATGTAGCCATGCCCGCCGAACACCTGCTGGCCGTGCACCGCGCACTCCAGGCCCAGGTCGGTGAGGAAGGCCTTGGCCACCGGCGTCAGCAGTGCCACCAGCTCTTCGCTGCGCTTGCGCACGGCGGGGTCTTCGCTGTACTTGGCACTGTCCAGCTGCATGGCCACGTAGCTGGAGAAGGCACGGCCACCCTCGATCAGCGCCTTCATGGTCAGCAGCATGCGGCGCACGTCCGGGTGGACAATGATCGGGTCAGCGGCCTTGTCCTTGGCTTGTGGCCCGGTCGGGGCGCGGCTTTGCAGGCGGTCGCGGGCGTACTCCACGGCATTCTGGTAGGAGCGCTCGGCCGAAGCCAGGCCCTGGATACCAACACCCAGGCGCTCGTAGTTCATCATGGTGAACATGGCCGCCAGGCCCTTGTTCGGCTCACCGACGATATAGCCGACCGCTTCGTCGAAGTTCATCACGCAAGTGGCCGAGGCCTGGATGCCCATCTTGTGCTCGATCGAGCCACAGGTGGCCGGGTTGCGCGCCCCCAGGCTGCCGTCTTCATTGACCAGGAACTTCGGCACCAGGAACAGCGAAATGCCTTTCGGCCCCGCCGGTGCGTCCGGCAGCTTGGCCAGTACCAGGTGGATGATGTTCTCGGTCAGGTCGTGCTCGCCGCCGGTGATGAAGATCTTGGTGCCGCTGACCTTGTAGCTGCCGTCGGCCTGGGGCTCGGCCTTGGTGCGGATGATGCCCAGGTCGGTACCGGCATGCGGCTCGGTCAGGCACATGGAACCGGCCCACACGCCGGCGTACATGTTCGGCAGGTACTTTTCCTTCAGCGCTTCACTGGCGTGGGCATTGATCGACAGGCAGGCGCCGGCAGTCAGCATCGGGTACAGGCCGAAGGACAGGCTGGAGGCGTTGACCATTTCCTCGACCTGGGCCGAGATGACCTTGGGCATGCCCATGCCGCCGAACAGCGGGTCGCCGCCCACGCCCACCCAACCGCCTTCGGCGTAGGTGTTGTAGGCCTCGATGAAACCGGCTGGGGTACTTACCGCGCCGTTTTCCCAGTGACAGCCCTCTTCGTCGGCGGCACGGCTGAGCGGTGCGATGGACTTGGCAGTGACCTTGCCGGCTTCTTCCAGCACCGCCATGGCCGTGTCGGCATCGACAACCTCGGCCAGCCCGGGCAACTGCGCCCACTGCTCGGCCACGTTGAAGACTTCATTCAGTACGAAGCGCATGTCGCGCAGGGGCGCTTTATATTCAGCCATGACAACCTCTCGCTAGTCGGTTCGGGGCGGTCTCGGGGAACCGCGACACTGGGTTGCAGGCAGTGTAACCGAACAACTTTTACGAGACATAGGGTCATCACTAGACCGTACAGTCTATTTCGGTCACGCCGTGCGTACTGCCCCTCGCTGCGATTGTTGCCCATGCACCATGACACAATTGCGCCCCGCGCCCTTGGCGCTGTACAGCGCCTGGTCGGCGGATTTCAGCACGGCTTCGGGGTTACGATGATCGGCCTGGCGCTCGGCCACGCCGATGCTGATGGTGACCGACACCGTGCCGCCACTGCTGCCCGCCCGCCGTTGGCGCCCGGTGGTATCGTCCTGCGGGCGGTTGTGCTGGTCGCGCAGGTGCATCACGTAATTGGCGATCACTTCGCGCACGGCCTCCACGTGCGGCACGCATTCCTCCGCGGTCTTGCCAGCAAACACCAGGGCGAATTCCTCGCCGCCATAGCGGTAGGCGCGGCCACCCCCGGTGACCTTGGACAGGCGGCTGGCAACCAGGCGCAGCACCTGGTCGCCGACGTCGTGGCCGTGGGTGTCGTTGAATTTCTTGAAGTGGTCGACATCGGTCATGGCGATCACATAGTTGCGCCCCAGGCGCTGCATGCGCTCGTTCAGCGCACGGCGCCCCGGCAGGCCGGTCAGCTCGTCGCGGAAGGCCATCTGGTAGGCCTCGTGCGCCACCGCTGCGGCGATCATCAGCATCACCTGGCTGCACATGATGTTCAGGGTGAACGGCAGGATGAAGGTTTGCGGCAGCATCCAGAAGATGCCCAGCAGGCCCATCACCTGCGCAGCGTGCAGCGGCCGTGGCGCACGCAGGTATTGCACCACCAGCAGGATGAATACGCCGAGGAACAGCGGGTAGACCATCTGGATCAGGCTCATCCACTGGCCATGCAAGGTTGGCCAGCGGATTTCCGCCAACCAGGTCAGCAGCGCTTCGGGGTAGCTTTGCTCCAGGGCCACTGCCACGCTGCCCACGGCAAACAGCACGGCGCCACGGGCGACCAGGTCCTGCAGCAGGTGGGTGCGCTCCTGCCAGGCACCATACAGCCCGAACAGGGTGGGCAGCAGCAGGCACACCAGGTGGAAGATCACCGCCGCGTCCTCGCGCACGCGGCCATGGTCACGGTAGAAGTCGGTCTGGGTGTCGAGCAGGTAGTAGGCGATGTACACCGTGAGCATCAGGAACAGCTCGCGCTGGCGACGGTACACCGCACAGTAGGCTCCGCCCAGCAGCAGGACCAAGGTGGGCAGGACGTTGAACAGCGATGTGAAAAAGACACTGAGGTCTCTCACATAGGCCGCGGCGAGGCCTGCCAGCAAAAGAATCAGCGAAGGCAGGAAGTGGCTCGCGCGAACAGCGTTAAAACGAAACAAGGGTAATCTCCAACCCGGCAGATCAATGGTGGCATTGTGCCCTTACTTCATCGGCAGTGCACATGAACAGTTGAATTTCGAATCAGACTCGATTCCTTGTAGGAGCGGCCTTGTGTCGCGATCGGGGTGCGTAGCGGCCCCAGGATTTCTGCCACAGCAAAGATCGCCGGGGCTGCTTTGCAGCCCATCGCGACACAAGGCCGCTCCTACAAGGGGACCGCGCTGGACCTGAAGAAATAAAAAACCCGCCTGCCGGTGAGGGCAGGCGGGTTTGGTTTACAGCGGCAGGATCAGTACGACAGGCCGAAGTGCTCTTCGTCCATCGCCATCAGGTTGTTGGCACCCGACAGCATGGTCGCCACGTGGGTACGGGTACGCGGCAGGATGCGCTGGAAGTAGAAGCGCGCGGTCTGCAGCTTGGCGGTGTAGAACGCTTCTTCGCTGGTGCCGGCAGCCAGTTTCTCGGCCGCCAGGCGGGCGATGTCGGCCCAGAAGTAGGCCAGGCAGGCGTAGCCGGAATACATCAGGTAATCCACCGAGGCCGCACCCACTTCTTCGCGGTCCTTCATGGCGGCCATACCCACTTTCATGGTCAGCTCGCCCCATTCCTTGTTCAGCGCCGCCAGCGGTTCGACGAACTCCTTGACCGCTTCGTTGCCTTCCTGCGCCTGGCAGAACTTGTGCACGATCTTGGTGAAGCCCTTCAGCGCTTCGCCCTGGGTCATCAGCACCTTGCGGCCGAGCAGGTCCAGGGCCTGGATGCCGGTGGTGCCTTCGTACAGCATGGAAATGCGGCTGTCGCGCACGTTCTGCTCCATGCCCCACTCGGCGATGAAGCCGTGGCCACCGTAGATCTGCACGCCATGGTTGGCGGCTTCGAAGCCGACCTCGGTCATGAACGCCTTGGCGATCGGGGTCAGGAACGCCAGCAGGGCATCGGCCTTCTTGCGCTCTTCTTCATCCTGGCTGTACTTGACGATGTCCACCTGCTTGGCAGTGAAGTACACCATCGCGCGGTTGCCTTCGGCGAAGGCCTTCATGGTCAGCAGCATGCGACGCACGTCCGGGTGGACGATGATCGGGTCAGCAGCCTTGTCCGGTGCTTTCGGGCCGGTCAGGGAACGCATCTGCAGGCGCTCACGGGCGTACTTCAGACCACCCTGGAACGCTACTTCGGCGTGGGCCAGGCCTTGCAGCGCGGTACCCAGGCGAGCGGTGTTCATGAAGGTGAACATGCAGTTCAGGCCTTTGTTGGCCGGGCCGATCAGGTAGCCGGTAGCGCCGTCGAAGTTCATCACGCAGGTGGCGTTGCCGTGGATACCCATCTTGTGTTCGATCGAGCCGCAGCTCACGCCATTGCGCTCGCCCACACCGCCTTCGGCGTTGGGCAGGAACTTCGGCACGATGAACAGCGAGATGCCCTTGGTGCCAGCCGGTGCGTCCGGCAGGCGGGCCAGGACGATATGGACAATGTTGTCGGCCATGTCGTGCTCACCGGCCGAAATGAAGATCTTGGTGCCCGACACCTTGTAGCTGCCATCAGCCTGTGGCTCGGCCTTGGTGCGCAGTATGCCCAGGTCGGTACCGCAGTGCGGCTCGGTCAGGCACATGGTGCCGGTCCACTCACCGGATACCAGCTTGGTCAGGTAGGTGTGCTGCTGCTCGGCGGTGCCGTGCGCAGAGATGGTGTTCATCGCGCCGTGCGACAGGCCCGGGTACATGCCCCACGACCAGTTCGAACCACCGACCATTTCGCTCAGGGCCAGGCCCAGCGATTCCGGCAGGCCCTGGCCGCCGTGCTCGACGTCATGCGCCAAGCTCGGCCAGCCGCCTTCGACGAACTGTTCGTAGGCCTCTTTGAAGCCGGTAGGGGTTTTCACGCCCGATTCGCTCCAGGTGCAACCTTCCTGGTCACCCACGCGGTTCAGCGGCGACAGCACCTGCTCACAGAACTTCGCGCCTTCTTCGAGGATCGCGTCGACCATGTCGGGCGTGGCGTCCTGGCAACCCGGCAGGCTCTGATAGTGCGCCTCATAGCCGAGCAGCTCGTCGCGAACGAAGCGGATATCACGCAAGGGGGCTTTGTAATCAGGCATTGCGATGAACCTCTAGGTGAGTTCTGTGGGGTGACCCGCACTTGGCGGCCGTCGATCAAACAGTTGTTTGAAACTTACGTTTAGCTCCGCCTTATGTCAAGGATGGACTATGGTGCCATTTACGCCACGAAAAATGGCAAAAGCGCCAAGCCATGATATGTACCCCTGTGGGAGCGGGTTTACCCGCGAATGGGCCAGCCCGGAAAAAAGAGGTGTCCGGGCGGACGCATTCGCGGGTAAACCCGCTCCCACAGGGATAGCGTTAGGTTCGGGAAGGGCCGCCGTATCAGGCGTAGGTGTCGATGATCCGGCCGAGCATTTCGTCGGATGCCTTGGCGACCTTTGCGCCAAGCTCGACTTCGAGTTTGCCCACGGCCAGCTGCACGGTGCTGGTGGCCAGGTCCATCTGCTGGCTGCGGTCGACCGCGCGCAGGCGTTCGGCCTGAAAATCGCTGGACTGGCTGGTGGCGCTACGTTCGGCGGTGGTGCTGGCGATCTGGCTGGCGGCCTGATCGACGCGGTTCTGGCCGGTCTGGATTGCGCTCAGGCCCGCGTAGTAGGCGGAGCTACCGGTGATTTCCATGTCAGGACTCCATTGACGCTGGATGACGAACAGGCCCAATTAAAGCAGGCCAGGGGTGAAAAGGCCCGTTTAAATCCCTAATGGCCTGGTGCCATTTGATAGGCCTTGGGTATTCCTGCACTGGCCTCTTCGCGGGTAAACCCGCTCCCACAGGTACTGCACAAGTCTCAAAAACTGTGGAGATCCTGTGGGAGCGGGTTTACCCGCGAAAGGGCCTGGCCTGGAAACGGCTAATCCAGCAGATCCAGCTGAAGGTGTTCAGCCACCATGTCGGCACTGGCCTGCTTCAATTTGGGCACACGCCCCAGGCATGGCGCTGGCAAACGCTCGGCCAGGCTGGCCAGGTTCTCTTCCAGGCGCGAAGTACGCGGCTCGATGATGTTCGCCACCCATCCCGCCAATTGCAGCCCGTCACGGGCAATCGCCTCGGCGCTGAGCAAGGCGTGGCTGATGCACCCCAGTCGCACCCCCACCACCAGGATCACCGGCAACTTCAAGGCAATGGCCAGATCGGACAAGTTGGCCTGCCCCGACAACGGCACGCGCCAGCCACCGGCCCCCTCGATCAGGGTGAAGTCGGCATCTTGTTGCAGCACATTGCGCATCGCCGCCAACAGTTCCGGCACGGCAAGCGTTACTCCCGCCTCGCGCGCTGCCACATGGGGTGCGATAGCCGGTTCGAAGGCAAACGGGTTGACCTGTTCGTAGGGCAGCTTGATCGTGCTTTCATCGATCAGCGCCTGGGCGTCACTGTTGCGCAAGCCTTTCGGTGTCATGGTGCAACCGGAGGCCACCGGCTTGGCCCCCAGCGTGCTCATGCCCTGCAACCGTGCCGCATGCAACAGCCCGGCAGCGATGGTGGTCTTGCCAACATCGGTATCGGTACCGGCAATGAAATAGGCCTGGTTCATCTCGCTCCCCTTACACCTGTGGCTTGCGCAACAAACCATAGACCACCTGATAGGTGGCTGGCAGCCCCTCAGGCTGGCGAAACGCCTCATAAGCCTGCAGCAGGCCCTGAATGCGTGCCCGGCCGGTAAGCCCGGAAGGTCGGCCAGGGTTCAGGTTGTGAGCACCGAGGGCCTTGAGTTCATGGGTCAGGCTGCGTACATCCGGGTAGTGCAGCACGTGCGGGCAGCGCTGCAGCCCGAGCTGTTCGAAGCCGCTGGCTGCGCACAGGCGCTGATAGTCCTCGAAACGGCGGAAGCGGTTCACATGCACCAGGCCATCCACCGCCTGCCAACTGGCGCGCAGTTCATCGAGCGTACCCACACACAGGCTGCTGAAGGCCAGCACGCCGCCCGGGCGCAGCACTCGCAGCGCTTCTGCCAGCACGCTGGCGAACTGGTCGCACCACTGCACGGCCAGGCTGGTGAACACCAGGTCGACGCTGGCATCACGCAGCGGCAAACGCTCGGCGTCACCGGCCACGTGATAGAGCGCCCCGCCCTGTTCGTTGCGGGCATGGCACAACATGCCCTCGGCGATATCCACCGCCACACCGCTGGCCTGGGTGAAACGCTCGGCCAGCGCCCGGCTGAAATGGCCGGTGCCGCTGCCCAGGTCCAGCCAGCGTGACGGCTGCAGGCCTTCCGGCAACTGCTCCAGCAAGCTCGAACCCACCGCGCGCTGCAAGGCTGCCACGCTGTCGTAGCTGGCTGCGGCGCGGGAGAACGAGGCCGCTACCTGGCGCTTGTCGGGCAGCGCGCCGGGCAAGGTTGGACGGGAAAGGTCAGTCATCGCCACTCTCATGCAGGAAACTCTTGATGCCCGCCGCCAGTTCCTGCGGGTACTCCAGCAGGAACGCGTGGGAACTGTCTTCGACCAGGCCCACTTCCACATCGGGCAGCAGCTCGCTCAGCGCTTTTGCCGCCTCTGCCGGCACCAACGCATCGCTGCCGGCGAACAGGTGCAACTGCGGGCCACCGTAGGCCTGCAGTGCTTCGCGGGTGTCCAGCCTGGCCAGCACCTCAAGGCCGGTGGCCAGGTACAGCGGGTCGGTGTCCGGTACGCCGACACCAAGCTGGCGCAGCAGGGTACGCGGTTGCAGGGCACCGTCGCTGCACAAGGTACGGAAGCGCTTCAGGGTGACCTGGGTATGGCTGCGGCAGCCGTCGAGGAAGGTGCCGAAAGTGTCTTCGGCCATGCCGTGGGGCCAGTCGGGGCGCGCCACGAAACTGGGGTTGCTGGCCAGGGTCAGCAGGCCGCAGCAATGGTCGCCGCGCTTGTGCGCCAGCGCGCTGGCCAGCATGCCGCCTAACGACCAGCCGCCCAGCCAGACATCGCTCGGCAGCTTGCGGTCGAGGTGGTCGACCCAGGCCTGCACATCGCTGTCGGCCAGTTCCGGCAAGGGCATCAGCTCTACCTGCAGGCGGGCGTCCTGGGCACGCAGGCTGGCGGCCAGCGGCTCCAGAGAAGCAGTGCCCAGGCCCCAACCAGGCAACAGAACAAGTCGATTACGCATCGGCGCTCTCCAATTGTGGATAACACTCGGCCAATGCATTCAACAATAGCTGCACCTGCGCCTCGCTGTGCGCGGCGCTCAATGTCACCCGCAGGCGTGCGCTGCCCGCCGGCACGGTGGGCGGGCGGATGGCCGTCACCAGCAAGCCGCGCTCGCGCAGCATGCGTGACAGGCGCAGGGCCTGTGCGCTGTCGCCGATGACGATCGGCTGGATCGGCGTCGGGCTGTCCATCAATGCCAGGCCGATCTGCTGCGCGCCTTCACGGAACTGGCGGATCAGCGCGGCCAGGTGCTCGCGGCGCCAGGCCTCGCGACGCAGCAGTTCCAGGCTCTTGAGGGTGGCGCAGGCCAGCGCCGGTGGCTGGCTGGTGGTGTAGATGTACGGGCGGGCGAACTGCACCAGCGCCTCGATCAGTTCTTCGCTGCCAGCCACAAAGGCGCCAGCGGTACCACAGGCCTTGCCCAGCGTACCGATCAACACCGGCACATCTTCAACGCCCAGGCCGAAGTGCTCGACGATACCGCCACCCTGGGTGCCGAGGGTGCCCAGGCCATGGGCATCGTCGACCATCAGCCAGGCACCGCGGGCGCGGGCGACATCGGCCAGCGCCGGCAGGTCGGCCAGGTCGCCGTCCATGCTGAACACGCCATCGGTCACTACCAGGGTATTGCCGACGGCCTTGTCCAGGCGGCTGGCCAGGCTGGCCGGGTCGTTGTGCAGGTAGCGGTTGAAACGGGCGCCGCTGAGCAAGCCGCCATCCAGCAGCGACGCGTGGTTCAGGCGGTCCTGCAGCACCGTGTCGCCCTGCCCCACCAGCGCGGTGATGGCGCCCAGGTTGGCCATGTAGCCGGTGGAGAACAACAGCGCGCGCGGGCGCCCGGTGAGTTCGGCCAAGGCCTCTTCCACCTGGTGGTGCGGCGTACTGTGGCCGATCACCAGGTGCGAGGCACCGCCACCGACACCCCAACGCTCTGCGCCGGCCTGCCAGGCGGCAATCACCTCGGGGTGGTTGGCCAGGCCCAGGTAGTCATTGCTGCAGAAGGCCAGCATACGCTGGCCATCGACCACCACTTCCGGCCCCTGCGGGCTTTCCAGCAGTGGCCGCTGCCGATACAGGTCTGCGGCGCGCCGTTCGGCCAGGCGCGCCGCCAGGTCGAAGGCCATTTCAGGCTGTCGCGGCGTTGTAGAACATCTCGCTGCTGCGCTGCTCGACCAGCGCCTGCTCGATGGCCGCCTGGTGCACTTCGTCGGCGTGCTCTTCACGCGCTTCGGGCTTGATGCCCAGGCGTGCGAACAGCTGCATGTCCTTGTCGGCCTGCGGGTTGGCGGTGGTCAGCAGTTTTTCGCCGTAGAAGATCGAGTTGGCGCCAGCCATGAAGGCCAGGGCCTGCATCTGCTCGTTCATCTGCTCGCGGCCGGCGGACAGGCGCACGTGCGACTTGGGCATGAGGATACGGGCAACGGCCAGCATGCGGATGAAGTCGAACGGGTCGACGTCTTCTTCCTCGGCCAGCGGCGTGCCGGCCACCTTGACCAGCATGTTGATCGGCACCGACTCCGGGTGCTCGGGCAGGTTGGCCAGCTGGATCAGCAGGCCGGCGCGGTCGTCCAGCGACTCGCCCATGCCGAGGATGCCGCCGGAGCAGATCTTCATCCCGGCATCGCGCACGTAGGCCAGGGTCTGCAGGCGCTCGCTGTAGGTGCGGGTGGTGATGATGCTGCCGTAGAACTCCGGCGAGGTGTCGAGGTTGTGGTTGTAGTAGTCCAGGCCGGCCTGGGCCAGGGCCTTGGTCTGCTCCTGGTCGAGCTTGCCGAGGGTCATGCAGGTTTCCAGGCCCATGGCCTTCACGCCTTTGACCATCTCCAGCACGTAGGGCATGTCTTTGGCCGACGGGTGCTTCCACGCCGCGCCCATGCAGAAGCGGGTAGAACCGATGGCTTTGGCGCGGGCGGCTTCTTCCAGCACCTTCTGCACTTCCATCAGCTTCTGTTTTTCCAGCCCCGTGTTGTAGTGGCCGGACTGTGGACAATATTTGCAATCTTCCGGGCAGGCGCCGGTCTTGATCGACAGCAGGGTCGAAACCTGCACGCGGTTCGGGTCGAAATGCGCGCGGTGCACGGTCTGCGCCTGGAACAGCAGGTCATTGAATGGTTGCTGGAACAGCGCCTTGACCTCGGCCAGGGACCAGTCGTGACGTGTTGTTGCAGTTGTGCTGGCGCTCATTGGCGTTTCCTTGTTTAGGCTGAAGCAGGCGCCGGGACAGGAAAGCCCGCCAGCGCATCACGTATAGCTCGCATAGTCATGGAAGGCCTATGAACTGTCAACCACACTGGAAAAGACTGGTTTACAAGTGCTCACTTATTAACCAATCGTGTTTACTGTGCGATGAACCTGCCGAGCAGGCCTACCCGCTGTGCGTCGCCTGCGAGCAGGAACTGCCCTGGCTGGGCGATCATTGCCTGCGCTGCGCCCTGCCGTTGCCCATGGCCGGCCTGACCTGCGCTCAGTGCCAGCGCCGCGCACCGGCCTTCGAGCAGGTGCTTGCACTGTGGCATTTCGGCTTTCCGGTGGACACGCTGATCAGCCGTTTCAAGCACAACCGCCAGTGGCCCTTGGGGCGCCTGATGGCCGAATTGCTCGCGCATGGGCTGCTGCACCGCTTTACCGAAGGGCTGCCGCGCCCCGACCTGTTGTTGCCTGTACCCTTGGCCAAACGTCGACTACGGGAGCGGGGGTTCAACCAGGCGGGGATGCTCGGGCGCTGGCTGTCGTCGCAGGTGGGGGTACGTTGCGACGAGCGGTTGCTGCTGCGCACACGGGAGACACCTGCGCAGCAACAACTGGACGCCAAGGCCAGGCGACGCAACTTGCGCCTGGCGTTTACCGTCACGGGCAAGCTGACGGGCAAACACGTCGCCATTGTCGATGACGTGTTGACCACCGGTGCGACCGCGCAGGCGGTTGCCCAAGTGCTGCGCAAGGCCGGTGCGCGGCGGGTGGATGTGTATTGCCTGGCGCGCACGCCCAAGCCGGGGTATGTATGAGCAAGCGCGGATCGCCCGGTGTAGGAGCGGCCTTGTGTCGCGATCGGGCTGCGCAGCAGCCCCAGCGATATTTGCCAAGGCATGAATCGTGGGGCCGCTTCGCGCCCCTTTCGCGACACAAGGCCGCTCCTACACACTATCCATCCTCAGGCCCCCACAAGACCGAATGCCCATGCCCCTGCCCCCCCACCTCACCCAGCACATCGCCCGCCGCCCCCAGCGCATCGCGCTGCTGCAGCACATTGCCGAAGAAGGTTCGATCACCCGCGCCGCCAAGGCTGCGGGCATCAGCTACAAGGCCGCCTGGGACGCCATCGACGAACTCAACAACCTGGCCAGCCAGCCCCTCGTCGAGCGCAGTACCGGCGGGCGTGGTGGCGGTGGTGCCCGTCTGTCGCCGGAAGGCCAGCGGGTGCTGCGCCTGTATCAGAGGCTGCAGGCCCTTCAGGCGCAAATCCTCGAAGCGGCCGAGGAGTCCAGCGACCTCGACCTGCTCGGCCGGCTGATGCTGCGTACCAGCGCGCGCAACCAGTTGCAGGGCCAGGTCAGTGGCCTGCGCCGCGAGGGACGGCATGATCGCGTCAGCCTGGCGTTGGGCGGAGGGTTGGAGATCGAGGCGTTGATCACCCAGGACAGCACCGCACGGCTGGAACTGACGCTGGGTACGACGGTAGTGGCGCTGCTCAAGGCAGGGTGGGTGAGGTTGCTGGCCGACGAGGAAGAGGCCGAAGTGGGTAGCAATTGCCTGCGGGCGACGGTGGAGGAGGTGCTGGCGGAGGCTGATGGGCCTGGTGAGGTCCGGTTGGCGTTGGGGAATGGGCAGACGTTGTGTGCGTTTGCCGAGACGGATTGGTTGGCTGGGCAGCGGGTGGCAGCAGGCAGTTTGGTGCGGGTTCAATTTCATCCCTCTTATGTATTGCTTGGGATTCCTGCATAGCCTGGCCGCCAGGGAAACGATGCACCTGTGGGAGCGGGTTTACCCGCGAAGAGGCCGGTACAGGCATAACGCGCTACCATGGCCCCCACGCCGCCTACCCCCGGAGCCACCATGTCCCACCCCTTCGACACCCTCACCCCCGACCTGGTCCTGGACGCCGTGGAAAGCCTGGGCTTTCTCAGCGATGCCCGGGTGCTGGCGCTGAACAGCTACGAAAACCGCGTCTACCAGGTGGGCATCGAGGGCGCGCAACCGCTGATCGCCAAGTTCTACCGCCCAGGCCGCTGGAGCGACGCGGCCATCCTCGAAGAGCACAGCTTCACCGCCGAACTGGCCGACTGCGAAGTGCCGGTGGTCGCCCCGCTGCAGCACGACGGCCGCACCCTGTTCGAACACCAGGGCTTCCGCTTCACCCTGTTCCCCCGCCGCGGCGGCCACGCGCCAGAGCCGGGCAACCTCGACCAGCTCTACCGCCTCGGCCAGTTGCTCGGCCGCCTGCACGCCGTGGGCGCCAGCAAACCGTTCGAGCACCGCGAAGCGCTGGCTGTGGACAACTTCGGCCATGCATCGCTGAATACCCTGCTGGAAGGCGACTTCGTCCCCCGCGAACTGCTGCCAGCGTTCGAATCGGTAGCTCGCGACCTGCTCAAGCGGGTGGAGGACATCTATGCCCGCACGCCGCACCAGCTCATCCGCCTGCATGGCGACCTGCACCCCGGCAACCTGATGCACCGCGACGAGGTGTACCACGTGGTCGACCTCGACGACTGCCGCATGGGCCCGGCGGTGCAGGACCTGTGGATGATGCTGGCCGGCAGCCGCGAGGAGCGCCTGGGGCAACTGGCCGAACTGATCGACGGCTACAACGAGTTCCACGACTTCGACCCGCGCGAGCTGGCCCTGATCGAGCCCCTGCGCGCCCTGCGCCAGCTGCACTACAGCGCCTGGCTGGCGCGGCGCTGGGACGACCCGGCATTCCCGCCCAGCTTCCCCTGGTTCGGCCAGCCACGCTACTGGGGAGACCAGATTCTCGCCCTGCGCGAGCAAATGGCCGCACTGGATGAAGCGCCGCTGAAATTGTTCTAGAAGCACGCCCGCCTCTGTCTACAATAGGCGTCGCTTTATTTAGCTACCTAAGCAAGGATTCTGCATGCACGCCGCAAACCCGCGTCGCGGGTACCTACTGGGCCTCAGCGCCTACATCATCTGGGGGCTGTTCCCCCTGTACTTCAAGGCAATCCAGAGCGTCCCGGCGGTGGAGATCATTGTCCACCGGGTGCTCTGGTCGGCTTTGTTCGGCTCGTTGCTGCTACTGGTGTGGAAACACCCTGGCTGGTGGCGTGAACTGCGTGACAACCCGCGCCGGCTGGGCATCCTGGCCCTGAGCGGGGCGCTGATCGCCGGCAACTGGCTGACCTACGTATGGTCGGTGAACAACGGGCGCATGCTCGAGGCCAGCCTGGGTTACTACATCAACCCACTGATCAATGTGCTGCTGGGCATGCTGATTCTCGGCGAGCGCCTGCGCCGCCTGCAGTGGCTGGCCGTGGCCATGGCCGCCGTGGGTGTGGCCCAGCAGGTGTGGCAGGTGGGCAGCCTGCCGTGGGTGTCGCTGGTGCTGGCGCTGAGCTTCGGCTTCTATGGGCTGATTCGCAAACAGGCACCGGTGGCGGCGCTGCCGGGCCTGGTGGTGGAAACCTGGATGCTGGTACCGCTGGCCCTTGGCTGGCTGTTGCTGCACCCGGCGGCGACAAGTGCCCAGGGCGCGTTCTACACCAGCAGCGAAGCGTTGTGGCTGATGGCTGCGGGGCCGGTGACACTGGTGCCGCTGGTGTGCTTCAACGCTGCCGCGCGGCACTTGCCGTATACCACGCTGGGCTTCCTGCAGTACCTGGCGCCGACCCTGGTGCTGCTGCAGGCGGTGCTGCTGTTCGATGAGCACTTGTCGTCGAGCAACTTGGTGGCGTTCATGTTCATCTGGGCGGGTTTGGCGATTTACAGCGTCGATGCGTGGGTCAGTTTGCGCAAGCGTAGCTGATCAAAAAATGATCACAACTCTGCAGGCCTTGTGATTCGTGGCCTGCAGAGACATCTCCAAAGGTTATCCACACCCTCGTCCCCGTGCTTTGTGCACAAGCTGCTGATTTTTGGGTGTTTTTTGATCAAAGCCGTGCAAGGCGCGCGTGGCCTGGGCTGGAGAGGGGAACCCCCAGGTTATCCACAGGCCCTTCCCCGTGATATCGGGATAACCGCAGGGGGCTGCTTTGCAGCCCATCGCGACACAAGGCCGCTCCTACAGGGGAACGCGTAACCCTTGTAGGAGCGGCCTTGTGTCGCGATGGCCGCGAAGCGGCCCGGCAATCTCGGATCAATCCTCCGGCCGCAGCTTCAACTCCACCATCAAGTCGTCCGCCAGGCTCTCCAGCTTCTGCTGCAAATCCTCCAGCGACAGGGTCAACGGCAATGCCAGCAAGGCATCGGCATGGAACAGCGGTTCGCTGCTCATGGGCGCCGGCCGCACCTCAGTGGTAAACCGCTCAAGGTTCACCCCCAGGTCCGCCAGCAAGCGGGTGATATCACGCACGATCCCCGGCCGGTCATTACCTACCAGCTCCATTGCTATCGGCTTCCAGGTACACGACGGCTCGATGCCGCTCTCGGCGATCAGCACGCGAATGTCATATCGGACCAACCCCTGCAGCGAAGCCACCAACTCGTCGTAGTTTTCCGCCGGCACCGCCACCCGCAGGATGCCGGCAAACTGCCCGGCCATGCGCGACATGCGGCTTTCCAGCCAGTTGCCACTGTGGTCGGCGATGCACTGGGCAATGCGCTCGACCTGGCCGGCCTTGTCAGGGGCAATCACAGTCAGTACAAGATGATCCACAAGCCCTTCCTCGTGTCGGACCGCGCCGTGCGGCAGAAAATCGGGGGATCGACTCAGTATAGGCAAGGCGCGGCAACCTGCCGCAGGGCAATCCGCATAACGAATCGTGTACTGTTTCAAGATTTATCTGGAACAATCCACCTGTTTTTTGCGAACATACTCACTCCCAGCGTGACCATACGCGACCAACGGGTCGCATAACGGCGCTTTTAGTCTGATTTTGCCCCGTCTACTGCTTCATGTAGTATCCCGTGGCGCGGACTACAAAACGTCGTTTGGATGTCTGCCAAGGCGCCTGTGAAAATACGCACACTGTCTGCCAGCCGGTCTGGCAGGCCGCACCCAGCCGCGCTCGGGGCTTTACTCGGGGGCATGCACTGGTGCCGTGTTTAGAGAAGCGCTACAGGCTTAATACAGAAGAGCGAAATAGCTGAGCAGAGTGAGGCAAGCAATGACTGGATACGTTCAAGTCGGTGGCCTTCAGGTCGCCAAGGTCCTGTACGACTTCGTGAACAACGAAGCCATCCCGGGGACCGGCATCGTCGCCGAGCAGTTCTGGGCGGGTGCAGAGAAGATCATCAATGACCTCGCTCCAAAGAACAAAGCCCTGCTCGCCAAGCGCGACGAGCTGCAAGCCAAGATCGACGCCTGGCACCAGGCACGCAAAGGCCAGGCCCACGACGCCGTAGCCTACAAAGCATTCCTCCAGGAAATCGGCTACCTGCTGCCACAAGCCGACGATTTCCAGGCCACCACCCAGAACGTGGACGAAGAAATCGCCCACATGGCCGGCCCGCAGCTGGTCGTACCGGTGATGAACGCCCGCTTCGCCCTGAACGCCGCCAACGCCCGTTGGGGTTCGCTGTACGACGCGCTGTATGGCACCGATGCCATCAGCGATGAAGGCGGCGCCGAGAAAGGCCAAGGCTACAACAAGGTACGTGGCGACAAGGTCATCGCCTTCGCCCGCGCCTTCCTCGACGAAGCCGCGCCACTGGCGGCCGGCTCGCATGTCGACTCCACCGGCTACCGCATCGAAGGTGGCAAGCTGGTAGTTGCCCTGAAAGGCGGCAGCAACAGCGGCCTGCGTGACGACGCCCAGCTGATCGGCTTCCATGGCGATGCCGCCGCGCCGACTGCCGTGCTGCTCAAGCACAACGGCCTGCACTTCGAAATCCAGGTCGATGCCAGCACCCCGGTCGGCAGCACCGACGCCGCCGGCGTGAAAGACATCCTGATGGAATCGGCGCTGACCACCATCATGGACTGCGAAGACTCGGTTGCCGCCGTCGACGCCGACGACAAGGTGATCGTCTACCGCAACTGGCTGGGCCTGATGAAAGGCGACCTGGCCGAAAGCGTGAGCAAGGGTGGCAAGACCTTCACCCGCACCATGAACCCGGACCGCGAGTACGCCGCGCCCAACTGCGGCAGCGTGACCCTGCACGGTCGTTCGCTGCTGTTCGTGCGCAACGTTGGCCACCTGATGACCAACCCGGCGATCCTCGACGCCCAAGGCAACGAAATCCCCGAAGGCATCCAGGACGGTCTGTTCACCAACCTGATCGCCCTGCACAACCTCAATGGCAACACCAGCCGCAAGAACACCCGCAGCGGCAGCGTGTACATCGTCAAGCCGAAGATGCACGGCCCGGAGGAAGTAGCCTTCGCCGCCGAGATCTTCAGCCAGGTCGAAGACCTGCTGGGCATGAAGCGCAACACCGTCAAGGTCGGCATCATGGACGAGGAGCGCCGTACCACGGTCAACCTCAAGTCGTGCATCAAGGCCGCAGCCGAGCGCGTGGTGTTCATCAACACCGGCTTCCTTGACCGCACCGGCGATGAAATCCACACCTCGATGGAAGCCGGCGCCGTGGTGCGCAAGGGCGCCATGAAGAACGAGAAGTGGATCGGTGCCTACGAGAACAACAACGTCGACGTTGGCCTGGCCACCGGCCTGCAAGGCCGTGCGCAGATCGGCAAAGGCATGTGGGCCATGCCCGACCTGATGGCGGCCATGCTCGAGCAGAAGATCGCCCACCCGCTGGCCGGTGCCAACACCGCCTGGGTGCCGTCGCCGACCGCCGCCACCCTGCATGCGCTGCACTACCACAAGGTGGACGTACAGGCGCGTCAGCGTGAACTGGCTTCGCGTACCCCGGCGTCGGTGGACGACATCCTGTCCATCCCGCTGGCCGCCGACACCAACTGGTCGGCCGAAGAGATCCGCAACGAACTGGACAACAACGCTCAGGGCATCCTCGGCTACGTGGTGCGCTGGATCGACCAGGGTGTGGGTTGCTCGAAGGTGCCGGACATCAACAACGTCGGCCTGATGGAAGACCGCGCCACCCTGCGCATTTCGGCCCAGCTGCTGGCCAACTGGCTGCGCCATGGCGTAGTCAGCCAGGAGCAGGTGCTGGAAAGCCTCAAGCGCATGGCCGTGGTGGTCGACCAGCAGAACGCCGGCGACGCCCTGTATCGCCCGATGGCACCGCACTTCGACGACAACGTCGCGTTCCAGGCTGCGGTAGAGCTGGTGGTGGAAGGTGGCAAGCAGCCGAACGGCTATACCGAGCCGGTACTGCACCGCCGTCGCCGCGAGTTCAAGGCGCGTAACGGGTTGTAAGCGACATCTGCGACAGGGGGCCGCTTTGCGGCCCTTTCGCGACACAAGGCCGCTCCTACAGGTACCGCGCAAGGCTGAGGTCTGGCGCAGTACTTGTAGGAGCGGCCTTGTGTCGCGAAAGGGCTGCAAAGCAGCCCCACTCCTGCACTACTCGATCTTCAGTTCTTTCTTCACCAGCTCCAGCAGCCTGTCCAGATCGACCGGCTTCAGCAGAAAATCCACAACCCCCAGGTGCATCACGTCCACCGCCTCTTTCACATCGGTGTCGCCCGACACCACGATGATCGACAACGCCGCCCGTTCCGACTCGCGAATCTGCCGGATCAGGTCCAGGCCATCCTCGGGCTGCATGCGCAAATCCGTGATCATCAAGCCGATTCGTTGCTGGTAGTGCAGGTATAGCCTGGCTTCCTCGGCCCCATCCGCTCCGACACAGTCGATCCCCCGGCTTTTCAGGTACAGGATCAGCGCCTCACGGTTCACTGCATTGTCATCCACCACCAGCACCAACGGCTTGGCAGCCACGGGCGCACTTACGACTGCCAATGCCTCGCGCTCGGCGTCGCTCAGGATGTCGTGTTGCTCAGGCATGCTCATCTCGTCAAAAAAATTCCGCTTCAGCATTAGGACCGCAGAACTTGCGCAACCCGGCTGGCCTTTCGTCGGGTCTTTGACAGGGGCGCTCATAGACTTACGTCCAATGGGCACCACCCCGCCGCAAGCCGACCATGGAGGCAGAGAACAACATGGCCGGCACCTATATATAGATATATATAGTTCGGCATAGCGATACGGTCAGTTTCATGAGTAAAAAGGACGCCTACAGCCAGGCGGGCAGGACAGCAGTGCTGCAGAACATCCAGGGCACCCTGCAGTTCCTGCAGCGTTTTCCGCCGTTCAACCAGATGGAACACAGCCACCTGGCCTACCTGGTCGAACAGTGCCAGCTGCGCTTCTATGCCAGCGGCGAAAGCATCGTCAAACCTGCCGACGGGCCGGTCGAGCACTTCTACATCGTCAAGCAGGGCCGCGTGGTGGGTGAGCGCCAGCACCTGGTCAAGCCTGGTGTGGAGACCACCTTCGAAATCACCAGCGGCGAATGCTTCCCGCTGGCTGCCCTGCTCGGCGAGCGAGCGACCCGTACCGAGCACCTGGCCGGTGAGGACACCTTCTGCCTGCAGCTGAACAAGGCCGCGTTCATCCGCGTGTTCTCGATGTCGGAAGTGTTTCGGGATTTTGCCCTGCGCGGGGTCAGCAGCCTGCTCGACCAGGTCAATCAGCAGGTACGCCAGCGCGCGGTGGAAACCCTCGGCACCCAATATTCGCTGAACACGCCACTGGGTGAACTGGCCATGCGCCACCCGGTGGTGTGCAGCCCCGACACGCCCCTGCGCGACGCCGTGCGGCTGATGCACGAGCAGCAGGTCGGCAGCATCGTGGTGGTCGACCCGCAGCGCTACCCCACCGGTATCTTCACCCTGCGCGACCTGCGCCAGGTGGTGGCTGCGGCCGATGCCGACCTGGGCGCGCCCATCGCGCGGCACATGACCGCCCAGCCATTCTACCTCAGCCCCCAGGCCAGCGCCTTCGACGCAGCCATGGCCATGACCGAGCGGCATATCGCCCACGTATGCCTGGTGGAAAAACGACGCCTGTGCGGTGTGGTTTCGGAGCGCGACCTGTTCTCCCTGCAACGGGTCGATCTGGTGCACCTGGCGCGCACCATCCGCCATGCGCCACGCCTGGATACCCTGGTCTCGCTGCGCGGCGAAATCAGCCAACTGGTCGAGCGCATGCTGGCCCATGGCGCGTCCTCCACGCAGATCACCCAGATCATCACCCTGCTCAACGACCACACCGTGTGCCGGGTGATCGAACTGGCGCTGGCCGAGCGCGGTGACCCGGGCGTGCCGTTCAGCTGGCTGTGCTTTGGCAGCGAAGGGCGGCGTGAACAAACCCTGCACACCGACCAGGACAACGGCATCCTCTTCGAAGCCGCCGACGGCGCCGAAGCCAACGCCATCCGCGCACGGCTGCTGCCGCTGGCGCAATACATCAACCAGTGCCTGGCCCAGTGTGGCTTCACCCTGTGCAAGGGCAACGTCATGGCCGGCAACCCAGAGCTGTGCCTGTCGCGTAGTGAGTGGGCGCGGCGTTTTTCCGGTTTTGTCCGTGAAGCCAGCCCGGAGAACCTGCTGGGCTCGAGCATCTATTTCGACCTGCGCGTGGTGTGGGGCGACGAGCAAGGTTGCGAGCAGCTGCGCCAGGGCCTGCTCGAGCAGGTGGCCGATAACCGCATCTTCCAGCGCATGATGGCTGACAACGCCCTGCGTCAGCGCCCACCGGTGGGCCGCCTGCGCGAGTTCGTGCTGACCCGCCAGGGCAACGACAAGGCCGCCACCCTCGACCTCAAGGTCCAGGGCCTGACGCCCTTCGTCGATGGTGCCCGGCTGCTGGCCCTGGCCAACGGCATCGGTGCCTGCAATACCCTGGAACGCCTGCGCCAGCTGGTGGCCAAGGGCGTGATCGAGGCACTGGACGGCGCAGCGTATGAAGAGGCCTACCACTTCATCCAGCAAACCCGCATGCAGCAGCACCAGCGCCAGACCCGCGACAACCTGCCCTATTCCAACCGCCTGGACCCGGACAGCCTCAACCACCTGGACCGGCGCATCCTGCGCGAGTCCCTGCGCCAGGCCCAGCGCCTGCAAAGCAGCCTGGCCTTGCGGTACCAGCTATGAGCCTGTTCGCCTGGCTGCGCCCCAGTGCGCCCGAACTGGACCATGCCACGCGCCAGCGCCTGGCCCGGCTGCCCAAGGCCGCGCCCCTGGGGGTGTGTACCCTGCGCGAGCAGCGCTGGGTGGTGCTCGACCTGGAGACCAGCGGCCTGAACCCCAACCGTGACCAGGTGCTGTCGGTTGGCGCCGTGGCCATCGAGGATGGCGCCATCGACTTTGCCCAGCAGTTCGAACGCACCCTGCACCGGCCTTTGCAGAAGACCAACGCCAGCGTGCTGATCCATGGCCTGGGCCCGAGTGCCCTGGCTGCCGGTTGCGACCCGGCCGAGGCCTTGCTCGACCTGCTCGACTTCATTGGCAATAGCCCGGTGCTGGCATTCCACGCGCCGTTCGACCAGCGCATGCTGGCCCGTGCGCTGAAGGAAAGCCTGGGCTATCGCTTGCACTCGCCCTTCCTGGATGTTGCCGAGCTGGCACCGATGCTCAACCCCGACACAGTGCTGCGCGAGGCCGGGCTGGATGACTGGGTGGCGCGGTTTGGCCTGCAGGTAGAGGAGCGCCATCATGCCAGCGCCGATGCCCTGGTTACCGCCGAGCTGGCGCTGATCCTGTTCAGCCAGGCCCGGCGCCAGCAGCTGGACAGCCCGCTGCAGCTGGAGCAGCGGCTGCGCGGCTGGCGGCGGCGGAAAGCGCACAATCACGGCCTGTGAAGATCCTGTAGGAGCGGCCTTGTGTCGCGAAAGGGGCGCGCAGCGGCCCCACATTTTCAGCTTCGCCGCAGATATGGCCGGGGCTGCTATGCAGCCCTTTCGCGACGCAAGGCCGCTCCTACAACGACCGAGTTGCTGAACGGCCACCTGCCTTTTCCATGATGGCCATCCGATAAGCGTCCATTGCACCCACCCCCTCCCCTCTGCAACAATCGCGAATAATTATCGTTAGTTAATGCATTCGTTCCGGGGGGACGCTGCTTGTCTTCTGCACAGAGCCCACACGCCGATCTGGTCGGTGCGCTGTACCGCGACCACCGCGGCTGGCTGCTCGCCTGGCTGCAACGCAGCATGGCCTGCCGCCAACGTGCCGAAGACCTGAGCCAGGACACCTTCGTGCGCCTGCTCGGCCGTGAGCAACTGGATACGCCCCGCGAACCCCGCGCATTCCTGGCCGCCGTGGCCAAGGGCCTGATGTTCGACCACTTCCGCCGCGCCGCGCTGGAACAGGCCTACCTGGCCGAACTGGCCCTGATGCCGGAAGCCGAACAACCTTCCCCGGAAGTGCAGCACCTGATCCTCGAGGACCTCAAGGCCATCGACCGCCTGCTCGGCAAGCTGTCGAGCAAGGCCCGTGCAGCATTCCTGCACAATCGCCTGGACGGTATGAGCCATGCCGAAATCGCCGAGCGCATGGGGGTTTCGGTGTCGCGGGTGCGCCAGTACATCGCCCAGGGCATGCGCCAGTGCTACGTGGCCCTGTACGGGGAGCCGACGTGAGCAGTGCACCGGTTTCGTCCCGGGTGCTGGAAGCCGCCATTGCCTGGAAACTCAGCCTCGACAACGGCAGCGGCACACCCGACGAGCGCAGCGAATTCATGCGCTGGCATGCCGCCAGCGAGGAGCACGCCCGCGCCTGGCGCCAGCTCGGCGCCATGGACCAGCGTGTGAGCGCCGCTGCCGGCCCGGCACGCCAGGCCCTGCTGCAATCGCGCGCCGGCCTGCGCCGACGCATCGGCAAGGTCGGCGGCGGGCTGGCCGGCATGTTTCTTTTGGGCTCGCTGCTGGCCTGGGTCGGCGCACCATCGCTGGCACCGAGCTACTGGCTGGCCGACCAGCGTACCGCCACCGGCGAACTGCGTACCCTGCGCCTGGAAGACGGCACCTTGCTGAGCCTGAACAGCCACACTGCCGTGGATATCGACTACGCCGGCGAGCAGCGGGTAATCGTGCTGCACCAGGGCGAGATTTCGGTCGAAACCGGCCATCAGGACCCGCGCCCGCTGCTGGTGCGCACCGGCGATGGCCGCCTGCGCCCGTTGGGCACGCGCTTCCTGGTGCGCCGTGAGGACGACGGCACGCGCCTGGAGGTGTTGCAGGCCTCGGTCGCCGCCATGCCGCTGAACAGCGGCGACGAACAGGTGCTGCGCGAAGGCCAGCAGGTGCTGATGAACGCCAACGGCCTTGGCCGGATCGGCACGGTGCCAGCCGGTGCCGACGCCTGGACCCGCGGCATGCTGGTGGTGGACAACGTGCGCCTGGCTGACCTGCTGGCCACGCTCGGCCAGTACCGCAGCGGTTACCTCGGGGTGGACGAGCAAGTCGCCGACCTGCGTGTGACCGGCAGCTTCCCGCTGACCGACACCGACCTGGCGCTGTCGTCGCTGGTGCCGGCACTGCCGGTGAAGGTCGAGCGGCATACGCCGTGGTGGGTGACCGTCGTTCCCAAGTAGGCCTGCACCGGCCTCTTCGCGGGTAAACCCGCTCCCACAGGATTGCACCAGCCTCAAAGCCCCCGCGATCCCTGTGGGAGCGGGTTTACCCGCGAAAGGGCCGGTACAGGCAAAAACCAACTTCAAATAATTCTCAATTTATTTCAGATTCGCCCTGTCACTTTTCAAATCTCGCTCGGCAAGGAAGCAGAAAGCACTTATCCGTCGAGGAGCCGCTGCATGTCCCGTGCTGTTGATCGTATCCTGCGCCCCAGCCTGATGGCCTTGGCCATCGCCGTGGCCGCGCCATTGGCCAGCCCTGCCCTGTTCGCCGCCGAGCAATCCGCTCAGCGCGCCTACGACCTGCCCAGCGCCCCGCTGGCCACCACCCTCAACCAGATCGCCAGCCAGGCCGGCATCACTCTGGCCATCGACCCGGCACTGGTCAGCGGCCGCACCTCGGCCCCGGTGAGCGGGCAGTACGATGGCCTTGGTGCCCTGCAGGCCGCCCTGCGCGGCACCGGCCTGCAGCTGCAGCAAAGCAGCGTGGGCAGCTACAGCCTGGTGGCTACGCCGGAAGGGACACTGGCGTTGCCGGAGACTGCGATCAATGCCACTTCCAACTATGAAAGCGCCTGGGGGCCGGTAGAGGGTTACACCGCGACCCGGACAGCAGCTGGCACCAAGACCGACACCGCGATCGCTGAACTCCCCCGCTCGGTAAGCGTGATCACCCGCCAGCAGATGGAAGACCGGCCGGTGCTCAGCCTGAACGATGCCCTTCGCTACACCGCTGGCGTGCAAAGCAGCGGCTATGGCTCCGACTCGCGCAGCGACTGGTTGCTGGTACGTGGTTTTGAGCCTACCCAGTTCCTCGATGGCCTGCCATTGCCCAAGGGCAACTACGCCACCCCCAAGATCGAACCCTGGAACCTGGAGCGCATCGCCGTGCTGCGCGGCCCGGCTTCTTCGGTCTACGGCCAGACTCCACCAGGCGGCCTGCTGGACATGACCAGCCGTCGGCCGCAATTGGAAAGCAGCCACGAAGTCGAAGCCCAGGTTGGCAGCAATAACCACAAGCAGATCAACTTCGACAGCACCGGCAAGCTCGACGATGCAGGCCAGTTCCTGTACCGAGTGAGCGGCACCGTGCGTGACAGCGGTGCGCCGGTAGACCACATCCCGGACAAGCGCTACAACATCGCGCCCAGCCTGACCTGGAACATCAACGACGATACCAAGCTGACGTTCATCAGCCAGTACACCCGCGATGACACCGGCATCACCGGCCAGTTCCTGCCACTGCAAGGCACCAAGCTGGATAGCCCCGCAGGCAAGATTTCGCACCACAAGAACCTGGGCGACCCGGATTGGGAGTCCTACGACCGCACCTACTACCACCTGGGCTATGCGTTCGAGACCCGCCTGAACGATACCTGGCAGTTCCGTCAGAACCTGCGCTACGCGCGTAACGAACTGGACTTCAAGGGCATTACCGCCGGTGGCTCGATCTGGCCAGCCGGCCCGGACGAAGCTGTCAGCGCCGATGGCACCGTGCAACGCACCGCCGGTATCGTCGAGGAGGACATCTCCCAGTTCGCCCTGGACAACAACTTCCAGGCCGACTTCCAGACCGGCCAGGTTGCCCATACCCTGCTGCTGGGTCTCGACCACCAGCGCTCGGACAGCAATGCCCGCTGGCGCTGGGGCTCGGCTGGTGTGCCACCGAGCAATATCCACAACCCAATCTACGGTCAGGATTTCTCGAACGTTCAGTACTTCGACATGTACGACTACGACCAGAAAACCCAGCAGACCGGCCTGTATATCCAGGACCAGATGGCCCTGGACAACTGGCGCCTGACCCTTGGTGGCCGTGAGGACTGGGTGCACACCGGCACCACCTTCCACAACCAAGGCGATGCCACCAACACCCAACGCGACAAGAAATTCAGTGGTAACGCAGCACTCAGCTATGTATTCGATAACGGCCTGACGCCTTACATCTCCTATGCCGAGTCGTTCCAGGCCGCCACCGGCTCCACCGTCAACAGCACCGATGCCTTCAAACCGACCGAAGGCAAGCAATACGAACTGGGCATCAAGTACCAGCCTCCAGGCAGCAATAGCCTGTTCACCGCTGCTGTGTTCGACCTGACGCAGGAGAACATGTCTGTGACCGAGGGTGGTGTAACCCGCCAGGTTGGCGAAGTGCGTGTCAAAGGCCTGGAGCTGGAGGCTACCTCGGATGTGACCGAGAACCTCAAACTGGTGGGCTCGTACACCTACAACGACAGCGAAATCATCAAAGGCACCAGTGACGAGAAAGGCAAGCGCATGGCGCAGGTGCCGCGCAACCAGGCCACTGCCTGGGCTGACTACACCTGGCACAGCGGACCACTGGATGGGTTTGGGGTCGGCGTTGGCGTGCGCTACGTGGGCGACACCTACGGTAATACCACTAACACCGATTGGGGCCATGTGGGGTCCTACACCGTCTACGACGCATCGGTGCACTACGACCTGGGCCGCCTGAACAGCACCCTCAAGGGAGTGACCGTAGCCGTGGATGCGAAGAACCTGTTCAACAAGGACTACTTGTCTACCTGTGACGGGTACTACTGCTACTACGGCGACGAGCGCAACGTGGTGGCCAGTGTCAATTACAAGTTCTGAGTGAACGGGGGCCGCTTTGCGGCCCTTTCGCGACACAAGGCCGCTCCTACAGGAAAACGTGCTCCCCTGTAGGAGCGGCCTTGTGTCGCGAAAGGGCTGCGCAGCAGCCCCAGCTTCCGACAGGCAAAAATCGGTACCGTGATGAAAAGCCCAACCATCCGCCGCTGGTCGGTGATCCACACCTGGAGCAGCCTGGTCTGCACCCTGTTCCTGCTGTTGCTGGCAGTCACCGGCCTGCCGCTGATCTTCCACCACGAACTCGAACACCTGCTCGGCGACGCCCCCGAACTGCGGGAAATGCCGGCCGATACACCACACCTCGACCTGCAGCAGTTGGTGATCAAGGCCGAGCAGCACCGCCCCGGCGAGGTCATGCAGTACTTCGGCTACGACGAGGACGAAGCCAACGGCGTAGTGGCCATAACCGCCGCCACCGCCGGCACCGATCCCAATTCGTCGCACACCTTCATGCTCGACGCCCGCACCGGTGAAGCCGTGGCCATGCCGGCCGCCAACGGCGGCTTCATGATGACCATGCTGCGCCTGCACGTGGACATGTTCGCCGGCCTGCCCGGCAAGCTGCTGCTGGCCTTCATGGGCGTGCTGTTCGTCGTGGCGATCATCTCCGGCACCGTGCTCTATGCACCGTTCATGCGCCGCCTGGACTTCGGCACGGTGCGCCACGGCAAATCCCGTCGCCTGCGCTGGCTCGACCTGCACAACCTGATCGGCGTGGTCACCTTGGCCTGGGCACTGACGGTAGGCGTGACCGGTGTCATCAGCGCGCTGTCGGACCTGGTCATCGCCGCCTGGCGCAACGACAGCCTGGCCGCCATGGTTGCCCCGTACCGTGATGCCCCACCGCTCACCGAACGCGCCCCGGCCACCCACCTGCTGACCATCGCCGAACAGGCCGCCCCCGGCATGCGCCCGGACTTCATCGCCTTCCCCGGCACACGCTTTTCCAGTGAGCACCACTATGCGGTGTTCATGAAGGGCGCCACGCACCTGACCTCGCACCTGCTCACGCCCGTGCTGATCGATGCGCGAACACTGGCGGTGACCGCCGTCGGCGAACGCCCCTGGTACATGGATGCCATGGGCCTGTCGCAACCACTGCACTTCGGCGACTACGGCGGCCGGCCAATGCAAATCCTGTGGGCGCTACTCGATGTGCTGACCATCATCGTCCTCGGCAGCGGCTTGTACCTGTGGTGGGGCAAACAACGCACGAAGCGGGAGGCGCGGGCATGAGCCACAGGTCACAGCCGACCTGGCGCATCTTCGTCTGGCCGATGGTCGTGGCCTTGCTCACTGCCGTGGGGCTGTTTGCCGCCTTGCTGGGGGACGGGGTCTGGGACAGCCTGGCCTGGCTCGGCCTGGGGGTGTCGGCGGCTCTCGGCCTGCAAGGTTTCTACCCTCGTCCACGGCAGTAACCGGGTAATACCCGCACCCTCTTTTGCCGCGACATGGTTGGCTCCCATTTTCCAAGGAGCCATACCATGACACCTTTGCAGCGCCTCGAAGCGCTCGATCAACAACTCATCGCCCTTGAGCAAGGCAAACCCGAACTGGCGGGCGAAACGGAACCGGCCGCCATGCGTCAGCGTTTTTTTGGTGACCTGGCAGCGTTCTGGAACGACCCTGTCGAAGCAGGCCACAGCCGCGTCCGGCAACTGCGCGAACTGCGTCATGAGCAACTTCTGGCCGAACTGGAACTGCGCCTCGCCGACCAGACCCTGGACTACAGCCACATCAGCCTGCTGCGCACCTCCCTGGAGCTGCCGCTACCCTGGCAGCGCAACCACCTGCCAGACACCCACCGGGCCCAGGTTTATCGGCCGGTATTCAACCGCTCAAGGCCCCATGGCCGGTTGCCGTTACCCGGCGTGCTGGTATTGGTGGCAGACGCACCGGAAGGGGCCGTTGCCGAGCCTGCAACAGCCACAGGCCAGGCACTGCTGTGCAGCGTTTCTCATGGCG
Organism: Pseudomonas asiatica; assembly: GCF_040214835.1. Classification (NCBI taxonomy): domain Bacteria; kingdom Pseudomonadati; phylum Pseudomonadota; class Gammaproteobacteria; order Pseudomonadales; family Pseudomonadaceae; genus Pseudomonas; species Pseudomonas asiatica. The sequence continues at coordinate 396,770 of NZ_CP157874.1, read as the reverse complement.
TTGAAGGCTTCGCCAACCTGGCCGAACTGCATAGAGAGCTGTGCGAGCGCCTGGACGACCCCATGCAAAGCCGGCCAATGCTGCAACTGCTACCCCGCCTGCAGGACCAGCAACTGGTCCGGTGTGCCGACCGGCTGCGCTACGAGTGGTTTACCGGCGACCTGGTCGAACAACAGGCCACTGACGTGATCGACGCGCAGCATCAACGGCTCACCATCGCCTGGCACGCCGCCTGGGCGCTTGACCAGAACCCGGATCTGCCGGCACTCAAAAGCACCCTGGCCAAACAGCAGTCACTGACCGATCTCATGGGCAGCCAATATGCGTTGTCCACCCGTTATGCGCTGCTGCTGGAAAAACACCTGCCCGCCTGGCTGCGCCAGAGCTCCACGCAAAGCCTGACGCACATCATGCAAACGATCCAGGAGCTCGCCGGGGCCATCACCCAGGCTGCTGCACCCGGCCTTTTGACCCTGGAGGCGTTCGGCAATCGCCACCACCTGCTGGCATGGGTGCGCGAACGCCTTGGCAAGGCGCTGCGGCGCGAATTCTCCATCGACTTGCCTGCCGAAAAAGTCTGCATAACCGTCACGCTTGCACACCGCACCGGCCCGTTGATCAACCCGCTGGCACCTTCGGGTTACGTGGCCGTTGCCAACCGTCGCCATGTCGGTGGCACCATCGAGCTGGTAACCACCACCTACCGCCTGGACGAGCTGGCCCTGTTGAACATCGGCTGGTTCGACGTCGATTACTGGCTGACTGCCCGAATACACCACGAAGACGGTTCCACACTGGAATCAATATCCGCAGAAGGGGTAAAGCGCCTGGTGCGCGAGCTTGACGCAGGCAGTGGCTACATCCGCTACCTGCGAACCCACCTGCTGGAGTCTCCAGGTGCGCGCTGGCGCATGCAATGCCACGGCAACATGAACCGCGCCCGCATGCGCGCCGAGGCGGCCAAGGCCCGCTATGCCAGGCACTTTCTGAACGATACCCACGAGCGAGGCTATCGCTGGGTCAAAGCCGTCACCGACCACCCCGACAACAATTGGCGCCCTACAATCGACGAGCATCGTATCGCGGTGCGCCAGCTGATCATCGACGGGCACACGCTGCAAGGGGTACTGCTGCTCAATGCCGAGAGCGACAACCAGCCGTCGCTGGTGCTGTATACGCCGGACGCTCCCGATCGGCGCGCATGGCGTGAATACCCCGATACCCGGGCGCTGCTCAGAACCCTTCGCAGCACGCCGTCCTTGCGAAAGTACCTGATCCAGCGCGCGCCTCTGGCTGATGGCAAGCGGCTCGACAAATTGGTGCGCAAGGGCCGCCTCGGGCCATATGTGCAAAGGCCAATGATCAACGGCAACCTCTTCGATGCCCTTTACAAGGCCCAGGTCCACGCCATGATCGCCGAGGCCGATACCAACAGCCGCAGCAACCGCGAGCTGCTCGGCGAGTACGGGCTGTCGACGCTGCGCCTGGTTCTCGACATGATCAGCCTCGTGCTACCGGCCCCGACAATGTCAGCCCTGGCCTTCGGCCGTATGTCGATTTCGCTTTGGGACGGCTTCGAAGCCCTGGAAAAAGAGGATTATGCAGCAACCTTCCACCACGCCATGGCCGCTTTGAGCCACAGCGCCGACGGGTTGTCCAGTTTCGCTGGCTCGCCCCTCATGCGCAGGGCGATGCGCGGCCTGCCACCGCAACCCCCGCGCCCACTGCCGAAAACCCACGAAGCGGCCGTGGACGTGAGCAAGCTGCGCTACCGGATCGACGGGGTTCATGGCGAGGAAGTGTACGAACAGATCAACAGCGTGCCAGGCCCGGACCGTTACTTCGTCAAGGACAGCCAGGGGCGGTTGTACAACGTCCACTTCGACGGCTATCGCTGGCGGGTGCTCGACCCCAGGCAGCCGGATGCCTACGCGCAGCTGCCGATCAAACGGCTGCGCAATGGCAATTGGGTGGTCGATTCCATCGTGCTATGGCATGACGGGCTACCTGACGTAGCCCAGCTGTTGGAAGAGGTACGCCTGCAACCGCCGCTCGAGGGCGAACCAGTGGCAGGGGAAGCCGACCTGCACGACACCGGGGGGCAACTCTATCTGCAGCTGGGTGACCAGCAGTTGCCGGTTCGTCGGCACCTGCTCGCCGGGCATTTCCATCTGCTGCTGCCCGAGAAGGCACTGGGCGCAGTCCACGCCTGGGCAGTACTGCGCCAACAGGGCGGCCAATGGCGCATTCGCGTGCGCCAGCCAGGCCGCAGCAGCGACTGGCTGGCACTGCCGGCGGATTACTCGGCCAGCTTGGGCAGCAGCCGGTCCAGCCGCTGATGCAAGGCACTGCCACTCGGCCAGTTGCGCAGCAGCCGCGCCCGATCGCGGGCGTAGGCCGGGGCAAAGCTGAGCTGGGTGGCGTGCTGGCACATGGCGTCGAGGTCGATCAGCGACCACTGGCCGTTGTGCCAGAACAGGTTGTGGCCCTTGAAGTCGCCGTGGCTGATACGCTCACGAATCAGTTGCTGCATCACGTGCACCAGGGCATCCACCTGCTCCTCGGGCGCATCGCCGTTATCCACGTAGGGCGCGAAGCATTCGGCCAGGTCCGGGCCATCGACATACTCGGTGACCAGGTAGGCACGGCTTCGCAGCCCCATCACCCGCTGCTCCAGCACCGCGAGTGGACGCGGCGTGGCAATGTCGAGGAACTCCAGGCGGTGGCCTTCGATCCAGGAATGCCAGGCCCGGCTCGGGCGCCAGAAGCGCTTGAACCAGTGCGCGGTGTTCTTGATGTTGTAGCGTTTGAGCACCAGTGTGCGGCCGCCAACCTCGATGCGCGCCACGCTGGCCGCACCACCGGTCTTGTACAGGTGGCCCTGGTCAATCAACGCGTCAGCCTGCTCCAGCACCGGCAACATGGCTTCGGCCTCGTCGCGGCGGACTGCCCGCAAGCCCGAAAGGCTGCGCTCGACACTGAACAGGCTGCATTCACGACCAGCCTTTTCCAGGTAATCCTTCTGGCGCCAGCTGCGCACCTTGTCCACCTGCTTCTGCAAGGCTTCCAGCGGCAGCGCATGCTCGGCGTTGGCCAGCAGGTACTGCACCAGCAGTTCTTCGATGAACGGCTCCAGACGCTTGGGTAGCTGGGCGAAGAATACCCCCAGGTTTTCCAGCACACGTGGGCGCGACAGCTGCTGGCCAGGCGTTTCGGCCTTGATGCCGGCGCCGTCGATCAGGTACAGCTTGCCGCCGTGGCGCAGCAGGTTGTCCAGGTGCAGGTCTTCCTGCCACAGGCCCCGGGCGTGCATGTGCGCCACTGCGGTGAGCGCCTCGCCCAGCACCAGGTGCTGCTCGTCGGCCAGTACCGGCAAGCTCTCCACTGCCGCCCAGGCATCGGCCAGGCTTTCGGCACCGTCGAGGAATTCGAACAGCAGCCAGCCGCCCTCGCCTTCCTTGAGGCCGTCGGCCAGCAGCTTCGGCGTGGTCAGGCCCTGCTCGGCCAGCAGCTTCACGCCTTGCAGTTCGCGCTGGAAATGCCGTGCAGCGTTACCACCGACCAGCAGCTTGGCCAGCACCGGGGTACCGCGCCACACGCCGGCGCCCACATAGCGCTGGCCCGGCAGCACGCGCAGCAGGCTGAGCAATTGCAGGTCGGCCATGCCGGCGGCATCGGCCAGGGTGATGCTCAGGGGCAGCGAGGGGCTGCGCCCGGCCTCTTTCAATTCAGACAAACGCATCAGCGGGCCTCTTTTTCACGACGGCGTTGCGTCAGGCGTTGCAGCCAGGTATCGACCAGCGTGCCATCGGCAGGCTGCGCCAGGTAGCTGGCCAGCAAGGTACGTACATCAAGCTCGCTCCAGACCGGGGCACGACGCAGCAGCGGCTCCAGGTCCTTGAGACGGTCACGCATGCCGAACAGCAGGGGGCGGGTCTTCTCCAGGTCGATCAGTTGCGCGTCCCAGCCTTCGCGGCGCTGGCGCAGGAAGATGTGCTTGGGGTAGAAGCAGCCATGCACCTGGCCGGCGCTGTGCAGGGTGCGCGCCAGCTGGCCGCAGGCCTGCAGGACGCCATTGCGTTCAGCATCGCTCAGTTGTGGCCACTGGGCCAGCAGGCTGTCGAGGTCGGCCCATTCGTCCAGGGCGCGAGTCATCAGGATCGCCCGGTGCGTGCCACCTTTCTTGCGCTCGCCATAGAACACCGCCTGCAAGGCCGGAATGTGCAGCTTCTGGTAACGGCTGATGTTGCGGAATTCGCGGGCGAAGGTCGGCTCGCCGAATGGCCGGTGCAGGGTACGGGTCAGGTAGTCGCTCTGGCGCTTGAGGTAGTAGCCCTTGCCTTCGAGTTCCAGGCGGAACACGCTGCTCCAGCCTCCGCGGCCGGTGTTCGGTTCGTCCACGGCATCCAGTTGCAGTGCCCACAGCGCCTCGAAGTCATCCAGGCCATGGCGTTTGAGCAGCGCGAGGTCCGCGCTGGCCAGGTAATCGGTCATTCCCTTCCCTCGAAAAAGCTCACCACCTGGCGAATGCGCTTCTTGTCACGCACATTCAGCCGGTCGCGGCCACGGTATTGCAGGTAGAAACGCAGGCGCTGGGTTGCCGACAGGTGGTATTTGGCCACTTTGTCCAGGCACGCCAGGTCCTTGATCATCCGGTGCCGCCACATGAAGCCGCGCCAGAAATCGCCGGTGGGGCAGTCGATGAAGAATAGCGTGCCCTGGTCGTCGACCAGCAGGTTGCGCCATTTCAGGTCGTTGTGGGCGAAGTGGTGCTGGTGCATGACCCGGGTGTGGCGCGCCAGCTGGCTGCTGACATGCCCGACCCAGGCGCGATCGGCCAGGCGTGCATCGTTGCGCTCGGCCAGCGCCGACAGGTCTTCGGTGCGCGGCAGTTCGCGGGTGATCATGGCCCCCCGGCCAAAGGCCAGGCCATTGCGCTCCAGGCCCCAGGCCACCACTTCGGCAGTGGGGATGCCCCACTTGTCGAACTGCTTGAGGTTCTGCCATTCGGCCTTGATCCGCGGCCGGCCCAGGTAACGGCGCATGTGCTTGCCGGCCCCGGTGTAGCGCTTGACGTAGTAATTGACCCCGTCACGCTCGATACGCACCACCTCGCTGATCGGGTCGCGGGTCAGGCGCTCGCCTTGCAGGGCAAATACCGCTTCCAGGCTGCCGAAGTCCGCCGCCAGGTGTTCGTAGCCCGGCGCCAGTGTCCACCCCGCCATCAGAGTGCATCCCCATAACGTTGTTTGCGGTCATAGAGTTTCTGCGCCTTGCGCTCCAGCCAGGCGAGCAGCGAGGCTTCATCCTTCAGGACCTGCCGCAGCGGGCGCTGGAAGTAACCGCGCAGGAAGCGCAGCTTGTCGCGCTGGGTCAGGCCGATGTCCAGCGCCGAGAAGTACAGCGCGGCCAGGTCCTTGTCGCGCCAGCGGCGGCTGATTTTCGCCCGGGTCTGCGCGCGGTGCAGGTCGATCACCGACAGTTTGAAGTCGTCCGCCGTCACCGGGCGGTCGGTGTGCAGCAGGAAGTGGCAGATGTAGCAGTCGCGGTGGTTGACCCCCGCGCGGTGCATGCCGCCGGTCATCTTCGCCACTTCGGCGATCAGCGCGCGCTTCAGGCGCGGCTCGGGCGGCTGCCTGACCCAGTCGATGCTGAAGTCTTCCAGGCTGATGGTCGGCGCCAGTTCTTCGGTGATGATGAACGAATGCTGCGCGGCCGGGTTGCTGCCACGCTCGCCATAGGCGACGGCAGTCATGGTCGGCACGCCAACCTGGTGCAGGCGCTGGATGGCCTGCCATTCCTGGCCGGCGCCAAGCACCGGCAGCTTGGCGGTAAGCAGGTTCTTGAATATCTCGCCCCAGCCAATGCCGCGGTGGATCTTGACGAAGAAGCCCTCGCCAGCGACCTCGGTGCGCAGCGTGCGGCGCCCTTCCAGTTCGCGATAGACCTCGCCTTGCAGCGCCTCCACGGCATCGAAGGCATCACGCCCGGCCCACAGGCGCTTGAACGGTTCGGCCAGTATCAGCTTCATGCGGACTCCTGCCCCAGGATCACGTCGGCGGCATGCTGCGGCATGCTGTACAGATCGGCGGTTTCAGCAAACGCCAGGCCGTTGCGCGACCAGCTGGCGCGGGCCTGTTGGTCTTCAAGCATACGCTGCAGGTAACCATTGAGCTGTTCCTGCTCGAACGGCTCGTCCAGCACCAGGCCGCTGTCGGCCTCGGCAATGTAGTGGGCGTAGCCGCACACCTTGGAGACCAGCACCGGCAGGCCGGCCACCAGCGCCTCGAGCAGCACCGTGCCGGTGTTCTCGTTGTACGCCGGGTGGATCAGCAGGTCGGCGCCCAGCAGGAAACGCGGGATGTCGCTGCGGCCCTTGAGGAACTGCACCTGCTCGCCCAGGCCCAAGGTAGCGCTTTGCAACTGGAACACCTTGGGGTCATCCTGGCCGATCACCATCAGCCTGGTGCGCTTGCGCAGGGCCGACGGCAGCGCGGCCAGGGCCTTGAGGCTGCGGTCAACGCCCTTGGTCTTGAAGCCCGAGCCAATCTGCACCAGCAGCAGGTCGTCATCGCCCAGGTTGAATTCCTTGCGGAACTCGGCGCGGATTTCGCCGGCATTGGCCGGCGCGCGGCGGTCCTGGGAAATGCCCGGCGGCAGCAGGTGGAAACGCTCTACCGGGGTGCCGTAGTGCTTGATGAACAGCGGCTGCTGCACTTCGGAAATCATCAGCACTTCGGTATGGGCGTCCTTGGCGAACACCGCACGTTCGTACTCGGCAAAGTGCCGGTAGCGGCCCCAGCGGCGGTACAGGCCGCCACGCAGGGTCTGCGCCTTGTCCTCGAAGCAGCCGTCGGCGGCGTAGTACACGTCCAGCCCAGGCATCTTGTTGAAACCGATCAGGCGGTCGACCGGGCGCTTGGCCAGGTCGGCGGCCATCCAGGCGCTGAGCTTCTCGTTGCGGCGGTGATTGAAAATCGCCTTCACCGGCGCCACCAGCACTTCGAAGCCCGGCGGAATGTCACCCTCCCAGATCAACGTGTACACACGGATCTGGTGGCCCCGCTTCTGGCATTCCAGGGCAATGCGCATGAAGTCGCGCTGCAGCCCGCCGAAGGGGAAATATTTGTAAAGCACGAAAGCCAGTTGCATCAACGGACATCCTCAGCCAGCAGCAACGCGCTCAAGCGGCTCGCCACATGCTCGGGATTCAGGCGAGTGAAGCACAATGGCCACTCGCGTTTCAGATCGAACCGGCGCAGGTCATCGGCGCTCGGTTTGTAAGTGCACTTTTTCTGCAGGCAGGGCGCGCAGGGCCAGTCACTGGCCTGGTGAATCTGGGTCCGTCCGTAGGCGCCGGTCAGGCCCGGGTTGGTCGGGCCGAACAGCGAAATGGTGGGCACATCGAGTGCCGCCGCCAGGTGGCCGAGGCCGGTATCGACCGCCACGCAGGCTTTTGCCGCCGCCAACACGCGTGCGACACCGGCAAGGTTCAATTTGGGGAGCACCTGGCAGTTGTTCAAGCCCTGGGCGATACGCTCGGCCCGCGCCTTCTCGGCCGGGTTGCCCCACGGCAGGCGCACTTCCAGCTTGCGCCGGCCCATGCGCTCGGCCAGTTCGCGCCAGTAGGCTTCGGGCCAGTGCTTGGTCGCCCAGGTGGTGCCATGCAGGAACACCACATAGGGGGCGGCCGGCGGCAGTTGCAGGCGCTCGAGGTCGAGGCCGTAGTTGCCGATGCCTTCCGGCAGGTCGTAGGCCAAGGCCATGGCGAACAGCTGGCGCACCCGCTCCACCGCGTGCTGGCCGGTGGCAACCGACAGGCGCCGGTCATAGAAGCGGCTGGCCCAGCCTTCGCGGGCCGAGTAGCGGTCCAGGCCGGCCACCGGCGCCTTCACGTAGCGGGTCAGCCAGGCCGATTTGACCAGGCCCTGGGCGTCGATCACCAGGTCGTACTTGCGCTCGCGTACACGTTGCTTGAATGCCTTCCACTCGCCGCTCTTGATGGTTTGCCAGAGGTTCTTGCGCCAGCGGCGAATGGCCACCGGGATCACCTGGTCGACCGCCGGGTGCCAGCTGGGGATTTCGGCGAAGCCTTCTTCCACCACCCAGTCGAAGCGGATGCCCGGGATGGCGTGGGCGGCATCGGTAAGCGCCGGCAAGGTGTGGATCACATCACCCAGCGACGAAGTCTTGATGATCAGTACCCGCACTTAGTCGACCTCGGCCACGGTATCGATCAGGTCCGGCCCGGTCAGGCTGTGCAAAGCAGCGATGACTTTGCCCGGTTCCAGCAAACGCAGGCAGTTGTAGTGACCGAAGCGGCAGGTGCGGTCGAAGCACGGGCTGCACTCGATGCCGGTGCGCACCACTTCCACGTGCTCGGCCAGCGGCGGGGTGAAGCCTGGCGAGGTCGAGCCGTACACCGCCACCATTGGTCGGTTCAGCGCGGCGGCCACGTGCATCAGGCCCGAGTCGTTGGACACCACGGCATGGGCGCAGGACATCAGGTCGATAGCCTCGGCAAGCGAGGTTTCGCCGGCCAGGTTGGACGACTCTTCACGCAAGCCCGGGATCAGCCGGTCGCGAATCTGCTCACCGACCGGGTGATCGTTCTTCGAGCCGAACAGCCACACCTGCCAGCCCTGGCGGATCATCGCATCGGCCACGGTGGCGTAGTGCTCGGCCGGCCAGCGCTTGGCCTCGCCGAACTCGGCACCGGGGCACAGCGCCAGCACCGGGCGGTCCAGCTCCAGGCCGAACTTGGCCAGGGCGGCGTCGCGGCTTTGCGCTTCGATCTGCAGGCTGGGGCGCGGGTACGGCTGCGGCAGCTCGGTGCCGGGCGCGTAGGCCAGGGCCATGAAGCGCTCGATCATCAGCGGGTAGCGGGCCTTGTCCAGCTTGCGCACGTCGTTGAGCAGGCCGAAGCGCATTTCGCCACGCCAGCCGGTGCGCTTGGGGATACCGGCAAAGAACGGCACCAGCGCCGACTTGAGCGAGTTGGGCAGCAGGATGGCCTGGTCGTACTGGCCGGCCAGGGACTTGCCGATGCGTCGCCGCGTGGCCAGTTCCAGTGCGCCGTGGCCGAGCGGGAAGCTCAGGGCCTGACGGACCTCGGGCATGCGTTCGAGGATCGGCCGGCTCCACTCGGGGGCCAGCACATCGATCACGCAGTCGGGGTGCTGCTGTTTCAGGCACTGGAACAGGGTCTGCGCCATCACCATGTCGCCGACCCAGCTGGGGCCAATGATCAGTATTCTCATGCTTAGTCCAGAAACGCTCGGGGAGGCTACAGGCTGCGGTACAGCCTGGCCTCCCCTCTTTATATTCAGGCTATGTGGCGGACAGTGTACCACCGGTGGTGAGGCATGAGCCTTTGGGGCTGCTTTGCAGCCCATCGCGACACAAGGCCGCTCCTGCAAGGGAATGCGATCTCCTGTAGGAGCGGCCTTGTGTCGCGATGGCCGCAAAGCGGCCCCAGCAATCTCAAGTCAAACCCAATTCACCCCAGATCCGCCGCACCTCACGGCGTTCATCGGCAAACTGCGCCGCATCGATAACCCCGGCCTGCTTCTGCAGGGCCTGGCGGTGCGAGGCCGAGCGGAACGCCTTGTACACTTCACGCAACAGCACCGCGTCACTGGCCGGCATCAAACCCGCCTGCTCCAGCTCTTCCAGAATGCGGATGTTATCGGTCCATCGGAGTATGGCCGGGTGGTCGTGGGACCAGGCCAAAGCGGCGTATTGCACCATAAATTCGATATCGACGATACCGCCGGCATCCTGCTTGATATCGAACGGCACACCGGCCTCGAAGGCGTTTGCCGCGGTACCGGCTGCGGTGGCCTTGGTGCCGAGGTTGTCGCGCATCTTGGCGCGCATTTCGCTCACTTCGCTGCGCAGTTTTTCCAGGTCGCGGGCCTGGCCCAGCACCTTGGCGCGCACGCCTTCGAACGCCGTGCCCACCTGCTTGCAGCCCACCAGCACCCGGGCCCGCACCAGGGCCTGATGCTCCCAGGTCCAGGCCTCGTTCTGCTGGTAGCGCTCGAACGCTCCCAGCGAACTCACCAGCAGGCCCGAGGCCCCCGACGGGCGCAGGCGCATGTCCACGTCATACAGCTGGCCCGAGTTGGTCTGGGTGGTCAGCAGGTGAATGATGCGCTGGCCCAGGCGGGTGAAGAACTGCGCACTGTCGATCGGCTTGGCGCCGTCGGTTTCCGCCTGCGGGTCGCCGTCATGGATGAATACCAGGTCCAGGTCCGAACCGTGACCCAGCTCCAGGCCACCTACCTTGCCGTAGCCGATGATGATGAAGCCCGGGTCGCACAGGCTGCCGTCGCTGCGCTTGGGCTGGCCGTGGCGAGCCACGGTCTGGCGCCAGGCCAGGGCCAGCACCTGGTCGAGGATGGCCTCGGCCAGCCAGGTCAGGTAGTCGCTGACTTTCATCAGCGGCAGGTTGCCGCTGATTTCCGAGGCGGCCACGCGCAGGCTGTGGGCCAGCTTGAAGTGGCGCAGCGCCTCCATTTGCTGTTCCAGGTCGTCCTCGGGGATGCGCGTCAGGCGCTCGCGCAGTTCGCTGGCCAGCTCCGGCGCCAGTGGCGGGCTGAACAGGCGGCCTTCATTGAGCAGTTCATCGAGCAGCAGCGGGTAGCGGGCAATCTGCTCGGCAATCCACGGGCTGGCGGCGCACAGGGTCAGCAGGCGGCGCAAGGCGCCGGGGTTTTCGGTCAGCAGCACCAGGTAGGCAGAACGGCGTGCCACGGCCTCGACCAGCGGCAGCACGCGCTCGAGCACCAGGTCGGGGTTGTCATGTTCCACAGCCTGAGCCAGCAACCGCGGGATAAAGGCGTCCAGGCGCTCACGGCCAATCCGCTGCATCGAACGCAGCTGCGGGCTGGAGCGCAGCGCGGCCAGGCGCCGCAGGGCTTCGGCGGGCTGCTGGAAACCGGCCTCCTGCAGCTGACGGCCAGCGGCATCTTCATCCTGCGCCTGCTCCCACAGCGGCGACCATTCGCCACCCACCACCAGCTCGCCCTCGCCGTCTTCATCATCCGGGTCGGCGATCACCTGGCGGAAGTGCCAGTCAATCCGGCCACGCCAGTGCGTCAGCTGGTCATGGAAGCTTTGCCAGTCGGCATAACCGAGCATGTAGGCCACCCGCGCCTTATCGGTCTCGCTGTCCGGCAGCATCTGCGTCTGGCGGTCGGCGATGGCCTGGATGGCGTGTTCGGTATAGCGCAGGAACTCATAACCCTCGCGCAACTCGGCGACCACGGCTGGCGGCAGGTAGCCCTGGCCCTCGAGGGTGGCCAGCACTTTCAGCAGCGGCCGCTGTTGCAGGCTGAGGTCGCGCCCGCCGTGGATCAGCTGGAAGGCCTGGGCGATGAATTCCACCTCGCGAATGCCACCGGCACCCAGCTTGATGTTGTCGGCCATGCCCTTGCGCCGCACTTCCTGCTGGATCAGCTGCTTCATGGTGCGCAGCGCTTCGATCGCGGAAAAGTCCAGGTAGCGGCGGTACACGAACGGCCGCAGCATCTCCTGCAGCTGCGCGCCGGCCGCCTGGTCACCGGCCACCACCCGCGCCTTGATCATCGCATAGCGTTCCCAGTCACGGCCCTGGTCCTGGTAGTACTGCTCCAGGGCATTGAAGCTGAGCACCAGCGCGCCGGCCGAGCCATACGGGCGCAGGCGCATGTCGACGCGGAACACGAAACCGTCGACGGTGACCGGGTCCAGCGCCTTGATCAGGCGCTGGCCCAGGCGGGTGAAGAACTCCTGGTTGTCCAGCGAGCGCTTCACCCCTTCGGTTTCGCCGCCTTCGGGGAAGGCGAAGATCAGGTCGATGTCCGACGACAGGTTCAGCTCCACCGCGCCCAGCTTGCCCATGCCCAGCACCACCATGTGCTGCGGCTGGCCGCTGCGGTTGCCGACAGGCGTGCCGAACTGCTGGCAGTGGCGCGGGTACAGCCATTGGTAGGCTTCATCGATGGCGGCGTCGGCCAGGTCGGACAGGTCGCGGCAGGTTTCGCCCAGCGCGGCCTGGCGGGTGATGTCGCGCCAGATGATGCGCAACTGTTGGCGGTTGCGCTCGCGGCGCAGGTTGCGCGCCAGCTCGTCCTCGCTCTGCGCCGCCTGGGCGGCTGCAGCAATGTGCCCGCGCAGTTCACCCGCGGCGTAACGCCGATCCAGCTCGCCACTGGCCAGCAGGCCGAACAGCATGGCCGGCTCGCGCCGGACCAGGCCGAGCACGAAGTCGCTGGCGGCGGCTACCTGGTCGAACTGTTGCCGGTGCAGCGGGCTCCAGGCCTGGAGATCGAGTTCCGGGTGGGCAGCCACCGCATCGCTGATGAATTGCTGGTTGCGCGCGACCAGCGGCTGCAGGGTGGCGGGCAGATCGGACGGCAAAGGTAGGCGCATGGTCTATCCTTGATCGGCGTGAAATAGAGGGGAAGAAGCGGCCAAGGGGAAGCCGGACCACGGTTGGACTGTCGTACAAAAGTTGGAAATAGCTGAAAGAAACGAAAAATTGGCAACAAACATCAAGAGTTACCCGTTCGCGACACAATGCCAACCAACATGAACGTTTTTCCTCACAAGCCAGCATGCGACGAAACGTCGCACAAATGTAGTTTTACTACTACTCGTGTCGTGTAAAAGCATGAAATGCGAAAGCAAATGTAGTAAAACTACACGGCGCCGGAGGACACCCCGGTAATCCAAGAATTCACGACGTCTGCCCATAAGGCCAGTCGCAATCTCAGGCAATCGATTCTGGTTGCCTTTCCGCCCTGGAGCAAGCCATGCAAGACCTCGATCCAATCGAAACCCAGGAATGGCTGGATGCCCTGGAGTCGGTCCTCGACAAAGAAGGCGAAGACCGCGCTCATTACCTGATGACCCGTATGGGCGAGCTGGCCACCCGTAGTGGCTCCCAGCTGCCGTATGCGATCACCACGCCATACCGCAACACCATCCCTGTCACCCACGAAGCACGCATGCCTGGCGACCTGTTCATGGAACGCCGCATTCGCTCGATGGTGCGTTGGAACGCCCTGGCCATGGTCATGCGTACCAACCTGAAAGACTCGGACCTGGGCGGACACATCTCCAGCTTCGCCTCCAGCGCCACCCTGTACGACATCGGCTTCAACTACTTCTTCCAGGCCCCGACCGAAGAACACGGCGGCGACCTGATCTTCTTCCAGGGCCACGCTTCGCCAGGCGTCTACGCCCGTGCGTTCATGGAAGGCCGCATCAACGAAGACCAGATGAACAACTTCCGTCAGGAAGTGGACGGCAACGGCCTGTCTTCGTACCCGCACCCATGGCTGATGCCTGACTTCTGGCAGTTCCCGACCGTTTCGATGGGTCTGGGCCCGATCCAGGCCATCTACCAGGCACGCTTCATGAAGTACCTGGAAGCCCGTGGCTACATCCCGGCCGGCAAGCAGAAGGTCTGGTGCTTCATGGGCGACGGCGAGTGCGACGAGCCGGAATCCCTGGGTGCAATCGCCCTGGCCGGCCGCGAGAAGCTGGACAACCTGATCTTCGTCATCAACTGCAACCTTCAGCGCCTCGACGGCCCGGTTCGCGGCAACGGCAAGATCATCCAGGAACTCGAAGGCGTGTTCCGTGGCGGTGGCTGGAACGTCAACAAGGTCGTCTGGGGCCGTTTCTGGGACCCACTGTTCGCCAAGGACACCAACGGTGCCCTGCAGCGCCGCATGGACGAAGTCATCGACGGCGAGTACCAGAACTACAAAGCCAAAGACGGCGCGTACGTTCGCGAGAACTTCTTCAACACCCCAGAGCTCAAGGCCATGGTCGAAGACCTGTCCGACGAAGAGATCTGGAAGCTCAACCGTGGCGGCCACGACCCGTACAAGGTCTACGCGGCGTACCACCAGGCGGTCAACCACAAGGACCAGCCTACCGTCATCCTGGCCAAGACCATCAAGGGTTACGGTACCGGTGCCGGCGAAGCCAAGAACACCGCGCACAACACCAAGAAGGTCGACGTCGACAGCCTGCGTCACTTCCGTGACCGCTTCGACATCCCGGTCAAGGATGCCGACCTGGAGAACCTGCCGTTCTTCAAGCCGGAAGAAGGTTCTGCCGAAGCCAAGTACCTGGCCGAGCGCCGTGCTGCCCTGGGCGGTTTCGTGCCACAGCGCCGCGCCAAGAGCTTCAGCGTACCGACCCCGCCACTGGAAACGCTGAAAGCGATCCTGGACGGCTCGGGCGACCGCGAAATCTCCACCACCATGGCCTTCGTGCGTATTCTGGCGCAGCTGGTCAAGGACAAGGAAATCGGCCAGCGCATCGTCCCGATCATCCCGGACGAAGCCCGTACCTTCGGTATGGAAGGCATGTTCCGCCAGCTGGGCATCTACTCGTCGGTCGGCCAGCTCTACGAGCCAGTCGATAAAGACCAGGTGATGTTCTACCGCGAAGACAAGAAGGGCCAGATCCTCGAGGAAGGCATCAACGAAGCCGGCGCCATGTCGTCGTTCATCGCTGCCGGTACCTCGTACAGCTGCCACAACCAGCCGATGCTGCCGTTCTACATCTTCTACTCGATGTTCGGCTTCCAGCGTATTGGCGACCTGGCCTGGGCCGCTGGCGACAGCCGCACCCGTGGCTTCCTGATCGGCGGTACCGCCGGCCGTACCACCCTGAACGGTGAAGGCCTGCAGCACGAAGACGGTCACAGCCACATGATGGCGGGCACCATCCCGAACTGCCGCACCTACGATCCGACCTACGGCTACGAGCTGGCGGTGATCATCCAGGACGGCATGAAGAAGATGACCGAAGAGCAACAGGACATCTTCTACTACATCACCGTGATGAACGAATCCTACCAGCAGCCAGCCATGCCGGCCGGTGTCGAGGAAGGCATCATCAAGGGCATGTACCTGCTGGAAGAAGACACCCGCGAAGCCGCGCACCACGTACAGCTGATGGGCTCCGGCACCATCCTGCGCGAAGTCCGCGAAGCAGCGAAGATCCTGCGTGAAGAGTTCAACGTCGGTGCCGACGTGTGGAGCGTCACCAGCTTCAACGAACTGCGTCGCGACGGCCTGGCCGTGGAACGCGCCAACCGCCTGAAGCCTGGCCAGAAGCCACAGCAGACCTACGTCGAGCAGTGCCTGAACGGTCGCAAGGGCCCGGTCATCGCCTCCACCGACTACATGAAGCTGTTCGCCGAGCAGATTCGCCAGTGGGTACCGAGCAAAGAGTTCAAGGTCCTGGGTACCGACGGTTACGGTCGCAGCGACAGCCGCAAGAAGCTGCGTCACTTCTTCGAAGTCGACCGCCACTTCGTGGTGCTGGCTGCCCTGGAAGCCCTGGCTGACCGCGGCGAGATCGAACCAAAGGTTGTTGCAGACGCTATCGTCAAGTTCGGTATCGACCCGGACAAGCGCAACCCACTGGACTGCTGAGGAGTATTTTTAAGTGAGCGAACTCATTCGCGTACCTGACATCGGCAGCGGTGAAGGTGAAATCATCGAGCTGTTCGTCAAGGTCGGTGATCGTATCGAGGCTGACCAGAGCCTGCTGACCCTGGAGTCCGACAAGGCCTCCATGGAGATCCCGGCCCCGAAAGCCGGCGTCATCAAGGAGCTGAAGGTCAAGCTGGGCGACCGCCTGAAAGAAGGCGACGAGCTGCTGGTCCTGGAAGCCGAGGGCGCCGCTGCTGCGGCCCCTGAGGCCCCGGCCGCAGCCCCGGCCCAGGCTGCTGCGCCGGCTCCGGCCGCCGAAGCCGCCCCTGCCCCTGCAGCAGCCCCGGCTGCCGCCAGCGTGCAGGACATCCACGTGCCGGACATCGGCTCGTCGGGCAAGGCCAAGATCATCGAAGTGCTGGTCAAGGTCGGCGACACCGTCGAAGCCGACCAGTCGCTGATTACCCTGGAGTCCGACAAGGCCTCCATGGAAATCCCTTCGCCGGCTGCCGGCGTGGTCGAAGAAGTACTGTGCAAGCTGGAAGACGAAGTCGGCACTGGCGACCTGATCTTCAAGCTGAAAGTCGCGGGCGCTGCCCCGGCTGCTGCTCCGGCACCTGCCGCTGCTGCTGCCCCGGCCAAGGCTGAGGCGGCTCCGGCCGCCGCACCTGCCGCTGCTGCCCCGGCTGCTACCCCTGCACCGGTTGCTACCGCACCGGCTGCCGGCAGCAACGCCAAGGTTCACGCAGGCCCGGCGGTTCGCCAGCTGGCCCGTGAATTCGGCGTCGACCTGGGCGCGGTTGCCGCGACCGGTCCGCACGGCCGCATCCTGAAAGAAGACGTGCAGGTCTACGTCAAGGCGATGATGCAGAAGGCCAAGGAAGCACCGGCAGCCGCTGGTGCAACCGGTGGCGCCGGCATCCCGCCGATCCCTGCCGTGGACTTCAGCAAGTTCGGTGAAGTGGAAGAAGTGGCCCTGACCCGCCTGATGCAGGTCGGTGCTGCCAACCTGCACCGCAGCTGGCTGAACGTGCCGCACGTGACCCAGTTCGACTCCGCCGACATCACCGAGCTGGAAGCCTTCCGCGTTGCGCAGAAGGCCGTGGCCGAGAAGGCTGGCGTGAAGCTGACCGTGCTGCCACTGCTGCTCAAGGCCTGCGCCTTCCTGCTCAAGGAACTGCCGGACTTCAACAGCTCGCTGGCGCCAAGCGGCAAGGCCATCATCCGCAAGAAGTACGTGCACATCGGCTTTGCCGTGGACACCCCGGACGGCCTGCTGGTCCCTGTGATCAAGAACGTCGACCAGAAGAGCCTGCTGCAACTGGCTGCCGAAGCGGCTGCGCTGGCCGAAAAAGCCCGCACCAAGAAGCTGTCGGCCGACGAGATGCAAGGCGCCTGCTTCACCATCTCCAGCCTCGGCCACATTGGCGGCACCGGCTTCACGCCGATCGTCAACGCGCCGGAAGTGGCTATCCTGGGCGTCTCCAAGGCGACCATGCAGCCGGTCTGGGATGGCAAGGCATTCCAGCCGAAGCTGATGCTGCCGCTGTCGCTGTCCTACGATCACCGTGTGATCAACGGCGCTGCCGCCGCGCGCTTCACCAAGCGCCTGGGCGACGTGCTGGGCGATATCCGCACCATGCTGCTGTAAGGCAGCCCACTGCCCCTCCCCGCGAGGGGCAGTACCCTTTTCGAGCTGCCACGCTCGTACCTCAACCCCGTCGATTGGCGGGGCTTTTTTTTGCCTTGAGAAAGCCGGGAGGGCTTTGCCCTCCTATCGCGACACAAGGCCGCTCCTACAAGGTACCGCGATCGCCTGCGATGGGCTGCAAAGCAGCCCCGGAAATATCAGCCAGACTACAGATTCCCACCCACCAGCCGATAACCCGTCCACAGCATCACGCATGGCTGCTTGCCAGCCCCCGGGACATGATGCAACCTTGCCAGACCTGCCGCCCCCAAGGCCGCGTTTCCTCTTCAAGCGAGTCTTCGATGAAAAGCCAACCCGATGCCGCCAGCCGTGTGGCGGCCGAGGTCGTCACGCAGTTACCCGTGCCCTCGCGGCTCGGCATGCTGCGTTTCGAAAGGCTCAACGAAGCCAGCTGGACCATGCTCTACCTCGACCCGGCCTGCGAGCGCCAGTTCGGCCTGCACGCCGGCGACCTGTGCGCCCTGGTAGACGCACCCTATGCCAGCCTAATGGAACCCGAGGCCCGCTACCGGCTGCACGACGAGATCCAGCTGCAACTGGCCCAGCGCGGCTACTACCGCGTGCGCTACACCTTGCACACGCCAACTGCATCGCTACGCCTGCTGGAGGCTGGGGAAGCCTACAAGCAGCACAACCGCCACCTGTTGCGCGGCTACCTGAGCGTGCTCGACGACCAGGCCGAAGATACTGGCGAAGCCGGTGCCAGCGACCTGGAATCGCGCAACAACCGCCTGCAACTGGCCCTGCAACTGAACCAGCGCGCGCAGCAGGAACAACTCGAGCATCTGGACCGGGTACGCGGCCAGCAGGACCTGATCCTTCGCCTGGCCCGCCAACGCTACAGCGCCGGGAACTCGCTGCGGGAAGCCGCCCAGCTGATTACCCAGAGCGCCTGCGAGATCTACAAGGTGGACTGCGCCAGCATCTGGCACCTGGAAGACCAGCGTCTGGAGCCGATAATCGCCTGGTACCGGGACGCGCAAGAGCACCGCCAGCCCGAAGCAATCGATGCCAGCCACTTCCCCGATTATCTCGACGCGCTGCACGCCAGCCGCGCCATCGACGCCCACAATGCCGGCCACGACCCACGCACCCGCGCCCTGGCGCAAAGTATGTACCCGGAAAACAAGGCCATGCTCGATGCCAGCATCCGTGTCGATGGCCAGGTAGTCGGCGTGCTGTGCCTGGAACAGACCGGCCAGACACGGGCCTGGCAGTCGGACGAAATCGCCTTTGCCGGCGAACTGGCCGACCAGTTCGCCCAGGTCATCACCAACCACAACCGGCGCACCGCCGCCAGCGCCCTGCACCTGTTCCAGCGTGCGGTCGAGCAGAGCGCCAACGCTTTCCTGCTGGTCAACCGCGACGGTGTGGTGGAGTACGTCAACCCCAGCTTTACCGCCATCACCCAGTACAGCACCGAGGAAGTGCAAGGCCGCCACCTGGGCGAGCTGCCGGCGCTGGAAAACCTGAGCGAGCTGCTGTTCGACTCGCCGTCGAGCCTGGCCATGGGCAACAGCTGGCAGGGCGAGTTCAAGAGCCGGCGCAAGAACCTCGAGCCCTACTGGGGCCAGCTGTCGATTTCCAAGGTATACGGCGACAACCGTGAGCTGACCCACTACATCGGCATCTACGAAGACGTCACCCAGACCAAGCTGGCCCAGCAGCGCATCGAGCGCCTGGCCTACACCGACAACCTGACCAACCTGGGCAACCGCCCGGCGTTCATCCGCAGCCTGGACGAGCGCTTTGCCCGCGATGGCGAGTACTCGATGTGCCTGCTGCTGGTGGACATCGACAACTTCAAGCGCATCAACGACAGCCTCGGCCACCAGACCGGCGACAAGCTGCTGATCAGCCTGGCCCGGCGCCTGCGCAACAGCCTGCACACCGGCGGTATCCTGGCGCGCTTTGCCAGTAACGAGTTCGCCGTACTGCTCGACGACACCAGCCTGGAAGATGGCCAGGGCGTCGCCCAGCAACTGCTGCGCACCCTCGACAAGCCGATGTTCGTCGACAACCAGCTGATCAACGTCACCGCCTCGGTGGGCCTGGCCTGCGCGCCACTGCATGGCGCCGACCCGGCCAGCCTGATGAAGAACGCCGGCCTGGCGCTGCACAAGGCCAAGGCCAACGGCAAGCACCAGGTGCAGGTGTTTACCGAAGTGCTCAATGCCGAAGCCAGCTACAAGCTGTTCGTGGAGAACAACCTGCGTCGCGCCCTGACCCAGAACGAGCTGGAGGTGTTCTACCAGCCCAAGCTGTGCCTGCGCAGCGGCCGCCTGCTGGGGCTGGAAGCACTGCTGCGCTGGAACCACCCCGAACGCGGCATGATCCGCCCGGACCAGTTCATCAGCGTGGCGGAAGAAACCGGCCTGATCATCCCCATCGGCAAATGGGTGGTGCGCCAGTCCTGCCGCATGAGCCAGCAACTGCGCGAGGCCGGCATGGGCAACCTGCATGTGGCCATCAACCTGTCGCCCAAGCAGTTCTCCGACCCGGACCTGGTGGCGTCGATCAGCACCATCCTCGAGGAAGAAGCCCTGCCCCCGCACCTGCTGGAGCTGGAGCTGACCGAAGGCCTGCTGCTGGAGGCCACCGAAGACACCCACCGCCAGCTGGATGAGCTGAAGGCACTGGGCCTGACCCTGGCCATGGACGATTTCGGCACCGGTTACTCGTCGCTGAGCTACCTGAAAAAGTTTCCGATCGACATCCTCAAGATCGACCGCAGCTTCATCAACGAGATCCCGGACAACCAGGACGACATGGAAATCACCTCGGCGGTGGTGGCCATGGCTCACAACCTCAAGCTGAAGGTGGTGGCCGAGGGTATCGAGACGCCGGAGCAGCTGGCGTTCCTGCGCCGGCACCGCTGCGACGTGGGCCAGGGCTACCTGTTCGACCGGCCGATTCCGGGGCGCGAGCTGGCTGAACGGCTGAAGCGCTATCCGCGTGGCCCGGTGGCCTGACAGCCGCGCAAACCTCGGGCACTATAGAGCCCATACGGGCCCCTTCGCGGGCACGCCCGCTCCCACAGGTACATCACAATATTCGAAATCTGTGCAGGACCTGTAGGAGCGGGTTTACCCGCGAATGCCCCAGCCCCCATCTCAAAGATCTACAGAGGAACGGCCATGGTCCTGCGTTCGGAAATCCTGGTGAACAAAAACGTCATGCCAACCGCGGAACAGGCCCTGCCTGGCCGCGAAACGCCAATGAGCCTGCCCGAGTTCCACTACGTGTTCAAAGACACGCCGCTGCTCGGCCCTTTCTTCGAAGGCGCCATCGACTTCGCCATCTTCGGCCTGGGTTGCTTCTGGGGCGCCGAGCGTCGCTTCTGGCAGCGTGAAGGCGTGGTCAGCACAGTGGTCGGCTACGCCGGCGGCTTCACTCCCCACCCCACCTACGAAGAAGTGTGCTCGGGCCTGACCGGCCACACCGAAGTGGTGCTGGTGGTGTTCGACAAGGACAAGGTCAGCTACCGCGAGCTGCTGGCGATGTTCTGGGAGCTGCACAACCCGACCCAGGGCATGCGCCAGGGCAACGACATCGGCACCCAGTACCGCTCGGCCATCTACTGCACCAGCCCTGAACAGCTGGAACAGGCCAAGGCCAGCCGCGACGCCTTCCAGGCCGAACTGAACAAGGCCGGCTTCGGCGAGATCACCACCGAAATCGACCAGGCACCGACCGTGTACTTCGCCGAGGCCTACCACCAGCAGTACCTGGCCAAGAACCCGGACGGCTACTGCGGTATCGGCGGTACCGGCGTGTGCCTGCCACCGAGCCTGCAGGGTAACTGAAGCATGAGCACGATGACTCTGTTCCACTCGCCGTTGTCGCCTTTCGTGCGCAAGGTCATGGTGGTGTTGCACGAGACTGGCCAGCTTGAGCGCGTGCAGCTGCAGCCGGTGAACATCAGCCCGGTCAGCGGTGACCCACAGCTCAACCAGGACAACCCGATCGGCAAGATCCCGGCCCTGCGCCTGGAAGACGGCACCGTGCTGCATGACAGCCGGGTGATCTGCGAGTACCTCGACCTGCAGCACGTCGGCCTGCCGCTGCTGCCGCGCGAAGGCTTGGCGCGCTGGCGGCGCATGACGCTGGTGTCACAGGCCGATGCCATCATGGATGCGGCGGTGTCGAGCCGCTATGAGAGCTTCCTGCGCCCTGAAGACAAGCGCTGGGATGGTTGGCTGCAGGCACAGGGCGACAAGATCCGCCGTAGCCTGGCCAATCTGGAGCAGGAGCATTTGCCCGAGTTGATGTCCGGGTTCGACCTGGCAGCGATCGGCGTGGCCTGTGCGCTGGGGTATCTGGATTTGCGCCAGCCCGAGTTTGGCTGGCGTGAACACCAGCCTGGATTGGCGGCGTGGTATGCCGAGGTGGCCAAGCGGCCGTCGATGGTCGCGACCTCTCCGGTGGCCTGAAGGGCCTCTTCGCGGGCACGCCCGCTCCCACAGGATCCTCACAGTATTTCGAGCTGTGCAGTACCTGTGGGAGCGGGCGTGCCCGCGAAGGCCTCACCTCGATATCAAAGGAAACAGCTGCCCGATCCTGAGGGCCAACCACCGCCCGATCTCTCTGTCCTCCCTCATGCCGCCCTCCCCACCCGGGCCCAATCCAGCCGCCGGGTCAGCACCATGAATACCCCCAGCAGGCCGAAGCACAGCAACGAGCCCATCAACAGCGCATAGTCCTCGGCACTCAGCAGCCCGTAGAGCAGCGCATACAACGCCGCCAACCCCACCGCAAAGCCCACTCCACGCCCCAGGCTGCGCAACACATGGCTCAGGTAGAAGCCGATCAGCAGCACACATGCCGAAGCTGACAGCCCATACGCCAAACCAAAGCCGATGTGCTCGGACAACGACAGCAACAGCAGGTAGAAGAACGCCAGCGCCACCCCCACCAGGATGTACTGCACCGGGTGCACGCTGAGGTTCTTCAGCACTTCGAACAGGAAGAAGCCGGCGAAGGTCAGGGCGATGAACAGCAAGGCGTACTTGATTGCCCGCTCGCTCTTCAGGTACTGGTCCACCGGGTCGACGAAGCTGACACCGAAGCTGCGCTCGCTGAAGTCCGCACACTGCCCGGCGGTGGCGCACTGGCGCAGGGCGTCTTCGAGGTTGGTGGCAAAGAACGAGGTCTGCCAGTGGGCAGTGAAGCCCTGGGCGTCGATGTCGCGACGACTGGGCAGGTAGTTGCCGACGAAGCTCGGGTGCGGCCAGTTGGCGCGCAGGTCCACGGCACTGGTGCGGCCCACCGGCACTACGTGCAACTGGCCGGTGCCTTGCAGTGCGAGATCGAAACCGTAGCTGAATTCACGCGCCTGCAAGCCGTCCAGCCCCGGCAGGCTGGCGTGCACGCCGCCGCGCATCCAGTCGAGCCGGGTACCGGCTTCGAACGGCACTTTCTGCTCGCCCATGCTCAGCTCAAGGCCGTTCTCGATGCCGCGGATATCGCTGATGCCCACCACCAGGAACGGCTTGTCGAAGCGGTAGTCGTCGAAGTCCTTGTCGATGCCCCAGCGTTCCGGGAGCTTGAAGCGGCCACTGATACGGCCCTTGGCGTGGAACAGCCGGGCCTGGTAGATGCCACGGGCGCGCAGTTCGGTGTCCACGCCCAGGTCGGCGTCGAAGGTTTCCGGCAGGAAGTACAGGTGGCCGGCAATGGTGCTGGTTTCCTGGGTGCGCTCGCCGTCCTTTTCGATCCAGCGGCGCTGGTACTTGCGGTAGGGCACCACCAGCAGCGGGCCGCTGAGTTGCTGGTCGAAGCTGGCGCTCTGGGCGATATCGCGCAGCACATTGTCGCGCAGTGCCTGGCGTTCACCGATCAGGCCGCTGATCAGCAGTAGCGGGACGAGCAGCAGCAACATCAATACGGCGATCATACCGAGTTTGAAACCGAGGGTCTTGTTCATGGGGCCTCCTGTGGCAGTGGGCGCAGTGTCTGCGCCTTGCGTGGAGGCCATAGGGAGGCTGTGTGGAGATTGTGTGTTTTTGGGGCCGCTTTGCGGCCCATCGCGACACAAGGCCGCTCCTACAGGAGGGCGCGCGCTCTTGTAGGAGCGGCCTTGTGTCGCGATGGGCTGCGCAGCAGCCCCGGCAATGTCAGCTGATACGCCGCACCGGCAGCCACAACCTCACCCGCACCCCTCCATCGACGTTATCCACAGCCAACGCCCCGCCATGCAGCTGCATCACCTCGGCCACAAAATTCAGCCCCAACCCGGTGCTCTTGCGCCCACTCCCCGGCCGCGGCAGCGAGTAGAATCGCTCGCTCACCCGCCCAATGGCGTAGGCCGGTATCGCCTGCCCCTGGTTGAACACACTCAGCGCCACCCGCTCGCCATCGCGCTCCAGGTCGAACAACAGCGCGCCTCCCTCCGGGGTGAAGTCCAACGCGTTGTCGAGCAGGTTGGCCAGCGCCTGGCGCATCAGGAACGGGTCACACAACAAGCGCAAGCCAGCCGGCACCCGCTGGCGCACCTGCAAATCGGCACCTTCGATACGCACCGCATGGGCCAACAGCAACTCGTCCACCAACGCCGCCAGCGCCACCTGCTGCTCATCCTCCAGCGCCTGCATCTGCTCGACCCGGGCCAGGTTGAGCAGGCGTTCGATCATCTGCTGCAAACGCTCGCTCTCGCGCTCGATGTTGCCGGCAAAGCGCGCCCGCTGGTCAGCCGGCATATCATCGCCCTGCAACAGCTCGGACGCACCACGAATGGCCGCCAGCGGGCTTTTCAGCTCGTGTGTCAGGGTATGCACATACCGCTCGACATAGGCCTTGCCCTCCAGTTGCGTGCGCATGCGCTCGACCGCCTGGGCCAGGTGCGCCAGTTCGCCACCCTTGTAGTGCGGCAGGGCGGCGCGCTCGCCCTCGCTGACCGCCTGGGCGTAGCGGGCCAGCCGGCGCAGCGAGCGCGCCAGCCACCACGACAACGCGGCACCGATCAGCAGGCCCAGGCCGATCAGCCCCAGGCCCAGGGTCAGCAAGCGCCGTTCGGAGCGGTCGATGTAAGGTTGCAGCGAGCTGTTGGGCTTGGCCACGGTGACCACGCCGATGATCTTGCCATCGTCGATGATCGGTGCACCCACGTGCATCACCGAGGTGCTTTCATCGTCGGGGTCGCTGCGGGTGGAGCGGGCGCCGTACTGGCCACGCAAGGTCAGGTACACGTCATTCCACTTCGAGTAGTCCTTGCCCAGATCCTCGCCGCTGGAGTCCAGCAGCACGGTGCCCTTGGCATCGGTGACATAGATGCGGTGGCTGACCTGATTCTTGGCCAGGCCCCAGATCTGCGCACCCGGGCTGCGCGAGCCATAGGCCTTTAGCACCTCGGGCAAGCGGCTCTGGTTCAGGGTGCCGGCCTTGACGTCATCGTGCAGGATCTCGGCCAGCAGGTTGGCGGTGTCTACCAGCGTTTCTTCAGAGGACTGGCGCACCACCGGACGGATCTGTTCGCGCACCGTGTTGAGCAGAAAGTAGCCCGCCAGTCCGACGAACAGGAAGTACACCAGGAAGATCCGGATGCCCAGGCGCATCAGGCATGGTCCGGGCTGTAGCTGTAGCCGAGGCCACGGTGGGTCTGGATCGGTTCGGCATCGCTGGCCACCTGGCGCAGCTTGGCGCGCAGGCTCTTGATATGGCTGTCGATGTTGCGCTCGTAGCCCACGTCAGAGGCCACGCCCACGGCGTCCAGCAGCTGTTCGCGGCTGAATACCCGGTGCGGTTGCTCGAGCAGGCATTGCAGCAGGCGGAATTCGTGGAGGGTAAGGGGGAGTGGCTGGCCGCGGTAGGTAATCTGCATGCGCAAGGTGTCGAGCTGGAACAGCGTGGCCTCGACAGCGGGCTCGACCCTGGGGCCCATGCGCTTGAGGATCGCCCGTACCCGCGCCGCCACTTCACGCGGGCTGAAGGGTTTGACCACATAATCGTCTGCGCCGATTTCCAGGCCCACCACCCGGTCGATTTCGCCATCGCGGGCGCTGAGGAACATTACCGGTACTTCGCTGAAGCGGCGCAGCTGGCGGCAGGTTTCGAAGCCACTGATATCGGGCAAGCCGATGTCGAGGATGACCAAGTCGGCCGGGCGCTGGCGCTGCTGGTCGAGGGCGGCGCCGCCCAGGGTTACCCATTCGGTGCTATGGCCGTCGGCCTGCAGGGCGTAGACCAGGGTATCGGCGATGGCGGCTTCGTCTTCGACGATGAGGATGTGGGGCATGGCGTCCGGGCCTGTGCAGATATCTATGGCGACGCACTATTGTGTAGGAGCGGCCTTGTGTCGCGAAAGGGCCGCAGAGCGGCCCCGGCGATTTCTGCATCAGCGCTGAGATCGTGGGGCCGCTATGCGCCCCATCGCAGGCAAGCCAGCTCCCACAGGTACCGCGCAGCCCACAAGGACACGCGCCATCCCTGTGGGAGCGGGCGTGCCCGCGAAGAGGCCGAGGCTTGCGATCAGCAGTCAGGCTTGCCAGCGGTGAACTTCTTGGCCGGGTTGACCGCCGCCTTGAACTCGCGCAAAGCCTTGGAGCCCACCAGCAACGGGTAGTTGAAGCTGCTGCGGTCCACCAGGTTGACCTCGACGGTGCGTTTCACGTCCCCCAGGCACAGCTCCAGGTCGACCACCGGGCGCTTGGAGATTTCCGGCGCATCGCCTTCCTCCTCTTCATCGGCACGGCCCTTGATCTTGCTGATGCGCGAGACCTTGTGCTCGTACACCTTGCCGTCCGAGTCCTTGGTAGCCAGGCGGAAGCGCACCCACTCGTCGCCATCACGGGTGAACAGCTCGATGTCCTTGGCCGACAGCGACGCGGTGAAGGCACCGGTATCCATCTTGGCTTTCAGGGTTTCGCCCAGTTCGGGCAGGGCTATGTTCTCGTAACGGCCATAGATTGTGGGCTCGGCGGCCATGACCGGCAGCGCCAACAACGACAGCAGGGCAAGCAGAGGTTTCACAGGCAAGCTTCCTTGAGGAGGGTCAGTGCTTAGACTGCACTGGCAGGATAGGTTCGCTGTCACAAGCCTAACCAACATAATGTGAAACATTTGTCCTCGCCGCAGGGCACTGGAAATTTGGCGTAGGCCACTGCCCTGCTTATCATTGCCAACCGTTTATCTCCCACAACAAGAGTCTCTTTATGCGTCGCCTGCTGACCGGCACCCTCACTACCACCCTGCTGCTGCTCAACACCCTGGTGTTGATCTGCCCGCTGCTGGTCTTCGCCCTGCTCAAACTGGTGCTGCCGGGGCGTGGGCGTGACTATGCCTCATGGGCGGTGATGTGGGTGGCCGAGACCTGGTCGGAGATCGACAAGGCCATCTTTGCCCTGTGCATTCCTACCCAGTGGGATATCCGTGGCGTCGAGAACCTGCGCAAGGACACTTCGTACCTGGCCGTCAGCAACCACCAGACCTGGGTCGATATTCCGGCGCTGATCGAGAGCCTCAACCGCCGTACACCGTTCTTCAAGTTCTTCCTGAAGAAGGAGCTGATCTGGGTACCACTGCTGGGCCTGGCCTGGTGGGGGCTGGATTACCCGTTCATGAAGCGCTACAGCAAGGCCTTCCTGGAGAAGCACCCCGAGCTGAAAGGCAAGGACCTGGAAATCACCAAGGCTGCTTGTGAACTGTTCAAGCGCCAGCCGGTGACCGTGGTGAACTACCTGGAAGGCACACGCTTCACCGAAGCCAAGCGTCAGCAGCAGCAATCGCCGTATCGCTACCTGCTCAAGCCCAAGGCTGGTGGCGTGGCGTTCGTGCTGGCGGCATTGGGCGAGCAGCTGGATGCCTTGCTGGACGTGACCATCGTCTACCCCGGCAACAAGGCGCCGGGTTTCTGGGATTTGCTCAATGGCAGCATCAGCCGGGTGATTATCGACATTCGTGTGCGTGAACTGGACCCAATGCTGTGGGCGGGAGATTACGAGAATGATGCTGAGTTCAGGCAGACCGTGCAGGCCTGGGTGAACCAGTTGTGGGTGGAGAAGGACTTGAGGATCGAGCAGCTGCGGGTGGAGATGGGCTGAGATTTCCATTGCCTGACCAGGCCTCTTCGCGGGTGAACCCGCTCCCACAGGTAATGCGCAGAACTCAAGACCTGTGAGCCCCCTGTGGGAGCGGGTTTACCCGCGAAGAGGCCGGAACAGGCATTACAAGAATCCGATTAAAAACCTGGCTAATAATCAGCATTAGGATTACTTCTTTGTCACGCCCCACCTAAGTGGATAAAAATCGACCAAAGCACAACTACAAAAATGCTCTGGATCGAACGATGGCCAACCCACCCAGCTCTACCCCCGTCCAGCTCCGCCGTGTCCTCGGCCTGCCCGCCCTGGTGTTCTTCGGCCTGGTGTACATGGTCCCGCTGACCATCTTTACCACTTACGGCATCGTCACCGAACTTACTGGTGGCCGCACGGCCGGCGCCTATATCGTCACCTTGGTGGCCATGCTGTTCACCGCCACCTCCTACAGCTTCATGGTCAAACGCTTCCCGGTCGCGGGCTCGGCGTACTCCTACACCAACATGGCCTTCGGCCCGAACGTTGGCTTCCTGGCCGGCTGGTCGCTGCTGCTCGACTACCTGTTCCTGCCGATGATCAACTACCTACTGATCGGCCTGTTCCTGAACATCGCCTTTCCGGCCATCCCCGCGTGGTCTATCGCGCTGGCCTCGATTGCCCTGGTCACGCTGCTCAACGTGGTCGGCATTCACTCTGTGGCCAAGACCAGCAACCTGATCGTCGGGGCGCAGATCGTCTTCATCGTGGTGTTCGTCGCCCTGTCCTGCCAGTCCCTGGCCGGCCAGCCGCTCGAGCTGTTGTCGCCACTGCTGGGCAACGGTTCGCAGCCGGGCTTCGGCGCGCTGATGGCTGGTGCGGCGGTGCTGTGCCTGTCGTTCCTCGGCTTTGACGCTGTCTCGACCTTGGCCGAAGAATGCCGCGATGCCCGCCGCGATGTGCCACGGGCAATCATCCTCACCACCCTGTTCGCCGGCGTGCTGTTCACCGTGCTGGCCTATGTCAGCCAACTGGTACTGCCGGGCACCACTTTTGCCAATGCCGATGCGGCGGCCAATGAGGTGATGTTCAAGGCGGGCGGGCAGTTCCTGGCCAACTTCTTCACTGCGGCCTATGTGGCCGGCAGCCTGGGCTCGGCGCTGGCCTCGCAGGCGGCTGTGTCGCGCATTCTGTTCACCATGGGCCGTGACAAGGTGCTGCCGCAGCGAACGTTCGGCTACCTGTCACCGCGCTTCGGCACGCCGGTGTTCGCCATTCTGCTGGTTTCGGCGTTCTCGTTGCTGGCGTTGGTGATCGACCTGGCGACCCTTGCATCGCTGATCAGCTTTGGTGCGCTGGTGGCGTTTTCGGCGGTGAACCTGGCGGTGGTGAAGACCCACCTGGTGGACGATGCCTCGCAGCGCAGCCTCAAAGGGCTGCTGAGCTATGGCCTGGTGCCGCTGGTGGGGTTGGGGCTGACACTGTGGCTGTGGACCAGCCTGTCGGCGCTTACCTTGGTGATTGGCCTGTGCTGGTTTGCGCTGGGTCTTGCGTATCTGGCAGTACTGACCGCCGGCTTCCGCCGCCCGGTGCGGCTGGTGGATTTCACAGAAGCGACCTGACTCGCCTTTGCGGGATACACCAATCTCATGGCCTGCGCTGGCCTTTGTAGGAGCGGCCTTGTGTCGCGAAAGGGCTGCAGAGCAGCCCCGGCTATATCTGCATCGACGCTGAAATAGTGGGGCCGCTTTGCGGCCCTCTCGCGACACAAGGCCGCTCCTACAGGTACGGCGTCAGCCTTCAACGCTGTGATACTGGCGAAATCCTCAGACCGAAGGCCCGGTCAACGGAGCAGGAGTGGTCCACAAACTCCCCAGATTCTGCAACAGCGACCCGGCAATCCCCTGCTGCCCCAGGTACTGCAGCAGCAACGGCGCAAACTGCCCGATCATCCCGGTGTCCATCCCCAGCGCCTTGAACGCATTGTCCAGGTCGCTGCGGTTTTCCACATTGTTGCCCAGCGCATTGCTCAAGGCCGACTGGCTCTCGCTGTTCTTGCCCAGCAACTCACCCAGGCCACTCAAGCCACCCAGTACATTGGCCCCGGCAAGCAGGTCAAGCCCCGGCACGGCCTTGGTCAATTGGCCGTAGTCGTCGCTGCTCAGGTTGTTGCGCGCCAGCCCCAGCATGGCCCCTGCACCGCCCACGGCTTGCTCCGGGGTGATATTCAATTGGCTGCCCAAGGTGTTGAGCAGGTTGGCCTGCGCCTCGGGCGCCTGCACCTGGCCTTGCTGGCTCTGATTCTGGTTCTGCATGGCCGACACGGCGTTGGCGGCGTCGCTGAGGTTGAAGGCGAACACAGGGCTTGCGGCCAGGGTCATCAGGGTTGCCAGGGTGAATGCTTTCATCGGGAGGGACCTCGTCGGCCGGGATGGCCTGGGAAACGAGGTTTGGACTGATGATTTGGGCGATTGTTCCAAGCGGCTTGTCGGGAGGCCAATCCTAAGCCGTAGCGGACGCCTGTTATTTTTGCCAGTAGCGGTGTCAAAAGAGTCATCCGATACTCATGCATGACCTTGAACTCCATAGCCGAGGGTTACCATGAGTACTAAAAATTTAGACCAACAATTTTTTTATATGGATGGGCGTCCCCACAACCTGAAAACACCAACGGGAAGTCGCACATTACTTCGTAATCACCAGAACATACTGGCCGAATGGGAAAGCGACATTGAAAGCCCTGCAAAGCTTTATTTGACTGATGAGTCAGCAAGCGTCTTGAAGAGGTCAGGCTGCACAGAACGACCTGTTGCCTACACTCCGTACGGAAATATTTCAAATGCCCCCGAAACAGGAACCTTTCCGGGATACAACGGAGAACTCCTACTTATTGAGCTAGGGCTGTACCTGCTCGGAATTGGTCACAATCGCCCCCTTAGCGTCCGCCACCTGAGATTCATCTGCCCTGACACTCTAAGCCCGTTCAATCTAGGCGGAATCAATGCTTACAGCTACTGCGGGAATGACCCGATAAATAACATTGATCCTTCAGGCCATATAAAAATCTGGAAAACTTTTAGAAACATTTTTTTTGGCCGAAAAAAATCTCTCACTCGACAAGTCAATACTTATAATACCGAGCTCGAAGCCCGATCCAAGGCAATCATAAACTTTGAAATCCCTAGCCCCCGAAGAAAATTAAGTGATCTAGAAAAGTCAAAACAGGAGATGTTAACCAACCAAAATAACCTCCCCAAAGTACACAGCCTAAGCAACGAAGCCAAAAAATTTAGACACAAACACTATATTCTCAAAGATAAAAATCTTGCAGAACACTATCGCATACTAAATGAACAGACAAAGCAAGCAAAAGATACAATTAAAGCCGCATTCAATGATATCGACAAAGAAATCGACGACATACACCGGGCGGAAAAAAAGAAATGGCTAAAAGATAGGAAAAAAAATCCGCATTATAAAGAGTCGCCTATTGAACGAGTGCAGACAGCCGCACGCGATATAAGAGAACCCAAAGGCCACTTTCAGTGGGAGATGTGATGGATGATGCCTAAGAGATTGAGTGACGGGCCTGGCCCCATCGCCGGCAAACCAACTCCCATAGGTACGGCGTCAGGCTTGAGTTTGCAACCTTCCCTGTGAGATCGGAAGTGCCATGAAAAAGCCCCTCAATATGAGGGGCTTATCTTATTCGCGCTATTACGCCGCACCCCACATCTTGTGCGGGTCGATGACGAATTTCTTCGGCACACCGGCATCGAACTCGCCATAACCTTCCGGCGCCTGATCCAGATTGATCACCTGCACACCCACCACTTCAGCGATGTTGATTCGGTCCCACATGATCGCCTGCATCAGCTGGCGGTTGTACTTCATGGTCGGGGTCTGGCCGGTGTGGAAGCTGTGCGACTTCGCCCAGCCCAAGCCAAAGCGAATGCTCAGCGCGCCGATCTTGGCGGCAGCATCCACCGCACCCGGGTCTTCGGTCACGTACAAACCCGGGATACCGATGTTGCCGGCAACGCGGGTAACCTGCATCAGCGAGTTCAGCACGGTGGCCGGCGCTTCATGCTTGGCACCTTCGTGACCATGGCCGCGGGCTTCGAAGCCGACGGCGTCGACGGCGCAGTCCACTTCCGGCTCGCCGAGGATGTCGACGATCTGCTCGTGCAGCGGGGTGTCCTTGGACAGGTCGACCACTTCGAAGCCTTGGGACTTGGCGTGGGCCAGGCGGGCTGGGTTGAGGTCGCCGACGATGACGCAGGCAGCGCCCAGCAGGCGTGCCGAGGCAGCGGCAGCCAGACCGACCGGGCCGGCACCAGCAACGTAGACGGTGCTGCCTGGGCCTACACCGGCAGTCACGGCACCGTGGTAGCCGGTCGGCAGGATGTCGGACAGGCAGGTCAGGTCACGGATCTTTTCCATGGCCTTGTCACGCTCGGGCAGTTTCAGCAGGTTGAAGTCGGCGTACGGCACCAGCACGTACTCGGCCTGGCCGCCGGTCCAGTCGCCCATGTCGACGTAACCATAGGCACCGCCAGCGCGGGCAGGGTTGACGGAGAGGCAGACACCGGTGTGCATTTCCTTGCAGGAGCGGCAGCGGCCACAGGCGACGTTGAATGGCACCGAGACCAGGTCGCCAATCTGCATGCGCTCGACGTCACGGCCCTTCTCGACGATCTCGCCGGTGATTTCGTGGCCCAGGACCAGGCCGACCTGGGCAGTGGTGCGACCGCGGACCATGTGCTGGTCGGAGCCGCAGATGTTGGTGGAGACCACCTTCAGGATCACGCCGTGCTCGATCTTCTTGCCGCGTGGGTCCTGCATTTTCGGGTAGTCGATCTTCTGCACCTCGACCTTGCCGGCGCCGAGATATACCACTCCACGATTGCCAGACATGCTCTTACCTCGCTTGATTTATATTTATGCAGCGGTGGTTGAACGCGCCGCCATCCGTGGGCGGCATGTGTTACTGGAATGCAGGGAATTGTGGGCCTGATGGGGACGGATGCGCTGACTGGAAACGACAGGCAAATACCTCTGAACGGCAATCGGCCAGGTGGTGGTCGCGCGCATGCCCGGGGCGATGAATATCTACCGCAATACGTTGGCGACCGAGTGATTCGATAGGGATGCAGTAACCCATCGTCTATCAAACTGGAGAACCACCATGACGGATACTGAACGCCCCGAGGACGCCTTCTGGCCATACTGGGTCGAGGCTGCCAGGCAGCAGGGCTTCGACCCAGACATCGAAGCAGCATTGTTCGGCAAACAGCGGTACTTTCTGGACGCCGACAAGATCTTCTATTACGCGGCTTATGGTCCAGGCTACGACTTCGACGAAGAAGCCGAAGGCATGGATCTTCACGAGTTCAAAGCAGGCTGGGTGGACCGCGACGGCGATCCAATCCCAGGTAACAAACTGGGTGCGGACATGCGCCAGAGGTTCGTTACAGCCATCCGCGAAACCCTGAAAGCCCATGCCCGCGATAAAAGCTAGACGCGGTCAGAGCACCACAGTCCTGTTCGCATTGAGGAACACTCGTCGCTCGATGTGATACCCCACCGCTCGCGCCAGGGTCAGGCACTCGATGTCGCGCCCTTTGGCAATCAGGTCTTCGGGGTAATGACTGTGGTCGACCACCTCCACACCCTGGGCGATGATCGGGCCTTCGTCCAGGTCGTTGTTGATGTAGTGCGCGGTAGCGCCAACCATCTTCACGCCCTTGTTGTACGCCTGGTGATAAGGCTTGGCGCCTTTGAACCCTGGCAGCAACGAGTGGTGAATGTTGATCGCCCAACCATCCAGGCGCCGGCACAGCTCTGGCGACAGCACCTGCATGTAGCGCGCAAGAATCACCAGTTCGGCGCCGGTTTCCTCGATCACCTGAAGTACCTTGCGCTCTTGCCCGGGCTTGTCCTTGGGGTCGAGGGCAAAGTGGTAGTAAGGAATCTTGTGCCAGTGTGCCAGGGGTTCGAGATCAGGGTGGTTGGATACCACCGCGACCACGTCCATGGCCAGCTGACCGATACGCTGGCGATACAGCAGGTCGTTAAGGCAGTGGTCGGCCTTGGACACCATGATCACCACTTTGGGGCGATGGTTAGGTGCGGTCAGCTCGAAGGTCATGCCGAACGCCTCGCTGCGCTCGGCAAGGCCGGCCCGGAAGCCGGCTTCATCGAAATCATCCGGCTGGCGGAACTCCACGCGAATGAAGAAACGCCCCGACAGCCGGTCATCGAAGGAGTGGTGCTCCGTCACGTAGCAGCGCTGCTCGAAGAGGTAACGCGTCACCACGTCGACGGTGCCGAGCATGCTCGGGCAGTCGGCGGTGAGAATCCAGGTATCCGGTGCCCGACTCATGTTCTGTTCTCCTTAAGCCTCGATGCTCAGGCCGTACTCGGCCGAAGCGTCCTGCAGCCACAGCCACCAGTAGTCGGCGAAGCTGCGGCGAATCACCAGCTCCCAGGTATCTTCGGCGGTGCGGCGAATCACCAGTTGCGACTTGGCGAACACGGTGCCGACTGCCTTGCCCACCGGGAAGTTGTTCGGGTGAACATCATAGCTGGTGGATTTCATCAGAACTTCGCGCACATTCGGGCCGCGCAGTTCCAGCAGGCTCTGCCCGCCGCTGACATTGACCACCTGGATGTGCTGGCCTTCGAGGGCTGCGCGCAGCTTTTGCTCAACGGCAAACTCCTGGCCACCCGGGACGATCAGCAACCACTCGTCGGGGCCCATCCATTGCAGCGACATTTCGTTGTTGGCGACCACGGTCAGTGCCACTGGCAGCTCCAGGCCCAGGGCCTTGTGCACGCCGGCGGCGAATTCCGGGTTGTGGCCGTCGCCACGGATGGTCAGGTGGCCGAGGAACTTGCGTTCACGCAGGGTCACGCCTGCGTTCTTGCGGCCTTTGCCAACCAGGCTGGCCAGGTCGGCGTGGTGCAGTGGCGACTGGGCCTTGGCCTCGGCGCCGGGGTTTTGCTGGAAGACGTTGATAGCGCTCATTTCTTACCTGCCTTGAATTCTGTTGATCGCGAAGACCTGAGGTAGAACCTGTAGTCACAGACTGAGGAGACCCAGTGTGGGAGCGGGTTTACCCGCGAAGAGGGCGGTGAATCCACCATCGCATTCGCGGGTGAACCCGCTCCCACAGAGGCCGCATTCCAATCAGAGCTACCGGTGAAGCCTCAAACGTTCTGCCGCTCACCCTTCGGATCGAAGAACACCGAAGACACGATCTCCGCCTCGATCACGCTGCCATCCGCCTGCGGCGAGTAGACGCGCTCGCCCATGCGCTTGAGGCCGCCTTTGACCACCCCCATGGCGAACGAGTAGCCCAGGGAGTTGGACGCATAGCTGGAGGTGACGTGGCCAACCATATCCATCGGGATCGGCTGTTTCGGGTCGAATACCAGCTGGGCGCCTTCCGGCAGCCACTGGTTCGGGTCGACCGGCTTCAGGCCTACCAGTTGCTTGCGGTTCTCGCGCACGCAGTCTTCGCGGTTCATGCCACGCAGGCCGATCCACGAGTACGGCTTGTTGCGGCCTACGCACCAGCTCATGTTCAGGTCGTCCGGGGTCATCGAGCCGTCGGTATCCTGGCCAACAATGATGAAGCCCTTCTCGGCACGCAGTACGTGCATGGTCTCGGTACCGTACGGGGTCAGGTTGTACTTCTTGCCTGCCTCGATGATCTGTTCCAGAACGCCCATGGCGTAGTTGGCCTGCACGTTGACTTCGTACGACAGCTCGCCGGTGAACGAGATACGGAACACCCGGGCCGGTACGCCGCCGACGTTGCCTTCCTTCCAGGTCATGAACGGGAAGGCTTCCTTGTCCATGTCGATGTCGGTCAGCTCGCTCAGCAGCTTGCGGCTGTTGGGGCCGGACAGGGTCATGGTGGCCCAGTGGTCGGTGACCGAGGTGAAGTACACCTTCAGTTCCGGCCACTCGGTCTGGTGGTACAGCTCCATCCACTGCAGCACACGGGCGGCGCCGCCAGTGGTGGTGGTCATGATGAAGTGGTTGTCGCCGACGCAGGCGGTTACGCCGTCGTCGAAGACCATGCCGTCTTCCTTGCACATCAGGCCATAGCGGGCCTTGCCCACGTCGAGCTTGGTCCAGGCGTTGGTGTAGATGCGGTTGAGGAACTCACGCGCATCCGGGCCCTGAATGTCGATCTTGCCCAGGGTCGAGGCGTCCAGCAGGCCCACGCTGTCGCGCACGGCCTTGCACTCACGGGTCACGGCGGCGTGGATGTCTTCACCGGCTTTCGGGAAGTACCACGGGCGTTTCCACTGGCCGACGTCTTCGAACTCGGCGCCGTTCTTCACGTGCCAGGCATGCAGGGCGGTGAAGCGTACGGGCTCGAACAGGTGACCACAGTGACGGCCCGCTACTGCACCGAAGGTAACCGGCGTGTAGTTGGGGCGGAACATGGTGGTGCCCATTTCCGGGATGGTAATGCCGATCGAACGGGCGGCAATGGCCAGGCCGTTGATGTTGCCCAGTTTGCCCTGGTCGGTACCGAAGCCCAACGCGGTGTAGCGTTTTACGTGCTCGACCGACTCGAAGCCTTCGCGGGTGGCCAGTTCGATGGCGGCCGCGGTGACGTCGTTCTGCTGGTCGACGAACTGCTTGGGTGCGCGGGCAGTGCCCTTGTCGTGCGGCACCTGGAACAGTGCCACGGTGGCCTCTTCCTTGCGCGCAACGGTTTTCGGCAGGCTGCCAACGGTGGCCTTGAAGCCCGCTTCGGTGGCTGCGCGAACGCCGCCTTCGAAGCCATCGGCGATCACGTCGCCCAGGGCGTAGACGCCGTTGATGCCACCCACGCATTCGCGTTTTTGCGGGGCATCGCCCGGCACGAAGCCGAGGATGTCTTCACGCCATACCGGGCGACCGCCCAGGTGCGAAGCCAGGTGCACGATCGGGCTGTAGCCGCCGGAGGTGGCGATCAGGTCGCACTCGAGGGTTTCGCCAGGGCTGGTGACCTTGTGTGCCTGCACATCGATGGCGGCCACGCGGGCGCCGGTGACGTGCTTGCTGCCCTTGGCCTCGATCACGGCGCTGGAGGTGAGGATGCGAATGCCTTTGGCACGTGCTTCTTCAACCAGCGAGCCACGCGGGTTGTGGCGGGCGTCGGCAATGGCGACCACTTGCAGGCCGGCGTCGTGCCAGTCCAGCGCGGCGCGGTAGGCGTGGTCGTTGTTGGTCGACAGCACCAGCTTGCGGCCCGGGGCCACGCCGTAGCGGCGTACGTAGGTGGACACGGCACCGGCCAGCATGTTGCCCGGCAGGTCGTTGTTGCCGTACACCAGCGGGCGCTCGTGGGCGCCGGCAGCCAGCACCACGCGCTTGGCGCGGACGCGGTGCACGCGGTGGCGTACCTGGCCGATCGGGGCGCGGTCGCCGAGGTGGTCGGTGAGGCGCTCGTGGATGGTCAGGAAGTTATGGTCGTGGTAGCCGTTGACCGTGGCACGTGGCAGCAAGGTCACTTCCGGCAGGCTTTCCAGCTCCTTCACCACGGCGCTGACCCAATCGGCAGCAGGCTTGCCGTCGAGGGTTTCGCGGGTGTCGAGCAGGCTGCCGCCGAACTCTTCCTGCTCGTCAGCCAGGATCACGCGGGCACCGCTGCGGGCAGCGGCCAGCGCTGCGGCCAGGCCGGCAGGGCCGGCGCCGACGATCAGCACGTCGCAGTGCTGGTTCATGTAGTCGTAGCTGTCCGGGTCGTTCTGCAGCGGCGCGCGGCCAAGGCCCGCGGCTTTGCGGATGTACTTCTCGTAAGTCATCCAGAACGATTTCGGGTACATGAAGGTTTTGTAGTAGAAGCCCGGCGGCATCATGCTGCCGCCCACCTTGCCCAGGATGCCCATGACGTCGTTGTTGACGTTCGGCCAGCCGTTGGTGCTGGTAGCTACAAGACCTGCGTACAGCGCCTGCTGGGTGGCACGCACGTTGGGGATCTGGGTGGCTTCGCTGGAGCCGATCTGCAGGATGGCGTTCGGCTCTTCGGTACCGGCGGCGATGATGCCGCGTGGGCGCGAATACTTGAAGCTGCGGCCGACGATGTCGACGCCGTTGGCCAGCAACGCGGCGGCCAGGCTGTCACCGGCATAACCCTGGTAGGTCTTGCCGTTGAAAGTGAAGTTCAGGACCTTGCTGCGGTCGATACGGCCGCCGCTGGCGAGGCGATAGGTCTGGCTCATACTTTTTCCCCTTGGCCTTTGACGGTCGACGCGGCGCTGCTCTGCTTGCCGCTGGCGGTCACTTGCGGCTTCTCGCCAATCTTGTAGGTTTCCAGAATCTCGTAGGTCACGGTGTCGCGGGTGACGTTGAAATACTGGCGGCAGCCGGCAACGTGGTCCCACAGTTCGTGGTGAATACCGCGTGGGTTGTCACGGTAGAACATGTAGGTACCCCACTCCTCGTCGGAGCAGGCGTTAGGATCCAGCGGGCGGGCGATGTGCGCCTGGCCAGAGGCGTGGAACTCTTCTTCGGAGCGCAGCTCGCCGCAGTGGGGACAGAAAATATGCAACATGACGGTGTCTCCGGTTAGTGGGCGACGGCGGCGGCGCCGTGTTCGTCGATCAGTGCGCCGTTGTAGAAACGGTCCATGGAGAACGGCGCGGCCAGTGGGTGCATTTCGCCCTTGGCCAGGCTCGCGGCGAAGACGTTGCCCGAACCCGGGGTCGCCTTGAAGCCGCCAGTACCCCAACCGCAGTTGAAGAACATGTTCTTGACCGGGGTCTTGGTGATGATCGGGCAAGCGTCCGGCGAGGTATCGACGATGCCGCCCCACTGGCGGTTCATGCGCACGCGCGAGAGGTTGGGGAACATCTCGACGATGGCCTGCAGGGTGTGCTCGATCACCGGGTACGAACCGCGCTGGCCATAGCCGACCCAGCCGTCGATACCGGCACCGATCACCAGGTCGCCCTTGTCGGACTGGCTGATGTAGCCGTGCACGGCGTTGGACATGATCACGCTGTCGATGATCGGCTTGATCGGCTCGGATACCAGTGCTTGCAGCGGGTGCGATTCCAGCGGCAGGCGGAAGCCGGCCAGCTTGGCCATGTGCCCGGAGTTACCGGCGGTGACCACGCCGACGCGCTTGGCGCCGATGAAGCCTTTGTTGGTTTCCACACCGATGACCGCGCCGTTTTCCTTGCGGAAGCCGATCACTTCGGTCTGCTGGATCAGGTCCACGCCCAGGGCGTCGGCGGCACGGGCAAAGCCCCAGGCCACGGCGTCGTGACGCGCCACGCCGCCACGGCGCTGCACGGTGGCACCGAGGATCGGGTAGCGGGTGTTCTTCGAGCAGTCCAGGTAAGGGATCTCGGCCGCGACCTGGGCAGTGTTGAGCAGCTCGCCATCCACGCCGTTCAGGCGGTTGGCGCTGACCCGGCGCTCGGAGTCACGCATGTCCTGCAGGGTGTGGCACAGGTTGTACACGCCGCGCTGGGAGAACATCACGTTGTAGTTGAGGTCCTGGGACAGGCCCTCCCACAGCTTCATGGCATGCTCGTACAGGTGCGCCGACTCGTCCCACAGGTAGTTGGAACGCACGATGGTGGTGTTACGGGCGGTGTTGCCGCCGCCCAGGTAGCCCTTCTCGATCACGGCAACGTTGGTGATGCCGTGTTCTTTGGCCAGGTAGTAGGCCGTGGCCAGGCCATGGCCGCCACCGCCGACGATAACCACGTCGTAGACCTTTTTAGGGGTTGGCGTGCGCCACATGCGCTGCCAGTTCTCGTGGTGGCTGAGGGAGTGCTTGAAAAGGCCGAAGCCCGAGTAACGTTGCATGGTGTGTGACTCCACTCAGCGGTAAACAGGGAAATCTGCGCACAGGGCCGCGACGTTCTTCGCCACATCGGCTTCGACGTCTGCGTCACCGAGGTTGTCGAGGATGTCGCAGATCCAGCCGGCCAGGGCCACGCACTGAGCGACCTTGAAGCCGCGGGTGGTGACGGCCGGGGTGCCGATACGCAGGCCCGAGGTGACGAATGGCGACTGCGGGTCATTCGGCACCGCGTTCTTGTTGACGGTGATGTGCGCGCGGCCCAGGGCGGCGTCGGCATCTTTGCCGGTGAGGCCCTGGCGGATCAGGCTGACCAGGAACAGGTGGTTGTCGGTGCCACCAGAAACCACATCGTAGCCGCGGTCGATGAACACCTGGGCCATGGCCTGGGCGTTTTCGATCACTTGTTGCTGGTAGGCCTTGAATTCAGGCTCCAGTGCTTCCTTGAAGCACACGGCCTTGGCGGCGATAACGTGCATCAGCGGGCCGCCCTGGGCGCCAGGGAACACCGCGGCGTTCAGTTTCTTCTCGATCTCTTCGTTCGACTTGGCCAGGATCAGGCCGCCACGTGGGCCGCGCAGGGTCTTGTGGGTGGTGGTGGTAACCACATCGGCGAACGGGATCGGGTTCGGGTACAGGCCAGCGGCAACCAGGCCGGCTACGTGGGCCATGTCGACGAACAGCAGCGCACCGACCTTGTCGGCGATGGCGCGGAAGCGTGGGAAGTCGAGGGTCTTGGAGTAGGCCGAGAAGCCGGCAACGATCATTTTCGGCTTGTGCTCGACAGCCAGGCGCTCGACTTCGTCGTAGTCGATCAGGCCGGTGTTGGTGTCGATGCCGTATTGCACAGCGTTGTACAGCTTGCCCGAGGACGACACCTTGGCGCCGTGGGTCAGGTGGCCGCCGTGGGCCAGGCTCATGCCGAGGATGGTGTCACCAGCCTGCAGCAGGGCCAGGTAGACGGCACCGTTGGCCGAGGAGCCGGAGTGCGGCTGGACGTTGGCGTAGTCGGCACCGAACAGCTGCTTGGCGCGCTCGATGGCCAGGGCTTCTACCTTGTCCACGTGCTCGCAGCCACCGTAGTAGCGCTTGCCCGGGTAGCCTTCGGCGTACTTGTTGGTCAGGCCGCTGCCTTGGGCCTGCATCACGCGCTTGGAGGTGTAGTTTTCCGAGGCGATCAGCTCGATGTGGTCTTCCTGGCGCTGTTCTTCGGCATTCATCGCCGCCAGCAGTGCATCGTCGTAACCCTGGATCTGGTCTTGCTTGCTGAACATCGTGTATCTCCCGGCAGCGATCATTTTTTGTCGTGGGGCACTGTGGCCCTTTGTGGCGATGTTATGACTGGCCGGGGCGGGTCAGATGCCTGCGCACGCCTTGCAATGGCGCGTTTACGACATTCGCTTTTGTGTTGACCGTGCCGGCCCTTTCGCGGGTGAACCCGCTCCCACAGGTACGGCGGTGCCTCAATGCTTGCAATCTCCCTGTGGGAGCGGCTTTAGCCGCGAAGAGGCCAGTACAGGCAATGCCGAAATCAAACGCTGCACCGCTTGTATAGGCAACTGCTGAATCGATGGTTTAGAGTGCTGTTCTGCGTCGTTCACAGGACAGTGTCATGACAGATAAGAGCCAACAATTCGCCAGCGACAACTATTCCGGCATCTGCCCCGAAGCCTGGGCAGCGATGGAAAAGGCCAACCATGGCCACGACCGCGCCTACGGCGACGACCAGTGGACCGAACGCGCCGCGGAATACTTCCGCAAGCTGTTCGAAACCGACTGCGAGGTGTTCTTCGCCTTCAACGGCACCGCCGCCAACTCCCTGGCCCTGGCCTCGCTGTGCCAGAGCTACCACAGCGTTATCTGTTCCGAGACCGCCCACGTCGAAACCGACGAGTGCGGTGCGCCGGAGTTCTTCTCCAACGGCTCCAAACTGCTGACCGCGCCCAGCGTCAACGGCAAGCTGACACCACAGTCGATCCGCGAAGTGGCGCTGAAGCGCCAGGACATCCACTACCCCAAGCCACGGGTGGTGACCATTACCCAGGCCACCGAGGTGGGCACCGTCTATCGCCCCGACGAGCTGAAAGCGATCAGCGCCACCTGCAAGGAGCTGGGGCTGAACCTGCACATGGACGGCGCCCGCTTCAGCAATGCCTGTTCGTTCCTGGGCTGCAGCCCGGCAGAGCTGACCTGGAAGGCTGGCGTCGATGTGCTGTGCTTTGGCGGCACCAAGAACGGCATGGCGGTGGGCGAGGCGATCCTGTTCTTCAACCGCCAACTGGCCGAGGACTTCGACTACCGCTGCAAGCAGGCCGGGCAACTGGCATCGAAGATGCGCTTCCTGTCGGCGCCTTGGGTGGGCCTGCTGGAAGATGGCGCCTGGCTGCGCCATGGCGCGCATGCCAACCACTGCGCACAGTTGCTCGCCTCGCTGGTGAGTGACTTGCCGGGGGTGGAGCTGATGTTCCCGGTTGAAGCCAACGGGGTGTTCCTGCAGATGCCGGAACACGCGATCGAGGCACTGCGCGGCAGGGGATGGCGGTTCTATACCTTCATTGGTAGCGGCGGGGCGCGGTTCATGTGCTCGTGGGATACCGAGGAAGAGCGGGTGCGCGAGCTGGCGGCGGATATCCGGGCGATTATCGCTGCATGAAACCGACCGGCCTCGCAGCGATGCGTGTCGCTACCAGGCCGGTCTCTGGTGCGCAGTTTGGCCTACCCCGTTAAACGGGCCGGCTGCGTAAAGTCGGCTTAATTACGGACCCTGTTTTTCGCAACTGGTAAAAATACCAGTTACGCTTTAAGTTCCGATAAATGAAACTGGCTCTAGAAGGACATGTACTTCTCAAGATACCTGTATTCCAAGAGGGACCAGACCATGAGCGCCACTTTGAAATTCCAGTACGAAAACGAAAGTGTCGAAATCGCGGGTAACGCAGAAGCCGCCAAAGCCCTTGCTTCGGTAAAGGTGGGTGACATCGTGCAAGCCGCTTCGGAGACCAACGCCGTTATCGGCAGAGTCGCCAGTATCTCTGTATCAGGTAACCAGGCGGCAGCAAGCAAAACCTACAAGCTGGGCCGTATCCAGCAACCGCTGAAGCGGCGTGCCGGCAAACGTACCACTCATGTCGGTGCAACTATCTACGCCAACGAAAAACCCTACACCGTGCATGACGTCGGCGTTATCTCGATCTATACCTCGCAGCCGAAATTCGAGTTTGAAGGCGTGATGATTGAAAACCCAAGCGTATTTGCAGCGATCGAAGTATTCTCCGACGGCGATGCCTACATCGATTTTTATATTAATGAGCCGCAGTGAGCAATAGCATTGCTCGGCTGAATAATTGGCTCACCCCAGTATCGTGATTCAACATTCTGGGGTGAGCTACATCAAGCCAGTAACGCGTCTATCGACTGCGTTGCTCCCTTACAAAGCTGCCAGGTCTTTTGCCGCACCCCATGAGTCGATCATAATCTGAAGCCATTCATCTGCTGCGCCAGATCGTTAGCCAAACCACGCAATGCCAGGCATTCCTCGCGACACCCTTGCACCTCCGCCGCGGTCTCCCGCGCCAGGTCGGAAATCCCCTGCACCGTACGGTTGATCTCCTCGGTCACCGCCGACTGCTCTTCGGTCGCAGTAGCCACCTGATGGTTCATGTCGCTGATGTGCTCCACCTGGTCAGTGATCGCCCCCAATGACGCCCCGGTGCGCTGGCTCGACTCCACCCCGCTACCCGTCGCCTGCTGCCCCGCCTGCATCGAACTCACCGCCGAACCCGCGCCCTGCTTCAAGCGGTGAATCATCTGCTGCACTTCGTCGGTGGACAGCTGGGTGCGCCGGGCCAAAGTACGCACCTCATCGGCCACCACGGCAAACCCACGGCCCATCTCCCCTGCCCTTGCCGCTTCGATGGCAGCATTCAGCGCCAGCAGGTTGGTTTGCTCGGAAATGCTACGAATAACCGCTAGAACTTCGTCGATCGAGGCCACTTCATCGGCCAGCTGGCTGACTGCATCGGCCGCCTTGCCGATATCATCCGACATCCCCTCTATACCACGGATCGAGCGTTGCACCACTTCACGCGCCTGCAGGGCTTCGTCCCTCGCCGATTGCGAGGCCTGGGCCGCATCACCGGCATTGCGGGCAATGTCCTGCACGGTCAAACCCATTTCGTGCACGGCGGTAGCGACCATTTCTGTCATTTCCTGCTGGCGCCCGGAACGCTCGGCGGTGTTGTCCACCACCTGTGTCACCTGCTCGACCGCCAGGTGCAGCCGCTCGGAAGTGTGCAATACCTCGCCGATCAACCGGCGCTGGCTGTCGAGGAAGCGGTTGAAGCCACGCGCCAGGTCGCCCAGTTCGTCCTGGCGTGAATCGTCCAGCCGGTGGCTGAGGTCACCCGCGCCGCTGCCAATCTGTACCAGCGCCGCTGTGACGCGGCGGATCGGCCGCACCAGGCCACGCGCCAGCAGCACCACCAGCAGCAGCGACACCAGGGCCACGGCACCACCGATCAGGCTGGTCAGCCATACCGCCTGGTGCATTGGCGCGTAGATTTCCTCCTCCGGCACCTCGGCCACCAGGGTCCAGTTGAGGTCGCGCAGGGGCAGGCCGAGCGCCAGGTAGCTTTCGCCGTCACGGCTGAAGCGGCTGCTGCGCAGGCCTTCGCCGCCGGTCATCAGCGCCTTGGCGGCATCCGCGCCGAGCTGTTCGGGGAGCTGGCGTTTGCCGCTGAAGGCAGCGTCCGGATGAACCTGGATCAGGCCATCGTTACGCACCAGGAACACCTTGCCGTGCTCGCCAAATTTGAAGTCATGGATCAGCTTCGACAGTTCGGTCATGCGCAGGCCCATGCCAGCCACACCGACCAGTTGGCCATTCTTTTCCACTCGATAGTCGATGAACAGCGCGAGCTCGCCGGTGGCACCGTCGATGTCGATGTTGATCAGGCGTTCGGCACCGCTGTCGATGTAGCCGTAGAACCATTTGTCCTTGGGGTTGCTGCGGCTGAGGGTACGGTCCAGTCCATTCTCGTTGTAGTAGTGGCCGGTTTCGGTCGAGACGAACAAGGTGGTGAAGGCCTGGTTGCGCTGCTTGGCGGCGGTCAGGTATTCGATGAATGGAGCGGCCTGGGCAGGGTCTTCACCGGCGGCAAGCCAGTCGCGCAGCAGGGTGTTGCCGGCAATATCCGCCGCCGCCACCAGCGGCTGGCCGAGCATGCGCTCGATGTCGTTGCGGATGGCCTCGATGCTGGCGGGCAGCGCGGTATCGACCAGGTAGCGTTCGGTGAGGCGGTTTAGCGCCACCGTGAAAATGATGACCACCACCAGGATGCTCGCCAGCAGGGCG
Source organism: Pseudomonas asiatica (assembly GCF_040214835.1). Lineage (NCBI taxonomy): Bacteria > Pseudomonadati > Pseudomonadota > Gammaproteobacteria > Pseudomonadales > Pseudomonadaceae > Pseudomonas > Pseudomonas asiatica. The sequence goes on along the minus strand of NZ_CP157874.1, from coordinate 352,428 downwards.
GCGCCCATGCTGGTGATCAACTGCCACTGGATGCTCTTGCGCCAGATACGCATGCCCTACTCCCCGCATAATTATTGTTCTGCGGAAAGTGTATACACTTGCGTATCCAGTTAATCCAGTGATCTGAAGCAATCATATGCCCTGCGGGTGCGGGTTTACCCGCGAATGCGATGCTGAATGCACTGACGCATTCGCGGGTGAACCCGCTCCCACAGAGGTCGATGCAAGGCCTTATTGTTCGGCTATGGTTCGCACGATGGCGTCCACCGTGGCGTCGATCTGCGCCTGGGTACGCTCCAGCGTCTTGCGGTGCTCATCCTGCAGTTCGATCTGCCGCGAACACAGGTTCAGCGCGGCCAGCACCAGCAGCTTTTCGCCGATCAGGGTCGGGTACTGACGCTTGGTCTGGGCCAGGGCGGTGTTGAGCATCTGCACGGCCTGGGCCAGGGTCGCTTCCTGGCCTTCAGGCGCCTTGATCGAATAGTCGTTGCCGAGGATCGACACGACATTGATCGGCTGCGCTCGCAGTGTCATGCGCCTACGACGCCAGCGTTGGCGCGCTCGAGCAGGGCCTGCAGACGTGCGGCGGTGCTGCCGTTCTTCTCTTCCTGCTCCATCAGCGACAGCTGCAGGGTTTCGTTCTCTTCCTTGGCCTGGGCCAGTTCCTGGCCGAGGACGGTGTTCTGCTCGGTGAGTTGAGCGTTCTTCTGCATCAGGTCGCTGACCAGTTGCTCGATTTGGTTCAGGGAAGCTTCCAGCATGGGTCTATCTCAGGTTGTTGCGAGGGGCGCACACGATAAAGAAAAGTGCGGCCCATCGCCATTAAATATCGGATTCACAAGGTGTCTAACCCGCAGATTGACAGAGGAACCACCCCCTTGTTCCGACATGGGTCAACCGCCGGTCAGGAAAAGGTTAGCAACCTCACAATTTTCGCCAACAGCACTCAAGACTGAGCAGTCACAACCGATAGCCCGGCAAGTCATGTTCTGTCGCACTTTGCGCACCCTTTTCCCTTTGCCTGGATCGTCCCTTCATGTCTCTACGTAATATGAACATCGCCCCGCGCGCGCTGCTCGGCTTCGCGCTCATCGGCCTGCTGATGCTTGGCCTCGGCATCTTCTCCCTCATCCAGATGGGCAACATCCGCCAGGCCGGCGTCGTCATCGAACAGGTCAGCGTGCCCAGCATCAAGATCCTCGACGAACTCACCGCCCTGAACCTGCGCATGCGCACCCTCTCCTACCGCCTGCTGCTCAACCGCGAGCCGGCGACCCAGCGCGAGACCCTGAGCCTGCTGGACGAACGCAACAGCCAGATCGACCGTGCACGCCAGGCCTACCTGCCGATGATCGGCGCCGCCGACGAACAGGCTGCATTCGACCAGTACGGCCAGTTGCTCAACCAGTACCGTCAACTTGAGTCGCGCATGCGCAGCCTGAGCCAGGCCGACCGCGTCGACGAACTGCGCGACCTGCTCAACCGCGACCTGCTGGCCAACTCCGAACAGATCAACAAGGTCATGGACACCCTGGTGCGCATCAACACCGACCAGACCCGCGCCACCAACGAGAAGGCCGCCAACCAGTACGCCGCTGCCTTCGCCCTGGTGATCGGCCTGCTGGTCGCCGCCACCGTGCTGACTTTCGTCTGCGCCTTCCTGCTGACTCGCAGCATCGTCAAGCCGATCGAAGAAGCACTCAAAAGCGCCGAACAGGTCGCCGACGGTGACCTGACCCACGTCATCCGCGCCGAAGGCACTGACGAAGCCGCCCGCCTGCTGCGTGCCATGGCCCGCATGCAGGACAAGCTGCGCGATACCCTGCAACAGATCGCCGGTTCCGCCACCCAGCTAGCCTCGGCAGCCGAAGAGTTGAATGCCGTCACCGACGAAAGTGCCCGTGGCCTGCAGCAGCAGAACAACGAGATCGAGCAGGCTGCCACTGCGGTAACTGAAATGACCAGCGCTGTGGAAGAAGTGGCGCGCAATGCCGTGAGCACCTCGGAAGCGTCCAGTGAAGCCAGCCGCTCCACCGGTGATGGACGTGACCTGGTGATGGAGACCGTGGGTGCCATCGAGCGCATGAGCGGCGATGTGCAGGCCACTGCCAAACTGATCACTCACCTGGCCGAACAGTCGCGCGATATCGGCAAGGTGCTGGACGTGATCCGTGGCCTGGCCGACCAGACCAACCTGCTGGCGCTGAACGCCGCGATCGAGGCGGCACGTGCCGGTGAGGCGGGCCGGGGCTTTGCCGTGGTGGCTGATGAGGTGCGGGCGCTGGCTCATCGTACCCAGCAGTCGACCAGCGAGATCGAGCGGATGATCGGCAGTATCCAGGGCGGTACGGAAGAAGCGGTGGAATCGATGCGCACCAGCACCGAGCGTGCCGAATCCACCCTGAACATTGCCCGTGGCGCAGGCATGGCGCTGGACACCATCGCCGGGGCGGTGGCGCAGATCAACGAGCGTAACCTGGTGATTGCCAGCGCGGCGGAAGAACAGGCGCAGGTGGCGCGGGAAGTGGACCGCAACCTGGTGAACATCAATGACCTGTCGGTGCAGAGTGCTACCGGGGCGCATCAGACCAGTGCGGCGAGTGCGGAGTTGTCGCGGTTGGCTGTGGATCTGAATGGGTTGGTGGCGCGGTTCCGTACCTGACTTTAAAAAGCCGGGGCCGCTTTGCGGCCCTTTCGCGACACAAGGCCGCTCCCACATTGGCCGATGTAACCGGCGCCTTTGTGGGAGCGGCCTTGTGTCGCGATGGGCTGCAAGGCAGCCCCCTGCATTCCCGGATCAGTAATCGATCCGCACATCCCCTTTCGGCACGCTGCAGCACGACAGGATGTAGCCCTCGGCTTCGTCCTCTTCGGTAATGCCGCCGTTGTGCTCCATCTCCACTTCGCCGCCCAGCTTGAGCACCTTGCAGGTGCCGCAAATGCCCATGCCGCAGGCTTTCGGGATCATCAGGCCAACCTTGGCCGCCGCCGCGTGCACAGTCTCGCCCGGGGCGATGCGGATGCTCTTCTCGCTGCCGATGAACTCCACCAGGTTGAGATCGGCCGCATCCAGTTCCGGCGCGTCGGCAGCCTGCTCGGCATGCTCCACCGCATCGGCCTTGGCCTCGGGCGGCGTCGCGCCAAACGATTCCTCGTGATAGTTCTTCATGTCGAAGCCGACCGCTTCGAGCATGCGCTTGACCGCAGTCATGTATGGCGTCGGGCCGCAGCAGAACACCACGCGGTCCATGTAGTCCGGCGCGATCAGCTCCATCAGGCGCTGGTTGAGGTAACCGCGATAACCCGCCCACGGCTCACCCAGGCCATGCTTTTCACAAATGATGTGCAGGCTGAAATTGGGGATGCGCGAGGCCATCTGCTCCAGCTCGCGGTGGTAAATGATGTCCTTCGGCGAACGGGCGCTGTGCACGAACACCATGTCGACATTGCCGTTGGTGTCGTAGAACCAGCGCGCCATCGACATGACCGGGGTGATCCCGACACCGCCCGAGAGGTAAAGCACCTTCTGCGCCGGGAAATCGATAGCGTTGAACAGCCCCACCGGACCGTGCACCGGCAGCTCGGCGCCTTCGTGCATGGTGTCGTGGAGGAAGTTGGACACCAGGCCGCCCGGTACACGCTTGACGGTGATCGAGAAGCTGTAGGGCACCGACGGTGAACTGGAGATGGTGTAGGAACGCATCACCGGCTTGCCTTCGATCTCCAGCTCCAGGGTGACGAACTGCCCCGGCTTGAAGAAGAACATGATCGGCTGATCGGCCATGAAGCAGAACGTGCGCACGTCCCAGGTCTCCTGGATGACCTTGACGCAGCGCACGATGTGGCGGCCGTTGGCCCAGGTCTGGGTAGTGACCGGATTGAGGAAGGTATCGGACATGTTCATCTCCAGCAGCCGACTATTGGCCTTTTTATGGCTTGGATAATGCGCAAGCTGAAGACGACGTACATTCCTGCCAGCGACATCGGCGTGCTTATCGCGACCAGCCCCGCGCTGCAAGGGCTGGCGCGTCGTAATTCAAATCGGCCATGTCGCCCATGGATACGGTTCATGACGCCTTCGGACGCACACTCCACGGCAAAACAACTAGCTGTTTCTTGATAAGCAGCCTTGCGGCACCACAACAACGATTAGCCACCTTTTGCCGGCCGCACACGGCCCCGAGGAATACACGATGGACGTCACCGCAACCCTGAGCCTGGGCGATCCACTGGAACCTGCACGCAAGGCCACCGCCGAGATGTTGCAGACCCGCGAGCGCACCTACTCGCTGCCCCAGCCTTTCTACACCGACGAGCGTCTGTTCCAGATCGACATGCAGGAGATCTTCCACAAGGAGTGGCTGATCGCCGGCATGACCTGCGAGATCCCGGCCAAGGGCAACTACATCACCCTGCAGATCGGCAAGAACCCGATCATCGTGGTGCGTGGCGCCGAAGGTAAGGTGCACGCCTTCCACAACGTCTGCCGCCACCGCGGTTCGCGCCTGTGCGTCAGCGACAAGGGCAAGGTGGCCAAGCTGGTCTGCCCGTACCACCAGTGGACCTACGAGCTGGACGGCCGCCTGCTGTTCGCCGGTACCGAAATGGGTGCCGACTTCGACATGAACCAGTATGGCCTGAAGCCTGTGAACGTGAAGGTCGCCGGCGGCTACATCTTCATCAGCCTGGCGGAAAACCCGCCTGCCATCGACGAGTTCCTGGCCACCCTGGACCACTACATGGAACCGTACGACATGGAAAACACCAAGGTGGCGGTGCAGACCACCTTGATGGAAAAGGCCAACTGGAAGCTGGTGCTGGAAAACAACCGCGAGTGCTACCACTGCAACGGTTCGCACCCGGAGCTGCTGCAAACCCTGCTGGAATGGGACGACACCAACGACCCACGCGCCAGCCAGGAATTCAAGGACCACGTGGCCGCCTCCGCCGCCGCCTGGGAAGCCGAGAAGATCCCGTACCTGCACAAGAGCCATGGCCTGCGTAACCGTATCGTGCGCATGCCACTGCTCAAGGGCACCGTGTCGATGACCATGGACGGCAAGCAGGCCTGCCAGAAGCTGATGGGTCGTATCCAGAACCCGGACCTGGGCTCGATGCGCATCCTGCACCTGCCGCACTCCTGGAACCACTGCATGGGCGACCACATGATCGTGTTCACCGTGTGGCCGATCAGCGCCCAGGAAACCATGGTCACCACCAAGTGGCTGGTGCACAAGGATGCCGTGGAGGGTGTGGACTACAACCCCGAGAACATGCGCAAGGTGTGGGACGCCACCAACGACCAGGACCGTCGCCTGGCCGAGGAAAACCAGCGTGGTATCAACTCCACTGCGTACCAGCCTGGGCCATACTCGAAGACCTACGAGTTTGGCGTGGTCAACTTCATTGACTGGTACAGCCAGCGCTTGCTGAACAACCTGGGGGCGGAGCCGGCGGCGTATCTGAAGGAAGTTCAGGCGCAGTGATACACGCCAACCAAGCCTGTGGATAATTCACAGGCTTGGTTTTCTGACTAGACTTCCCGGATATCCTGTAGGGATGGTGCGAGATCTGGAACAGTCGATGAGGAACTCTTCCCGCTGATCTCTTCGAGTTCGTGCTCGATCGTATAAACCGATCCTACCGCTTTCCTTGGTGAGCCGCTTGGCGGCGCCACCCTGCGCTTCTTTTTCTTAACTTGCACCTTGAAAATCGTTCTCAAATTCGATCTGAAGTTTTTCTTGGTACCGTGCCAAAGCGCTGATCGCTTATCCCATAATGATTTAGCCAGACGGATACCTGCACCAGTCATCAGCAGTCCGGTTCCTGCGGCAGAGACATAGGGAGCTGCACCAACTCCGGCGAGCCCAAGACCAGCACCTACGACGCTAGTACCAGACCCCGCTAGTGCCATGCGCGAGGCATTTGTCGCAAGGCCGCCTTTTGGGGGTGGGCCGAGCATGATTGCCAACGGCGAAACCACATGCAAAATTGCTGTCAGAGCGCGCTGCGCCTGCGGCAACCATAAAGGAATGGAGCCACTGGGATCGTGGCGGTTTACAGGGTCGCCTTTACAATACATGTACACATTGAGCCCGCCTTCACCGAACGGGCTGTATTCATCTGGCGACTGTAAACGCATGAGCTTCGGATTGTACTGGCGATGACCATTACCCAAAGGGTAGCAACCTGTCAGGGGATCTATCGGCTCGCCACAGAACGCACTTATCGGTCCGCCCTGGATAGCGAAATACCCGTAGGCCGTGTACACCCTACCGATGCTATCCAACCCGCTGAGAACAGAACGCTGCCTGTCGACTGCCAGCAAAAGCACCAAACTCATAGCGAAACCTCTAAAAGGCCTGCCTTGATCCTAAGAGCATTGAAATCGATACGAAACTGGCAAAAATGACGGGTAGCTATTAGTTATCCCGAGGCTTACACACAGCCAACGTGGAAAATGCTCGCCGACGGTGTTTCGCTATCTGGTATCGCAAATTGAACATTTTTTGATCAAACCTTTGAAAGCCTTGCTAATAAAGGCTTGGCGGCCTCCGCGAACACTTTGTCCACAGAGACACCAACAGAGTTTGTGGGCAACCAATGGATGCTCTTCGATCGAGCTGTGGATAAGCGACTCAAGAGCATGATTTCCGAAGAAAGAGAAGACCTCACCCGGACTTGATCATTTTTTGAGCAAGTGTACCGAGGCCCTTAAATATAAGGCCTACAGGCGCTATCAAACAGATTATCCACAGACCGGCTAACAGCGATTGTGGGCAAAATCAGGAGGGCTGCCGCGCGTTGCATGCGAAGGCAGGGATAAGACTGATCGTTTTTTGATCAAAAGCTTGGGAGCCACGTGATACAAGGGCTGCGGCCATGCGCCAACACTTTATCCACACCTTGGCGAACAGATTTGGTGGGCAAAAGCGCCCGATCGAGGCTGTGTATGGAATGTAGGAGCGGCCTTGTGTCGCGATGGGCCGCAGCGCGGCCCCAGGATCTCGACTACGAGTCAAGATTGCCGGGGGCTGCTGCGCAGCCCATCGCGACACAAGGCCGCTCCTACACCGGCACCGCGTGAGGCTCTAGCGCAGCACGCCCTCTTCCACCAGCAGCTTGAGGATGGCCTCGGCGCCTTCCTGTGGAGAAACGTCCTTCAACACCTTGCCACCGCCGCCACTGGCCTTGGCCGTCGCCGCCTTCATCCGGTCGGCACCGCTCTTGGCCTTGATCACCTTCAGCCGCTTGGGCCGTGGGCGGGCTGGCTGCAGTTCGGCTTCGGCCAGCAGTTCGTCCTCGACGATAGCCACGTTGCGTGCCGCCAGAACACCCCGACGCGCCGGCCCGAAAGCACTCTGGCGCGGCTTGGGCGCAGCGTTATCCACAGTCGCCAGCAACGGCAGGCGCACCTTCAGCCGACGCCGCTGACCGCGCGGCAGCGCCTGCAATACCTGGGCGGTGCCGTTGTCGATCGACTCCACTTCAGCCAACCCCACAATCAGCGGCCAGCCGAGCTTTTCGGCCAGCAGAAACGGCAACATGCCCGACCCTTCGCCGGTCTCGGCCTGGCTACCGGTCAGCACCAGCTGTGCCCCGGCATCGCGCAGGTAATCCCCGAGCACGCCCAGCACGTCGGCACCAGCCGGCTGCTCCAGCACATCCAGATGGTCCAGACCCATCCCCAGGTAGGCGCGCAGCGCCTCTTCCCGTGGGTCGCCGGCATGCACCACCTGCAAGTTATCCCCAGCCAGCTGCAAACCCAGCTCCACGGCGCGCGCATCCTGCTCGGCGCGGCGAGCGCGGCCGGAGCTGGGGTGGGCACCGATGGAAACCAGGCTGATCACTTTCGTACTCATGCTCGTGCCCTTATGCCGCGTCGCGCTGGCCGCCGCTGCGGTAGTTGTCCACAGCCTCGATCAGTGCCTGGAGAATCGCCGAACTGTCGCCAATTACCGACAGGTCGGCCCGTTTGATCATGTCGCAGCCCGGATCCATGTTGATCGCCACCACCTTGTCGCAGGCGCCGATGCCCTGCAGGTGCTGGATCGCGCCCGAGATACCCACAGCCACGTAGACCCGCGCGGTAACCCAGGTACCAGTGGCACCCACCTGGCGGTTGCGCGGCATGAAGCCGTCGTCCACCGCCACCCGCGAGGCGCCTTCGGTGGCGCCAAGGGCCGCGGTGGCCTTGTGATACAGGTCCCAGTCCTTGACCCCGTTGCCGCCCGAGACGATGAACTCGGCTTCGGCCATGGCAATGGTGGCCGGGTCCACGGCCACCGAACCGAGGTCTTCGATGCGCGACAGGCTACGCGCCACGCTTGTGGACAACTCCACGGGCAGCGCTTCGTGACGGGTTTCGCTGACTGGCTCGGCGCACTCGGCCGCCGCCAGGATCAAGCGTGGTACGGCGCGCTGCAGGTCTTGCTGGCCGGCACCGGCACGGCCGATGCACTGGCCGTCCTTGACCTGCCATACCCGCGTCGCCGGGCGCTCACCCAGTGCCGCGCCCAGGCGCCGGCCCAGTTCGCCACCACCGGTGCGGCTGTCGGGCAGCAGCCAGTGGCGCGGGGTGAACTGGTTATCCACAGCCCGAAGGCCTTGTACCAGTTGCTCCGGTGCATAACCTTCGAAAGCCTCGCCTTCGATGACCAGCAGGCGGTCGACCCCGGCTGTGGAAAAGTTGCTTTCCTTGTGCTCGCCAAACACCACTGCCAGCACTGCACCGTCGCTGCCGGCCAGGCTGTGGGCCAGGCCGAGCAGGTCGCGGTCGTGGCTGCTCAGGCGGCCACCGACCATGTCCGGCACCACGGCGATGTAGAACGCCGGCGCCGGCACCTGGTGCAGCGGCAGCTTGACCTCGGCCGCCGCCGTGCGTCGTCCGCCCACGGCGGTGCCCTGCTGGGCGCCGCTGCGGTCGATGCGCTTGATGCCGGCCGGGCCGATGAAGCCTGCGGCAATCGCATGGGGGTTCTTGCGGATTAGGCCGTTGGGCCCCATCCAGCTGGTCTGCTGCGTCTGCATCGCTGCATGCAGCGGGTGCAGACGGTTACGGGCGATCCACTCGGCGCGTGGGTCGCGGCGGATAATGTCGCTCATCAGTGCACCTCCGCGGGTTCACGTTTGGCCGTTTGCGGCTTTGGGGCAGAGGGCGCGTCCTCTTCGATCAGCACGTCGGCCACCAGTTCGGCCAGGTCCTTGATCTGCGGGCGCGGTTCGACCACACCTTCGAGCATGGCGGTGCACTGTGGGCAACCCACAGCTACCAGCTCGGCCTCGGTCTCGCGGATGTCGTCCATGCGCATGTCCGGGATACGCTGCTTGCCAGGGATGTCGGTGATCGGCGCACCGCCACCACCGCCGCAGCAACGGGAACGGAAGCCCGAGCGCTGCATCTCGCGCACTTCGATACCCAGGGCCTTGAGCACGGCACGCGGAGCTTCGTACTCACCGTTGTAACGGCCCAGGTAGCACGGGTCGTGGTAGGTGACGCTGCCGCCCTTGTGCTGGCCGAGGTTGAGCTTGTTGGCCGCGATCAGTTCGGCGATGTAGGTGCTGTGGTGCTGCACCTGATAGTCCCCGCCCAGGGCGCCGTACTCGTTCTTCAGCACATGGAAGCTGTGCGGGTCGCAGGTGACGATGCGCTGGAACTTGTACTTGGCCAGGGTCTGGATATTGCGTTTGGCCAGTTGCTGGAAGGTCGCCTCATCGCCCAGACGGCGCGCCACGTCGCCGCTGTCGCGCTCTTCCAGGCCGAGCACGGCAAAGTCCACGCCCGACGCCTTGAGCACCTTGACGAACGAGCGCAGGGTGCGCTGGTTGCGCATGTCGAAGGCGCCGTCACCGACCCAGAACAGCACCTCGGTGGTTTTCACCTCCGACAGCAGTTGCAGGTTGAGGTCGGCGGCCCAGTTCATGCGCCCACCAGGGGCGAAGCCGCCCGGGTTGTCGGTAGCGATCAGGTTGTCCAGCACTTCGGCGCCCTTGTTCGGGGTAGCGCCTTTTTCCAGGGTGAGGTGACGGCGCATGTCGACGATGGCATCGACGTGCTCGATCATCATCGGGCATTCCTCGACGCAGGCACGGCAGGTGGTGCACGACCACAGCGTTTCGGCGTCGACCAGGCCATTGACGATCGGCTGGTGCGGGTGGCCGCCATGCTCACCGATCGGTTTGCCCGGGTATGGGCTGCCGGCGAACTGCGCGTCGGTGCCACCGGCCAGGCCGATGACCATGTCCTGGATGAGCTTTTTCGGGTTCAGCGGCTGGCCGGCGGCAAAGGCCGGGCACATGGCTTCGCATTTACCGCACTGCACGCAGGCGTCGAAGCCCAGCAGCTGGTTCCAGGTGAAGTCCACCGGCTTTTCCACGCCCAGCGGCGCGTTCGGGTCTTCCAGGTCCAGCGGCTTGAGGCCGGTGGAACGGCCGCCGCCGAAGCGTTCGGCGCGACGGTGCCAGGCCAGGTGCAGGGCACCGGCGAAGGCGTGTTTCATCGGGCCGCCCCAGGTCATGCCGAAGAACAGCTCCGACACGCCCCACAGCACGCCCAGGCCGAGAATGCCCACCATCACCCAGCCACCGGTGTTGGCCGGCAGGATGCCGGCGACCGGCAAGGTGGCGATGAAGAAGCTCACGGCAAACGCCAGCAGGCTCTTCGGCAGGCGCATCCACGGGCCCTTGGACAGGCGCGAAGGCGGGTTGAGGCGGCGCTTGAAGACGAAGATGGCGCCGCTGAACATGATCACCGTGGCCACCAGCAACGCGTAGCCGAGGATCTTGCTCTGCAGGCCGAAGCCGTGCACCAGGATCGCCAGTACGGCCGACAGCACGAAGCCGCCAGCGGTGGCCACGTGGGTCTTGGACATGTACTTGTCGCGCTCGACCACATGGTGCAGGTCCACCAGGTAGCGGCGCGGCATGGCCAGCAGGCCGCCGATCAGGTTGACCTTGGACGGCCGGCCACGCCGCCACATGCGCACCCGGCGCAGGGCGCCGAGCACTGCCAGGCCAAGGGCAGCGAACAGCAGGATAGGTAGAAGGGTGTTCAACATGGGAGGCTCCCACAACAGCTGGATTCTTGCGCCACTCTGAAGGTGGGATTGGCCCCTTGTGGGAGCGGGTTTACCCGCGAATGCGTCAGATCAGACAACTCTGTTGCTTGTGCTGACGCTTTCGCGGGTGAACCCGCTCCCACAGGGACCGCGCCCGGTGGCGACGATTTTTCTCGATCAGAAGTCCTTGCACAGGCGCAAGGCGTCGTAGATCGCCGCATGCACGTTGCGCTGGGCCACGCAGTCGCCGATGCGGTACAGCAGGTAGCCTTCGCCCGGCTGGCTGAGGATCGGCTGTGGCTTGATGGCGAACAGCGCCTCCACGTCGATCTGGCCTTTGTTGCGCGAACCTTCCTTCAGTGCGTAGTACAGCTGCTCGTCAGGACGCACGCCGTTCTCCACCACCACCTGGTCGACCACGCGCTCTTCCTTGGCACCGGTGTATTCGTTTTCCAGCACCGCCACCAGCTTGTCGCCTTCGCGGTAGACCTTTTCCAGCATCATGTCGCCGGTCATGATCACTTCTTTCGGGTACATGCTGCGGTAGTAGGTCGGGAAGGTAGTACCGCCCATGGCCACACCCGGCTTGATGTCGTCGGTGACGATCTCGACCTGGCTGCCCTTGTCGGCGATGAAGTCAGCCACCGACATGCCGGTGAACTCGCAGATGGTGTCGTACACCAGCACGTTCTTGCCCGGCGCAACCTTGCCGTCGAGCACGTCCCAGCTGCTGACCACCAGCCCTTCGGCGGCGCCCCAGTGCTCGTTCTGCTCCAGGAAGGAATGCCCACCCACCGCCAGCACGATGATGTCCGGGCGCAGGTCCTGGATGGCAGCCACGTCGGCGGCGGTGCCCAGGCGCAGGTCGACCTTCAGGCGCGCCAGCTCCAGCTGGTACCAGCGGGTGATACCGGCGATCTGGTCGCGCTGCGGGGCCTTGGCGGCGATGGTGATCTGCCCGCCGATCTGCTCCTTCTTCTCGAACAGGGTCACGTCGTGGCCACGTTCGGCAGCCACGCGGGCCGCTTCCATGCCGGCCGGGCCGGCGCCAACCACCACCACCTTGCGCTTGGCGCCGGTGGTCTTCTCGATGATGTGCGGCACGCCCATGTATTCACGGGAGGTCGCGGCGTTCTGGATGCACAGTACATCCAGGCCCTGGTACTGGCGGTCGATGCAGTAGTTGGCACCGACGCACTGCTTGATCTGGTCGATCTGGCCCATCTTGATCTTGGCGATCAGGTGCGGGTCAGCCATGTGCGCACGGGTCATGCCGACCATGTCCACGTAGCCGCCTTCGAGGATACGCGTGGCCTGGTTCGGGTCCTTGATGTTCTGCGCGTGCAGCACCGGGACCTTGACCACTTCCTTGATACCGGCCGCCAGGTGCAGGAACGGCTCCGGCGGGTAGCTCATGTTCGGGATTACGTTGGCCAGGGTGTTGTGGGTGTCGCAACCCGAACCGACCACGCCGATGAAGTCGAGCATGCCAGTGGCGTCGTAGTAGGCAGCGATCTGCTTCATGTCCTCGTGGCTGAGGCCATCGGGGTGGAACTCGTCGCCACAGATACGCATGCCCACGCAGAAGTCGTCACCGACTTCGGCGCGCACGGCCTTCAGTACTTCCAGGCCGAACTTCATGCGGCCTTCGAAGGTACCGCCCCATTCGTCGGTACGCTTGTTGACCCGCGGGCTCCAGAACTGGTCGATCATGTGCTGGTGCACGGCCGACAGTTCCACGCCGTCCAGGCCACCTTCCTTGGCGCGGCGGGCAGCTTGCGCGTAGTTGCCGATCACGCGCCAGATCTCTTCCACCTCGATGGTCTTGCAGGTGGCGCGGTGCACGGGTTCACGGATACCCGACGGCGACATCAGGGTCGGCCAGTTGAAGCCGTCCCAGCGCGAGCGACGGCCCATGTGGGTAATCTGGATCATGATCTTGGCGCCATGCTTGTGCATGGCGTCGGCCAGGTTCTGGAAGTGCGGGATGATGCGGTCGGTCGACAGGTTGACCGACGCCCACCACTCCTGCGGGCTGTCGATGGCCACCACCGACGAGCCGCCGCAGATCGCCAGGCCGATACCGCCCTTGGCCTTTTCTTCGTAGTACTTCACGTAGCGGTCGGTCGTCATGCCGCCGTCAGTGGCGTAGACCTCGGCGTGCGCGGTGCTGAGCACACGGTTGCGGATGGTCAGTTTACCGATCTGGATCGGCTGGAACATTGCTTCGAATGCCATGACGCTATCTCCGGCTTACAACGGCTTTGTAACGAACAGGCCATCTTCGTGGCCTTCTTCCGACCCGCCATAGACCTGTTCGGCCACGGTGCGGATCGAGCTGCCGCGGGCAGCGAGAATCTGGTCCATGGCGCCGGCGAACCAGCCGGTGAACATGTAGTCGACCTTGCGGCCGCACTTGCCATAGACGTACACGAACGCGGAGTGCTTGAGCTTGACGCTGCAGGTGCCCTTGTCGAGGTCGATGTCCTGGATTTCGAACAGGCCCCAGCCGCGCTGGCTCAGGCGCTTCATGTAGTGCTCGAACACCGCAACGCCTTCCAGGCCGTGGCACTCGGCTTCTTTTTCACACCAGTGCCAGGCGGACTTGTAGCCGGCCTTGTAGAGGATCTCGGCGTACTTGTCGGCGCCCAGGACTTCTTCGATGCCCATGTGGTTGTTGACGAAGAAATGGCGCGGCACGTACAGCATCGGCAAGGCGTCGCTGGTCCAGACACCGGTCTCGCTGTCTACTTCGATTGGCAATTGCGGGGCGATCTTGGCCATGGAAACTCAACTCCATAAAATTTTTTATTGGGATGCCCCGGCGTTGCTGGCAGGGGCTTTCAGGCTTGGAGAGCGGCTTACTCGCCCCACACGTCCTTGAGGACGTTGACCCAGTTCTCACCCATGATCTTGCGCACCACGCGCTCGGAGTGGCCGCGCTTGAGCAAGGTTTCGGTGAGGTTGGGGAATTCGCCCACAGTGCGGATGCCCAGCGGGTTGATGATCTTGCCGAAGTTGGTCAGGCGACGGGCGTAGCCCTTGTCGTGGGTCAGGTACTCGAAGAAGTCCTGGCCGTGGCCCTGGGTGAAGTCGGTACCGATACCGATGGCGTCCTCACCGACGATGTTCATGGTGTACTCGATGGCTTCGGCGTAATCGTCGATGGTCGAGTCGATGCCCTTGGCCAGGAACGGCGCGAACATGGTCACGCCGACGAAACCGCCGTGGTCGGCGATGAACTTCAGCTCTTCGTCCGACTTGTTGCGCGGGTGTTCCTTCAGGCCCGAAGGCAGACAGTGCGAGTAGCAGACCGGCTTTTTCGATTCGAGGATGACTTCTTCGGAGGTCTTGGAGCCGACGTGGGACAGGTCGCACATGATGCCGACGCGGTTCATTTCGGCAACGATCTCGCGGCCGAAGCCCGACAGGCCGCCGTCACGCTCGTAGCAGCCGGTGCCGACCAGGTTCTGGGTGTTGTAGCACATCTGCACGATGCCCACGCCCAGCTGCTTGAACACGTCGACGTAGGCGATCTGGTCTTCGAAGGCGTGGGCGTTCTGGAAGCCGAAGAGGATGCCGGTCTTGCCCAGTTCCTTGGCCTTGCGGATGTCGGCGGTGGTGCGTACCGGCATCACCAGGTCGCTGTTATCGCGGATCAGCTTCTGGCTGGCGGCGATGTTGTCGACGGTAGCCTTGAAGCCTTCCCAGACCGACACCGTGCAGTTGGCCGCAGTCAGCCCGCCTTTGCGCATGTCCTCGAACAGCTCGCGGTTCCATTTGGCAATGATCAGGCCGTCGATGACGATGCTGTCGGCGTGAAGTTCGGCTGGGCTCATCAGGCTGTCCCCTTTTATTGAATGGGTTTGCGCCAAACCTTATTGCCGGCGCTTTGGGGCCAGCATATGCCTGTGCCCAAAGGCGCCCCGATGCAAAAACGACAGGGGGTTTGCCGAAAGCGTCAATGCGCGACATCGCGCCCTCTGGCGCGCCGTCTGGCGATGAGAGACAGTCTCGATAACGACATTTCCGGCCGTTTCATGAACATTTCTTCAGGGAGCTATCGTCTTGTCGGCGGCTGAGCGAGAATCCAGCCGATTCGTCAGCCTTGTTGAGGAGAAAACGGATGAAATCAATGGCATGGCTGGTATTGCTGGCTGTCGTATCGGGCGCCCAGGCCGGCGAGGAAGAAAGCACCCCGTGCGACAACGTCGAGACCGACCAGCAGACATTCGCTTGCGCGGCGTTCAACAAGCAGACGGCCGAGCGTGAACTGAAGTCGGCGTATGACGACCTGATACAGCGCATTCGCGACCAGTACGCCGACGAAGGCGACAAGGCAGATGCGCTGGCCGGGCGCATGGAGGCGGCCGAAAAACTGTGGGCGCAACTGCGCGATGCCGACTGCAAGGTCGAAACCTACGCCGAGAAGCCGGGCAGCAAGGCGTTCGAAGCGGCGTGGAACACTTGCGTGGCACAGCGCAGCGATGACCGCTCTGAGTACCTGCAGTCCATCGGCCAGCAGTAAGGGAGTTCCTCGGCAGGAAAGGCTTTCGGCTTATCTGTCTTGACGATCCGAACCAAAGTGCGTCCCCGGCGCCTCACCCGAGGTGCCGATGATGAACTCGATCGGAAACCAAGACATGACCTCCACTATCAGCAAGACCGACATGAACAGCGCCATTGCCGCCCTGAAGAAAGAAGGCGAAGAACGCGCCGTCATGGTAGCCAACACCGTCTGCATCTTTGCCCCGGATGTACCCGCCAGCGTTGCCGAAGACGTGCTCGATGGCATGCGCCTGATGAACCTGTCGGCGAACAAGAAGTTCGACAAGGAAACCCAGCAGCGCGAGTGGTACAACTTCTACAACGACGGCCTGGGCAAGTTCGGCTGGACGCTGACCGGCGCCGCCCATGTCGAAGAAGCAATCGACAAGGACACCCACACGCTGGCCACCCTGGTGCCTCAGATCGTCACCGTCCAGATCGGCGCCAGCCACCGCCTGAGCCGCTGCGTAAAACGCTCCTTCGAAGTGATCGTGCAAACGCCGAAGGCACAGCAACTGCTCGAAGAAAGCAGCGTGAGCGTTTCGGGCAAATCCAGCACCATTCAGATTTCGGCCTGCGAGATGACACCTCAAGGCCTGCCGATCATGCACATGACCAGCGTTCAGCTGAGCTATGACAAGGCTGAAAAAACCGCAGGCTCCGCTGGCCGCATCATCGACAAGTCCAACACCCGCGTATACCGGGCCTCGCAGCAGGGCTCGTTCAGTGTTCGCCACTTCGACGCCATGCGCGAAGCCGTCAGGATGAAGCTGGCCAGCCAGGCGTTCGACATCCTGGCGCTGGACATCTGACCTGCACCTGGCGCCGCATAGCGGCGCCAGGTTCCCCTTCCTACGCCTGCAGCGAGGGCCACAAGCATGCCCACCAAACCTGCCAACCAACCCTGGGAAGACCTTCATGCCTGCCTGCGCCTGGCGCAACTGGAGGCCAACCAGGTTCACGATCGCCAACAGGATGGCCAGCGCTGGTTCAACCGTTTTCTGCAGGGCCTGGAAAACAGCGGTGTCGAACTGATCGAACGGACAACGAAAAGCATCAACTGCGTACCCACGGATGCTGTGTTTCAAGACGTCTTCAACGGCTGGATTCCAGCGCCCCAGCGTCGCAACCTCAAGTTCGAGCGGGTTGCCAACGACATACTTAATGGCTTGAAACAGCCAGACCTCGCCCTGCTGCGCAGCACTTCGGCCAGCTCGCACCTGCGCATCGAATTTGACCTGGATGACAGCGGCAGCCCGCTGGCGATCGTCTTCAACCTGTGCTGTTCGACCGACCCGGATGCCCCACGTACACGCCTTGCCCTGCAACTGGACCACATGGGCGCGAAACTCGACGCCCGGGCTTTCGAAGCACGGCGAGTACAGGTCGAAAACCGCCTCCAGGCGCTTTCTGACCTCGATCAGTTCTGATCCGGCAGCTGTGGCTTGAGCGCCTGACGTTCTTCACGCGGACAGCGCCCAAAGCGTCTTTTGTACCGGCGGGTGAAGTACGACGGCAGCTCGAAACCACATGCAACGCTGACCTGCGTGATGCTCATCTGCGTCTGACACAGCAGCTGACGTGCCTTGTCCAGACGCAGGTCAAGATAGAAGCCACTGGGCGTATCATTCAGGTACAAACGAAACAAGCGCTCCAGCTGACGCCTGGTGATCATGGCACGGGCGGCCAGCTCCAATGTGCTCAATGGTGGCTCGGTATGCTTTTCCATCTCGCCGATCACCTGCACCAGCTTGCGGTTGCTGATGCCATAGCGAGAGGCGATCTGCATCCGCTGATGATCCTGCCGCGGCCGAATACGGCCCAACACGAATTGCTCCGAAACCTGCACCGCCAGCTCGCTGCCATGGGATTGCGCAATCAGGTCGAGCATCAGGTCGATCGAGGCAGTGCCGCCCGCACAGGTGATGCGCCGTCGGTCGATTTCGAACAGTTCCTGTGTGGCCTGCAGGCTCGGGTAATTCTCCTTGAACGCCTCCAGCGCCTCCCAGTGCACGGTGGCGCGGTGGCCGTCGAGCAGGCCGGCCTCGGCCAGTACCACCGCGCCAGTATCGATGCCACCCAGAACAACCCCCTCATGATCCAGGCGGCGTAGCGCCTGCTGCAGCGCCGGCCCGTAACAGGCCAATGGCTCGAAACCGGCGACGATCAGCAGGATGCCACCAGGTTCGCCCGCCCCCAGCGCCGCATCGGCGTTCACCGACATGCCATTGCTGGCCTGCACCGCCCCGCCGTCCAGGCTCAACACCTGCCAGCGATACAGTGGGCCCTTGAAACGATTGGCCACCCGCAGTGGCTCCAGGGCACTGATGAAACCCATGGCCGAGAACCCGGGCAACAACAGGAAGTGAATGATTTGCGGCATTGCATGCTCCACGGCAAAGGTGGTCGCCTCCGTGCAAATGTTGGTCGCCAGGGTGCGATTTTCCACCCTGACAGCAGCGTAGCTTCTTCATACGACCCAGAGAGGTCGAACCCCAATAACAATATGCACTGCCGATGGAGAGCCACCATGCACAGCTTGATCCGCCGCAGCCTGTTGACCCTTGCCCTGAGCAGCATCGCCACTTCCCCACTATTCGCCGCCGAGCCTGCGGCCTGCAAGAACGTCCGTCTGGGCGTGGTCAACTGGACCGACGTCATCGCCACCAGCGCCATGGCCCAGGTGCTGCTCGATGGCCTTGGCTACCAGACCAAACAGACCAGCGCCTCGCAGCAGATCATCTTCGCCGGCATCCGCGACAAACGCCTGGACATGTTCCTGGGTTACTGGAACCCGATCATGACCCAGACCATCACCCCGTTCGTCGACGCCAAGCAGGTCAAGGTGCTCGACAAACCCAGCCTGGAAGACGCCCGCGCCACCCTGGCGGTGCCCAAGTACCTGGCCGACAAGGGCCTGAAGACCTTCGCCGACATCCACAAGTTCGAAAAGGAACTGGGCGGGAAAATCTACGGCATCGAACCGGGTTCCGGCGCCAACACCCAGATCAAGGCGATGATCGCCAAGAACCAGTTCGGCCTGGGCAAGTTCCAGCTGGTCGAGTCCAGCGAGGCCGGCATGCTCGCCGCCGTCGATCGCGCGGTGCGGCGCAACGAAGCCGTGGTGTTCTTTGGCTGGGCGCCGCACCCGATGAACGTGAATATCGACATGGTCTACCTGGGCGACAGCCAGGGCGCCCTGGGCCCTGACGAAGGCCGCGCGACAGTGTGGACGGTGACCGCGCCGGACTACGCCGAACGCTGCCCCAATGCCCACCGCCTGCTGGCCAACCTGAACTTCAGCGCCGAGGACGAGAGCCGCATGATGCAGCCGCTGCTCGACCACAAGGATGCACTGGAGTCGGCCCGCCAGTGGCTCAAGGACCACCCCGAGGACAAGGCCCGCTGGCTGGAGGGTGTGACCACCTTCGATGGCAAGCCGGCTGCCGACAACCTCAGCCTCACTGCCAACTGATCCGGCCCATTCGCGGGTAAACCCGCTCCCACAAGTCATGCACATGCCAGGGGCAACATCGTCCCCTGTGGGAGCGGGTTTACCCGCGAAAAGGCCACCAGACACCACAAGGAACCCCGCCATGAACCACGACGTCATCATCACCTGCGCCCTCACCGGCGCCGGCGACACCGCCTCGAAAAGCCACCTTGTTCCAGTCACCCCCAAGCAGATCGCCGATTCTGCCGTAGAGGCCGCCAAAGCCGGCGCCACCGTGGTCCACTGCCACGTGCGCGACCCACAAACCGGCCGCTTCAGCCGTGACGTGGCGCTGTATCGCGAAGTCATGGAACGCATCCGCGAAGCCGACGTGGACATCATCGTCAACCTTACCGCGGGCATGGGTGGCGACTTGGAAATCGGCCCAGGTGAAACACCGCTGGAATTCGGCGCGGGTACCGACCTGATCGGCCCACTGGAGCGCCTGGCCCACGTCGAAGCGCTGCTGCCGGAAATCTGCACCCTCGACTGCGGCACCCTCAACTTCGGCGACGGTAACTCGATCTATGTCTCCACCCCGGCACAACTGCGCGCCGGCGCCAAGCGCATTACCGAGCTGGGGGTAAAAGCCGAGCTGGAAATCTTCGACACCGGCCACCTGTGGTTCGCCAAGCAGATGATGAAGGAAGGCCTGCTCGACGACCCACTGTTCCAGCTTTGCCTGGGCATCCCGTGGGGCGCGCCGGCCGATACCACCACCATGAAGGCGATGGTCGACAACCTGCCGGCCAACGTCACCTGGGCCGGGTTCGGCATCGGCCGCATGCAGATGCCGATGGCCGCCCAGGCCGTGCTACTGGGCGGCAACGTGCGGGTGGGCCTGGAGGACAACCTGTACCTGGACCGTGGCGTGCTGGCCAGCAACGGCCAGTTGGTCGAGCGCGCGGTAGAGATCATTTCGCGCCTTGGCGCCCGTGTACTGACCCCGGCCGAAGGCCGGGAAAAGATGAACCTCAAACGCCGCTGACACTTTCAGGAGCCCAACATGACCTTCATCACCGAGATCAAGACCTTCGCCGCCCTGGGTAGTGGCGTGATCGGCAGCGGCTGGGTCGCGCGCGCCCTGGCCCACGGGCTGGACGTGGTCGCCTGGGACCCGGCGCCAGGCGCCGAGCAGGCGTTGCGCAAGCGCATCGCCAACGCCTGGCCGGCATTGGAAAAGCAAGGCCTGGCACCAGGCGCCTCACAAGACCGCCTGAAGTTCGTCGCCACCATCGAGGAATGCGTCCGCGATGCCGATTTCATCCAGGAAAGCGCCCCTGAACGCCTGGACCTGAAACTCGACCTGCACGCAAAGATCAGCGCTGCCGCCAAACCCGACGCGATCATCGGTTCAAGCACCTCGGGCCTGCTGCCCAGCGAGTTCTACGAATCGGCCACCCACCCCGAGCGCTGCGTGGTAGGCCACCCGTTCAACCCGGTGTACCTGCTGCCGCTGGTAGAAATCGTCGGCGGCAAGCGCACCACCCCCGAGGCCATTGAAGCTGCCAGGACCATCTACACCGCCCTGGGCATGCGCCCGCTGCATGTTCGCAAGGAAGTGCCCGGGTTCATCGCCGACCGCCTGCTCGAAGCCCTGTGGCGCGAGGCCCTGCACCTGGTCAACGACGGCGTGGCCAGCACCGGCGAAATCGACGATGCCATCCGCTTCGGCGCCGGCCTGCGCTGGTCGTTCATGGGCACGTTCCTCACCTACACCCTGGCCGGTGGTGACGCAGGCATGCGTCACTTCATGGCCCAGTTCGGCCCGGCGCTGCAGCTGCCGTGGACTTACCTGCCGGCACCAGAGCTGACCGACAAGCTGATCGACGATGTGGTCGAAGGCACTTCCGAGCAACTGGGCGACCGCAGCATCGCCGCGCTGGAGCGCTATCGTGATGACACCCTGTTGGCAGTGCTGGAAGCGGTGAAGACCAGCAAGGCCAAGCACGGTATGGCTTTCGGCGACTGAGGAGACCGCGATGCCCGCACTGATCACCTACCGCACCCCAGTCCAGGAGGACTGGGTCGACTACAACGGGCACCTGCGCGATGCCTTCTACCTACTGATCTTCAGCTACGCCACCGACGCGCTGATGGAGCGCATCGGCCTGGATGCCGACAGTCGCGGCCAGAGCGGTAACTCGCTGTTCACCCTGGAGGCGCACATCAACTACCTGCACGAAGTGAAGCTGGGTAGCGAGGTGTGGGTGCAGACACAGATCATCGGCTTCGATCGCAAGCGCCTGCATGTCTACCACAGCCTGCACCGGGCAGGGTTCGACGAAGCGCTGGCGGCCAGTGAGCAGATGCTGCTGCATGTGGACCTGACAGGGCCGAAGTCGGCGCCGTTCAGTGAGCGTAGTGTCGGGTTGCTGCAAGGGTTGGTGGATGAGCAGCAGGATGTGCCCTCGGCTGAGTTCGTCGGCCGGGTGATAGCCCTGCCTACGCCAAACTGAGCAGTAACACATAACCTGTGGGAGCGGGCACGCCCGCTCCCACAGGTCATGTATTCAGGCAAAAAATAACCCCGGAAAGCCGTGAGCATCCGGGGCCAAGAGCGAGCAACATCCACTGTGCACGAACGAGGGTGACCAAACCCTCCGTTGCGGTAGATGGCTTGAGTTTGCTCACTTCCCGGCAGGTGGATTTAGCCGGGAACGACCTGTTCTTAGCCAAAGCAGCCATGGCGCCATTCTGTTGTTGCGGGCATGTCGCCGGCGTCACAGAATCGGTCGTAAATCACAGCAGCACTCTCTTAGCGATAAAAGGGACAACAGCCATGATGCATGCGGATTTGATTGACCAGGACGATCTGGCAGGCCACCTGCGCGCGCGCGGGTTCGAGATTCCGGCCGGCGCTACTGCCGAGCAGGCGTGCGAAGCGGTGGTGCGTGGGCTGACCGAGCCCAATGCACGGGCGCTGAAGGGGATGGTGGAGCAGATGTATACCGGTAGCGCGACGATCCTGCCGGCGGTGCGCCAGGCCATCGACAAACAGCTGTTGCCGGCGTTGGCGCAGTTCAACAAGCGCGGCTGACAGAGTTTTCCTGCACCGGCCTCTTCGCGGGCTTGCCCGCTCCCACAGGGATTGCACAGATTTCAAACACTGTGCATCTCCTGTGGGAGCGGGCAAGCCCGCGAAGAGGCCGGCTCCGTTTCAGAGCCTTACACTGGCAAAGGTCGACTCGTTGCGCGCCTGGCTCAGGGCCGCCATCGGCCCGCTGTGCGGCGACAGGGTCATGGCCTGCGGGATCGGCATCATCGCCACCTGCTGTGCGGTGTTGGAGCCCACGCGCTCGTCACGCGGCGGAATGCCGAAGTATTCGCGGTAGCACTTGGAGAAGTGCGGGGTAGACACGAAGCCGCACACCGACGCCACTTCGATGATCGACATCGGCGTCTGCTTCAGCAGCTGCCGGGCGCGGATCAGGCGCAGCTTCAGGTAGTAACGCGACGGCGAACAGTGCAGGTACTTCTGGAACAGGCGCTCGAGCTGCCGGCGCGATACCGACACGTATACCGCCAGTTCATCCAGGTCGATCGGCTCTTCGAGGTTGGCCTCCATCAGCGCGACGATTTCCTGCAGCTTCGGCTGGTTGGTGCCAAGCATGTGCTTGAGCGGCACGCGCTGGTGATCCTGCTCGTTGCGGATGCGCTCGTAGACGAACATTTCGGAAATCGCAGCCGACAGTTCACGGCCGTGGTCGCGGCTGATCAGGTGCAGCATCATGTCCAGCGGCGCAGTGCCGCCGGAGCTGGTGAAGCGGTTACGGTCGAGGGTGAACAGGCGGGTGCTCATGTTGACCCGCGGGTAGGCCTCCTGCATGGCCGCCAGGCATTCCCAGTGCACGCTGCAATCGAAACCATCCAGCAGCCCGGCACAGGCCAAGGCCCAGCTACCGGTACATACCGCGCCCAGACGGCGCGACTGACGGGCCTGGGTTTGCAACCAGGTGACATGCTCGCGGGTAACGCTGCGCTGGATGCCCACGCCGCCACAGACAATCACGGTATCGATGGGGGGCGCACTGTGCATGGCGGCGTCAGGGGTTATCTGCAAGCCATCGCTGGCCCACACCTGTCCACCATCGGCGGTGAGGGTGTGCCAGCGGTACAGCTCGCGGCCGGACAGCTGGTTGGCCATGCGCAGCGGCTCGACGGCCGATGCCAGGGAAATGAGGGTGAAATTGTCCAGTAGGAGAAACCCGATGGACTGGGGGGCTGTGCGGTTCTGGGTTGGGTTCCCGGAGGTGTACGACGTCATCGCGATTTCTCCTCACACAAATGCAGGGTGTGCCTCAGGCGAGCACTGATTTCTTGTTATGTATGGCCCCGGTTCATGTGCAGGGGCCTTGGTGCCAATCTCAACGCAAACGCCGTGCCTGAAATTGAACGGCTATCCAAAAAAACCTGAAAACGACGCCTTTGTCAGGCAAATCAGGTGCTTTGATCGAGTTGGCCAATCTTCGTGGAACTGGCGTGCTAGGCGCTGTGCGTGTAACGGCTGAGCAATTTGGTGACATGCGCAGTGTAGGATGCCCAGAAACGACACTCATGAGTGTCACCGACAACGCCCACACTGATAACGACACCCGACGATCGGTATGCGTCGTACTGCACCATAAAGGGGCATTGGCTTGCGTACTGCACCTGTTTCAATCTCAAGGGCCCCTTCGCGGGCACGCCCGCTCCCACAGGGATTGCACAGTTCCTGTGGGAGCGGGCGTGCCCGCGAAGGGGCCCTTGAGGTCAGATCAAGCTATCAGCACTCGATCGCGCTGACTGCCAAACCACCGCGCGAGGTCTCTTTGTACTTGTCGTGCATGTCGGCCCCGGTATCGCGCATGGTGCGGATCACCTGGTCGAGGGAAATGAAGTGCTCGCCATCACCCCGCAGGGCCATCTGCACCGCGTTGATGGCCTTTACCGCGGCAATCGCGTTGCGCTCGATGCACGGCACCTGCACCAATCCGCCGACCGGGTCGCAGGTCAGGCCCAGGTTGTGCTCCAGGGCGATCTCGGCAGCATTCTCCACCTGTGGCGGGGTCGCACCCAGCACTTCGGCAAGGCCCGCCGCAGCCATGGCGCAAGCCGAACCGACTTCACCCTGGCAACCCACTTCGGCACCGGAGATCGACGCGTTCTTCTTGCACAGGATGCCCACCGCGGCAGCACCGAGGAAGAAATCGACCACGCTGGAATCGTCCACCGCATCGCTGAAGCGCATGTAATAGTGCAACACTGCCGGGATGATGCCCGCCGCACCGTTGGTCGGCGCGGTAACCATGCGCCCGCCGGCGGCGTTCTCTTCGTTGACCGCCAGGGCGAACAGGTTGACCCACTCCATGGCGCTCATGGTCGAGCCGATCACGTTGGGCTTGCCGATTTCCTGCAGGCTGCGGTGCAGCTTTGCGGCGCGGCGGCGCACGTTCAACCCGCCGGGCAGCGTGCCTTCGTACTTCAGGCCGTTGTTGACGCATTCCTGCATGGCTTCCCAGAGCTTGTGCAGGCCGGCGCGGATCTCTTCCTCGCTGCGCCAGACCTTCTCGTTGGCCATCATCAATTGCGACACGCTGAGGTCGTTTTGCTTGCACAGGCGCAGCAGTTCGGCGGCGCTGTTGAAGTCGTACGGCAGCACCGTCTGGTCAGCATCCAGCACACCGCTGGCGGCCTGGGCGGCATCGACCACGAAGCCGCCACCGACCGAGTAGTAGGTGTCGCGGTGCAGCTCGCCCTGCTCGCCTTCGGCAATCAGGGTCATCGCGTTGGGGTGGTACGGCAGGTTCTCGTCCAGCAGCAGCATGTCTCGGGCCCAGACGAATTCGATGGGCAGGCGGCTGTCCAGCTGCAAGGTGTTGGTTTCGCGCAAGTCGGCGATACGCGGTGCGATCTGGGTCGGGTCGATGGCGTCAGGCCATTCACCCATCAGGCCCATGATGGTGGCATTGTCGGTGCCATGCCCCACACCCGTGGCCGACAGCGAGCCATACAGGCGCACTTCGATCCGCTTCACACGTTCCAGCTCGCCGCGTTCGCGCAGGCCCTGAACGAACAGGGCGCCAGCACGCATGGGGCCGACGGTGTGGGAGCTGGAGGGCCCGACACCGATCTTGAACAGGTCGAACACGCTGATGGCCATTGTCGAATCACCTCTTGCTGGGCTTGTCTCTGCGCGCCATGCGCAGGGCGGGGCAGCTGCTAGGCTGAAGCAGCGGGCCGCCTTGAATGCACGCATCATCGGGCTTTTACCAACCCCCTCGCCGTCTGCAACCGACGTACTTTTGTCCAGCAGCGCCGCGCTGTTTTTTACCGGGGAGCTGCCCTCGCCACGCCGCTTTCCGGCGGCCTGGTGACGTAAAAATGCGGCTGAGGGGGTGGAAAAATCCATAAGCGACATCGCCCATACTGGATACGACCCGTTCCGTACTGGTTACGACCCCACCAGTAGGCGATTGCCCAGCGCTGGAGGATTATCGAAAGCGACTCGTAAAGCACGGCCACGCATCCTGCCCTCTGCAGGCCTGGTCGACCGGACCCTGAGAAAGCCCGGCGACCCACGCGAACCCGAAGACAAAATCACAGGAGTCCATCCATGAAAGGTTCACCCTCGCTGTTGCTGGTTGCGTTGCTGTCCGCGCCTTTGCTGGCCCAGGCCGCCGAACCCGAGCAATGTCAGACGGTACGGTTCTCGGATGTCGGCTGGACCGACATCACGGTAACCACCGCGACCGCCAGCGTTGTGCTCGAAGCACTGGGTTACAAGACCCACACCACCATGATCTCGGTACCGGTGACCTACAAGTCGCTGGCCACCGGCAAGGACCTGGACGTGTTTCTCGGCAACTGGATGCCGACCATGGAGAACGACATCAAGCAGTACCGCGACGCCGGTACTGTAGAAACAGTGCGCGCCAACCTGGAAAACGCCAAGTACACCCTGGCCGTGCCCCAGGCGCTGTATGACAAGGGCCTGAAGGATTTCAGCGACATTCCCAAGTTCAAGAAAGAACTCGACAGCAAGATCTACGGCATCGAGCCCGGCAACGATGGCAACCGCACCATCCAGAGCATGATCGACAAGAACGCCTTCGGCCTGAAGGACGCCGGCTTCAAGATCGTCCAGTCCAGCGAGGCCGGCATGCTGTCGCAGGTCGACCGCGCGCAGAAACGCGGCGATGCGCTGGTGTTCCTCGGCTGGGAACCGCACCCGATGAACACCCGCTTCAAGATGCAGTACCTGACCGGCGGGGACGAGTTCTTCGGCCCCGACTTCGGCAAGGCGACCGTATTGACCAACACCCGCAAGGGCTATGTGCAGGAATGCAGCAACGTTGGCCAGCTGTTGAAGAACCTGTCGTTCGAGCTCAAGGATGAAAGCACCATGATGGGCTATGTCCTGGACGACAAGATGAAACCCGAGGCGGCGGCCAAGAAGTGGCTCAAGGACAACCCTGGCAAACTGGATGCCTGGCTGGCCGGCGTAACCACCGTGGATGGCAAACCCGGCCTTGAGGCGGCCAAGGCCAAGCTGACGCAGTAACGAAATACGCAATAGCGCTACCTCGGGGCAGGCCCGTGCCTGCCCCGGGTTGATTTCAATCTATGCAGGTGGAAGCTCGCTATCATGCTTATCGATCAGAAAATACCCCTGGGCCAGTACATCGCGTCGTTCGTCGAGTGGCTGACCCAGAACGGCGCGAATTACTTCGACGCCATCGCGCAAGGCCTGGAGTTCATGATCCATGGCGTCACCAGTGCCCTGACTTTCTTCAATCCGTTCGTGCTCATCGCTCTGTTCGCCGCCCTGGCGCATTTCATCCAGCGCAAGTGGGCGCTGACCGCATTCGTTGCCCTGTCGTTCCTGCTGATCCTCAACCTGGGTTACTGGCAGGAAACCATGGAAACCCTGGCGCAGGTCACCTTCGCCACAGTGGTTTGCGTGGCCATCGGCGTGCCACTGGGCATCGTCGCCGCGCACAAACCGATGTTCTATACCGCCATGCGCCCGGTACTCGACCTGATGCAGACGGTACCTACCTTCGTCTACCTGATCCCCACCCTGACCCTGTTCGGCCTCGGTGTGGTGCCGGGGCTGATCTCGACGGTGGTGTTCGCCATCGCCGCGCCGATCCGTCTCACCTATCTGGGCATCTGCGACGTCCCGCAGGAGCTGATGGACGCCGGCAAGGCCTTTGGCTGCTCGCGGCGCCAGCTGCTCACCCGTATCGAACTGCCGCACGCGATGCCAAGCATCGCCGCCGGCGTTACCCAGTGCATCATGCTGTCGCTGTCGATGGTGGTGATTGCCGCCCTGGTCGGCGCTGACGGCCTGGGCAAACCTGTGGTCAACGCACTGAACACCGCCGATATTTCCCTGGGCTTCGAAGCGGGCCTGGCGATCGTGCTGCTGGCGATCATGCTCGACCGTATCTGCAAGCAACCGGACCTGCCGGTAAGGGGTGAAGCATGAGCATCATTCGTTTCGAAGACGTCGACGTCATCTTCTCCAACAAGCCGCGCGAAGCGCTGGCCCTGCTCGACCAGGGCCAGACCCGCGAGCAGATCCTCAAGCAGACCGGCCTGGTGGTGGGTGTCGAAAAAGCCAACCTGGATATCCAGAAGGGCGAGATCTGCGTGCTGATGGGCCTGTCCGGTTCTGGCAAGTCGAGCTTGCTGCGCTGCATCAACGGCCTGAACACCGTCAGCCGCGGCAAGCTGTTCGTCGAGCACGAAGGCAAGCACATCGACATTGCCCACTGCACCCCCGCCGAGCTGAAGATGATGCGCACCAAGCGCATTGCCATGGTGTTCCAGAAATTCGCCCTGATGCCCTGGCTGACGGTGCGCGAGAACATCAGCTTTGGCCTGGAAATGCAGGGCCGCCCCGAGAAGGAACGGCGCAAGCTGGTCGACGAGAAGCTCGAGCTGGTGGGCCTGACCCAGTGGCGCAACAAGAAGCCGGACGAACTGTCTGGCGGCATGCAGCAGCGCGTGGGCCTGGCCCGGGCGCTGGCGATGGATGCCGACATCCTGCTGATGGACGAACCGTTCTCGGCACTGGACCCGCTGATCCGCCAGGGCCTGCAGGACGAGTTGCTTGGCCTGCAGGCCAAGCTGAGCAAGACCATCGTGTTCGTCAGCCACGACCTGGACGAAGCGCTGAAGCTGGGTAGCCGCATCGCCATCATGAAGGACGGGCGGATCATCCAGTACAGCAAGCCGGAAGAGATCGTGCTCAACCCGGCCGACGAGTATGTGCGTACCTTCGTCGCCCACACCAACCCGCTGAACGTGCTGTGCGGGCGCAGCCTGATGCGCAGCCTGGACAACTGCAAGCGGGTGAATGGTTCGGTGTGCCTGGACCCGGGTGGCGATTCGTGGCTGGACCTGGGCGAAGGCAACTCGATCAAGCGCGCACGCCAGGGGCAGAACGGGCTGGAGATGCAGAACTGGGCGCCGGGGCAGTCGGTGGAAGGGCTGGGCCGCAGGCCGACCCTGGTGCACGCGGATATCGGCATGCGTGATGCGCTGCAGATTCGTTACCAGACCGGGAACAAGCTGGTGCTGCAGGAAAATGACAAGGTGGTGGGGATTCTGGGCGACAGCGAGCTGTATCACGCGCTGCTCGGCAAGAACCACGGTTGATGCCATTGGGGCCGCGTTGCGGCCCTTTCGCGACACAAGGCCGCTCCTACAGGGGAACGCGTATCCCTGTAGGAGCGGCCTTGTGTCGCGAAAGGAGGGCAAAGCCCTCCCGACAATGGATCAGCGAACGACGATCCCGCGCGAAGCCATGTAGGCCTTGGCTTCCGGCACCGTGTACTCACCAAAGTGGAAGATACTGGCCGCCAGCACCGCACTGGCGTGCCCTTCCAGAATGCCGTCAGCCAGGTGCTGCAGGTTACCCACCCCGCCCGAGGCAATCACCGGAATACCCAGCGCATCACTGATCGCACGGGTAACACCCAGGTCGAAGCCGTTCTTCATGCCGTCCTGGTCCATGCTGGTCAGCAGGATCTCGCCGGCCCCCAGGCCTTCCATCTTCTTCGCCCATTCAACGGCATCCAGCCCGGTCGGCTTGCGCCCGCCGTGGGTGAAAATCTCCCAACGCGGCTGTTCACCCGGCCCGGACACCTTCTTGGCGTCGATGGCGACAACGATGCACTGCGAACCGAAACGGTCCGCTGCCTCGCCGACAAACTCCGGGTTGAACACCGCGGCCGTGTTGATCGAGACCTTGTCGGCACCGGCATTGAGCAGATTGCGGATGTCCTGCACGGTGCGCACGCCACCGCCCACGGTCAGTGGGATGAACACCTGGCTGGCCATGCGCTCGACGGTATGCAGGGTGGTGTCGCGGCCGTCGACGCTGGCGGTGATGTCGAGGAAGGTGATTTCGTCGGCACCTTGCTCGTCGTAGCGACGGGCGATTTCCACCGGGTCGCCGGCATCACGGATGTTCTCGAACTTGACGCCCTTGACCACCCGGCCGTTGTCCACGTCCAGGCAAGGGATGATGCGCTTGGCCAGTGCCATGGTTCAGTCCTCAGCCTTGGTAGTTGTCGCAGAAGGCCTGGGCCTCGGCGACATCGAGGGTGCCTTCGTAGATGGCACGGCCGGTGATGGCGCCGATGATGCCCGGGGCCTTGGCGTCCAGCAGGGCCTTGATGTCGCCCAGGTTGTGGATGCCGCCCGAGGCGATCACCGGGATCGAGGTAGCTTCTGCCAGCGCCTTGGTGAACGGCACGTTGCAGCCTTGCATCATGCCGTCCTTGGCGATGTCGGTGTAGACGATCGCCGAGACGCCATCGGCCTCGAAACGCTTGGCCAGGTCGATGACCTGCACCGAGCTCACTTCAGCCCAGCCGTCGGTGGCGACGAAGCCGTCCTTGGCGTCCAGGCCAACGATGACCTTGCCCGGGAAGGCCTTGCACGCTTCGGCGACGAACTCCGGCTGCTTGACCGCCTTGGTGCCGATGATCACGTAGCTGACGCCAGCCTTGACGTAGTGCTCGATGGTTTCCAGCGAGCGGATGCCACCGCCGATCTGGATCGGCAGGGTCGGGTAGCGCTTGGCAATGGCGGTGACCACTTCACCGTTGACCGGCTGGCCTTCGAAGGCGCCGTTGAGGTCAACCAGGTGCAGGCGGCGGCAGCCACCCTCGACCCACTTGGCGGCCATGCTCACCGGGTCGTCGGAAAATACCGTGGAGTCTTCCATGCGGCCCTGGCGCAGGCGCACGCAAGCACCGTCCTTCAGATCGATAGCGGGGATAATCAGCATCTTGGGAACCTGTCTGTTCTTGGGTTTTCAGGGCTTCTCGAGCGCCCACAGATCGCTTTCGATGCTCTCGAACCGCTCCTTGAGGTGCAGCTGAACATCGGCAATCGCCCTGTTGTAGTAAAGGGGTGCAATTTCTTTGCTGAACAGCTCGAGGACTTCGGCCACTTCGAACGACCCCAGCTCCAGCTCGAAACGGTCTTCGAGGAAGCGCTTGAGCGTGTGCAGCGCTTCGCGCTCCTGCTCGGGGGCCAGGGTGATGACCGGGGCCTTGGTCTTCGACCTGCTCATTTACCAGCGCCCGTCCCAGGCGACGAAGTTCTGCAGCAGCTGCAGGCCATGGGTATGGCTCTTCTCCGGGTGGAACTGCACGGCAAAGCGCGAGCCATCGGCCAGCGCAGCGGCGAAATCGACACCGTAATGGCCGCGGCCGACCACCTGGGCCGGCTTGCCGGCATTGATGTAGTAGCTGTGCACGAAGTAGAACCGCGCACGGTCGGGGATGTCGTGCCACAGCGGGTGGTCGTTGGTCTGGCCGACTTCGTTCCAGCCCATGTGCGGCACCTTCAGGTGCTCGCCGTCTTCCTGCAGGTCTTTGCCGAAGAAGCGCACCTGGCCGGGGAACATGCCGATGCAGTCGACACCGTCGTTTTCTTCGCTGTGGTCGAGCAGTGCCTGCATACCCACGCAAATGCCGAGGAACGGGCGGTCCTGGCTGACTTCGCGCACCAGGCTGTCGAAGCCCAGGCGGCGGATTTCGGCCATGCAGTCGCGAATCGCGCCCACACCCGGGAATACCACGCGGTCGGCTTCGCGGATGACCGTGGCATCGCTGGTGACCAGCACCTTACCGGCCCCTACATGCTCGAGCGCCTTGGCCACCGAGTGCAGGTTGCCCATGCCATAGTCGATTACGGCTACCGTCTGCATTTACAGGCACCCTTTGGTGGATGGCATCTGCCCGGCCATGCGCTCGTCGAGGGTAATGGCCATGCGCAGGGCGCGGCCGAAAGCCTTGAACACGGTCTCGATCTGGTGGTGGGTGTTGTGGCCACGCAGGTTGTCGATGTGCAGGGTCACCAGGGCGTGGTTGACGAAGCCCTGGAAGAACTCCTGGAACAGGTCGACATCGAAGCCACCGACGCTGGCGCGGGTGTACGGCACGTGCATCTGCAGGCCCGGGCGACCGGAGAAGTCGATGACCACGCGCGACAGCGCTTCGTCCAGCGGCACATAGGCGTGGCCGTAGCGGAAGATGCCCTTCTTGTCACCGATGGCCTGGGCGAATGCCATGCCCAGGGTGATGCCGACGTCTTCGACGGTATGGTGATCGTCGATATGCGTGTCACCCTTGCACTCGATATCCAGATCGATCAGCCCATGGCGGGCAATCTGGTCCAGCATGTGTTCAAGGAAAGGCACACCGATATCGAATCGGGCCTTGCCACTGCCATCGAGGTTGATCGAGCACTTGACCTGGGTTTCCAGGGTATTGCGCTCGACGGAAGCCTTACGTTCGACCATCACCAGCTCCGCAAAATCATTAGGCGAAAAGGGCTTCATTATAGGCCTAGAACGCGCCGGCTTGAAACGCGGATGACATATGGCAGAACGAGGAATTACGCAGGTTGGATACCGTTACAGGTCTATACAACCGCATGGCTTGGGGCTGCTTTGCAGCCCATCGCGACACAAGGCCGCTCCTACAGGGGACCGCGTTCGCAGAGAAAACGGGGACAGATCTAGGAGCGGCCTTGTGTCGCGATGGGGCGCAAAGCGCCCCCAATCAATGGAACAGCACAGCCGTCTTCTGTAGGGTAATCCAAACGCCCCAGGCCAACGGCACGACCACCACCGCCCAGGCCAGCAGCACCAGCGGCAGGCTACCCGGCGCCGCCTTCCACTCCAGCGAGCGCGCCCCGTCGGAGCCCTTGTCATGGCTCAACGCCCGCTCGGCAGCCAGTTCGGCATCGCTCATGAAATGCTTGTCGGCCACTGGTCGCACCAGCATGTTGCAGACAAAGCCCAGCACCAGCAGGCCGGCGAGGATGTAAAGGGTCATGTCATAAGCAGCCGCACGCTCCACCCCGGCCGCCAACTGGTACTCGCGCAGGTAGGTGATAAGCACCGGTCCCAGCACCCCGGCCGCCGCCCAGGCGGTCAGCAGGCGACCATGAATGGCGCCGACCATCTGCGTGCCGAACAGGTCGGCCAGGTAGGCCGGTACCGTGGCAAAACCACCACCGTACATCGACAGAATGATGCAGAACGCCGCCACGAACAGCGCCACGTTACCCAGGTGCCCCATGTTCGGCACCAGGCTGTACAAGCCCACGCCCAGGGCGAAGAAGGCGAAATAGGTGTTCTTGCGGCCAATGTAGTCCGAGAACGACGCCCAGAAGAACCGCCCGCCGATGTTGAACAGGCTCAGCAGGCCGGTGAAGCCGGCGGCAATCGCGGCAATCTGCGCCAGCTGGGCGCTGTTCAGCTCGCTGAAGCTCAGCCCGTTGCCCAGCAGCTTGCCGGCGAACACTTCCTGCAGCAACGGCGAAGCCATGCCGAGGATGCCGATACCCGCCGACACGTTCAGGCACAGCACCAACCAGATCAAGGCGAACTGCGGGGTCTTCCAGGCCACGCTGACGTGCACGTGGCGGTCGGTGACCATGGTGTTGCCAGCTTTCTTCACCGGGGCGCTCCAGCCTTCTGGCTTCCAGCCGGTCGGCGGTACGCGATACGCCAGGGCACCGGCGGTCATGAACACGAAGTAGATCGCCGCCATGACGACGAAGCTCTGCCACACGCCCACTTCCTGCGCATTGCCGAAATGGCCCATCAGCGCGGTGGCCAGCGGTGCACCGACCATGGCCCCACCACCGAAGCCCATGATCGCCATGCCGGTGGCCATGCCGCGCTTGTCCGGGAACCACTTGATCAGGGTCGACACCGGCGAGATGTAGCCCAGGCCCAGGCCGATACCGCCGATTACGCCGGAACCCAGCCACATCAGCCACAGCTGATGGGTTTTCACGCCAATCGCCGAAATCAGCATGCCGCCGCACCAGCACAGCGCCGACACCAGGCCGGCCTTGCGGGGGCCGGCGTGTTCCAGCCAGCCACCCAGCACAGCCGCCGAGCAACCGAGGAAGACGAAGAACAGGGTGTAGATCCAGCTCAGCATGGAAATCGGCCAATCGCATTCGGCGCTGAACATACGGGCCATGAAGCCCATGTCCGCAGCGCAGGCAACCGGGGCGGTGATGCCGAGGGCTTGCGACAGCGGCAGCCAGAACACCGAGAAGCCATAGGCCATGCCGATGCACAGGTGGATGGCCAGGGCGGCCGGGGGGACCAGCCAGCGGTTGAAGCCCGGACGGGCGATGATGCGCTCCTTCGACAGGAAGCCTGGCGCACTGGCCAAGGTCCCCGCCGCGACGGTACTGCTCATGAATCAGATCCTTCTTATAGGGAGGGTGCAGGCAAAGCGGCGCAAGGGTAGCAGCATCAAGTAGCGTGAAAGCAATCTGATATCGTTAATTTTTGCTCGGCTGAAACGGTCCTCTTTCCGAAAACCTGCTCTCCCCTGTAGGAGCGCATTTGATCGCGGGCTGAAAAATCAAGGTCGAAAGCCGTACCATCTGCTGTACGCGTAGGAAATGCCCTGTATCTCTAGTCGAATACGCAGGGGCAACCACTGCGGCGCTATACTCTGGCGCTTGAATTTCAAAAACGGACTACAAGGACTCGCCCATGAAAGCGTTCGGCAAAATCCTGGGACTTGGGCTTCTCGGGTTGCTGCTGATCATCGTGGCGCTGGGCTTCGCCCTGACCCACCTCTTCGATCCCAACGACTACAAAGACGAGATTCGCCAGCTGGCACGTGACAAGGCTCACGTCGAGCTGACCCTCAACGGTGACATTGGCTGGAGCCTGTTCCCGTGGCTGGGCCTGGAGTTGCACGAAGCGAGCATTGCCACCTTGAACAAACCCAAGGAACCGTTCGCCGACCTGCAGATGCTCGGGCTTTCTGTACGTGTGCTGCCACTGCTGCGCCGCGAAGTGCAGATGAGCGACGTGCGCGTCGAGGGCCTGAACCTGACCCTGGCCCGTGACGAACAGGGCCATGGCAACTGGGAAGACATCGGCAAGCCGCTGCCCGCACAGAACGGCGCCAGCGCCGATGCGCAGGCCAGTGCTCCGGCCCAGGCACCGGCCGAACAGGCGTCGGCACCGGTCGCCAGCAACGAACGCGCCGTGAAGCTGGACATCGACAGCCTGACCGTGAACAACGCCCGCGTGCAGTACACCGATGCCAAGACCGGCCAGAGCTACAGCGCCGAAAGCATCCAGCTGAGCACCGGCCCGGTCCACGAAGGGGCGAACATTCCGCTCAAGGCCAGCGCCTTCCTCAGTGCCAGCCAGCCGAACATCAAGGCCCGCACCGAACTGGCCGGCGAGCTGCGCTTCGACCGCAAGCTCAAGCGCTACAACTTCGAAGACATGCGCCTGTCGGGCGAAACCTCGGGTGAGCCCACCGGCGGCAAGACCGTGACCTTCGCCGCCCAAGGCCAGTTGCTGGTCGACCTGGCCGCCAATGTCGCCTCGTGGAACGGCCTGAAAGTCTCGGCCAACCAGCTGCGCGCCCTGGGCGAGCTGAACCTGCGCGACCTGGACAAGGCGCCACAGCTGAGCGGCGGCCTGTCCATCGCCCAGTTCGACCTGCGCACCTTCCTCGACAGCATCGGCCGCCCGCTGCCGGCCACCAACGACCCGGCGGCCTTCGCCAAGCTGGAACTGGTCACCCGCCTGCAGGGCACGCCGAACAGCCTGGCCCTGGAAGACCTGGCGGTGAAGCTGGACGACAGCACCTTCAGTGGCCGCGTGGCCGTCGAAGACTTCGCCAAACAGGCCCTGCGCCTGCAGCTCAAGGGCGACACCTTCAACGCCGACCGCTACCTGCCGGCCAAGAGTGAAGAGGCCAAGGGCGCCACCGCCGCGCGCCAGGCCGAGGTCAAGCAACAGGAAGCCACCGCGGTGGCCGGCCCTGGCACCACGCCGCTTCCCAACGCCCCGACCCAGGTCGCCTGGAGCGACGACAAGCTGCTGCCGGTCGACCGCCTGCGCGCCCTCGACTTGCAGGCCGACCTGGCCTTCGGCTCGCTGACCCTGGACAAACTGCCGATCGAAGACGCCCAGCTCAAGGCTATCGGCCAGGGCGGCCTGCTGACCCTGCAAACCCTGCGCGGTGAACTGTACAACGGCACCTTCGAGGCCAAGGGCA
This sequence comes from Pseudomonas asiatica, assembly GCF_040214835.1. Classification (NCBI taxonomy): domain Bacteria; kingdom Pseudomonadati; phylum Pseudomonadota; class Gammaproteobacteria; order Pseudomonadales; family Pseudomonadaceae; genus Pseudomonas; species Pseudomonas asiatica. The sequence goes on along the minus strand of NZ_CP157874.1, from coordinate 316,765 downwards.
CCGTCGACGTGCGCCCTGCCGTGCCGCAACTGGGCGTCAACACCAGCATCCAGCGGGTGCCGGTGGAACACTTCATCAAGACCGAGGGCAAGGAACAGACGCCACCGGTCAAAGGCCTGCTGACCCTGACCAGCGACCTGACCGCCACCGGCAACAGCCAGAAGGCCCTGGTCGACACCCTCAACGGCAACGCCAACTTCGTCATCAACGACGGCGTGCTGGTCAATGCCAACCTGGAACAGCAGCTGTGCAAGGCCATCGCCACGCTGAACCGCAAATCGCTCACCGGCGAGCCTCGCGGCAAGGACACCCCGTTCCAGGAACTGCGTGGCAGCCTGGTAGTACGCAATGGCGTCGCCAACAACCCGGACCTCAAGGCACGCATTCCGGGCCTGACCGTCAATGGCCATGGTGACCTCGACCTGCGTGTACTGGGCATGGACTACAACGTTGGCGTGGTCGTCGAAGGCGACCAGCGCGCCATGCCGGACCCGGCCTGCCAGGTCAACGAACGCTATGTGGGTGTCGAAATACCGCTGCGCTGCCGCGGCCCGCTGGAGCTGGGCGCCAAAGCCTGCCGCCTGGACCAGGACGGCCTGGGCAAGGTTGCCGCCAAGGTGGCCGGCAACCGCCTGCAAGACAAGATCGATGAAAAACTCGGAGACAAAGTGAGCCCGGAACTGAAAGACGCGCTCAAGGGGCTGTTCAAGCGATGAGCCCCGAGCAGTTCTCCAGCGCAGTGCTGGATTGGTATGACGAACACGGCCGGCACGACCTGCCCTGGCAACAGGGCATCAACCCGTACCGGGTGTGGGTGTCGGAAATCATGTTGCAGCAGACCCAGGTCAGCACCGTGCTCAACTACTTCGACCGCTTCATGCAGGCCCTGCCGACCGTGCAGGCCCTGGCCGAGGCGCCGGAGGACGAAGTGCTGCACCTGTGGACGGGCCTGGGCTACTACACCCGGGCACGCAACCTGCAAAAGGCCGCGAAGATCGTGGTCGAACAGCATGGCGGCGAATTCCCGCGCAGTGTCGAGCAGCTCACCGAGCTGCCCGGCATCGGCCGCTCCACCGCCGGCGCCATCGCCAGCATCAGCATGGGCATCCGCGCACCGATCCTCGACGGCAACGTCAAGCGCGTGCTGGCCCGGTACACCGCCCAGGCCGGCTACCCCGGCGAACCCAAGGTAGCCAACCAGCTGTGGGCCACGGCCGAACGCTTTACCCCGCAGCAGCGAGCCAACCACTACACCCAGGCGATGATGGACATGGGCGCCACGCTGTGCACCCGCAGCAAGCCCAGCTGCCTGATCTGCCCGCTGCAGCGCGGCTGCGAAGCGCACCTGCACGGTGAAGAAACCCGCTACCCCGAGCCCAAGCCGCGCAAGGCACTGCCGCAACGCCGCACACTGATGCCACTGCTGGCCAACCACGAAGGCGCCATCCTGCTTTACCGCCGCCCGTCCAGCGGCCTGTGGGGTGGTTTGTGGAGCCTGCCGGAGCTGGACGACATCGCCCAGCTCGACGATCTGGCCTACCAGCACGGCCTGCGCCTGGCTGACAGCCGCGCCATGGACGGCCTGACCCATACCTTCAGCCACTTCCAGCTGGCGATCGAGCCCTGGCTGGTGCGCGTCGACCCGGTCGGCCAGCACGTGGCCGAGGCCGACTGGCTCTGGTATAACCTCGCCACCCCGCCGCGCCTGGGCCTCGCCGCCCCGGTGAAAAAGCTGCTCAAACGCGCGGCCGACGAACTGATTGCAGGAGACGCCCGATGACCCGCACCGTGATGTGCCGCAAGTACAAAGAAGAACTGCCAGGCCTGGAGCGCCCGCCCTACCCCGGCGCCAAGGGCCAGGACATCTTCGAACACATCTCGCAGAAAGCCTGGGCCGACTGGCAGAAGCACCAGACCATGCTGATCAACGAAAAGCGCCTGAACATGATGAACGCCGAGGACCGCAAATTCCTCCAGGGCGAGATGGACAAGTTTTTCGCCGGCGAAGAATACGCCCAGGCGGAAGGCTACGTTCCACCCTCGGAATGACCCCACGGAACGTAAGCGACGGAATTAATTTAAAATTTTTTCAAAAAGTCGTTGACGAGCGGTCTGAAAGTCTATTTAATTCACCTCGTCGCCCAGATAGCTCAGTCGGTAGAGCAGAGGATTGAAAATCCTCGTGTCGGCGGTTCGACTCCGTCTCTGGGCACCACCTTCAAGCTTCTGGTGGTTGCAAAGTTACCCGAAGCGACAACAAGAAACCCGCCTAGTGCGGGTTTTTTGTTGTCTGTGGTTTTTGTTCTCCAGGAAAGCCCCCGCCTCATCGAGGGGGGGGCCGCACTACAAAAACGCTTAACCCTCAAACTCACTCTGCGTCATCTGCCCCAAGTAGGAGACGCTCAACAAATGCAGCGTCTGGCCCGGGACCGAATCGGCGATTTTCTTGATGTCCGCCGCGGTCACCCGATAGTTGTCAGCAGGCAGAGTTCCCGAGCGGTAACCCACCTCCTCGCCGTCTTCGTCATAGCTGATGAAGTTGAGAAAAAAGTAGTGCTTCATGTGTAACCTCCAATTCAAGTGCCCCACACCGTGCGAGGCCTACGCAGCCTATTTGGCACTTGCAGCCGACAGCAGATGGAACCGATGACAAGGTGGCGCCAGGCCATTAGCCATTGACCCGCATCAACGAGGCAGCCACCCACTCTCGATAGCATGGAGCATGGACATCCGAATCGACCCGCAAGGACCTCCATGAGCGAAGAATCCCCCCTCCTGCTCCCCGCCCCCAGCGCGCCCGCCACCACCCAAGCCCGCACGCGCCGCCCACGCCAGCGCAAGCCGGAACCGACGATTACCAGCATCAGCCAGCAGCCTGCAGCGCTGGAAGTCGCCACCGCCCCCAAGGGCAGCAACGAAGACAGCACCTCGGCCCGCTTGCCGACCAGCTACCCATACCGCACCCGTCTGCGTCGCCAGGACTACGAGAAGGCCAAGCACGCGCTGCAGATCGAGCTGCTCAAGGTGCAGAGTTGGGTAAAGGAAACCGGCCAGCGCGTGGTGATTCTGTTCGAAGGGCGCGATGCGGCGGGCAAGGGCGGTACCATCAAGCGTTTCATGGAGCACCTCAACCCACGCGGCGCCCGCATCGTGGCCCTGGAGAAGCCTTCCGAGCAGGAAAAAGGTCAGTGGTACTTCCAGCGCTATATCCAGCATCTGCCCACGGCGGGAGAAATGGTGTTCTTCGACCGCTCCTGGTACAACCGCGCCGGGGTCGAGAAGGTGATGGATTTCTGCTCGCCACTGCAGTACCTGGAGTTCATGCGCCAGGCGCCGGAGCTGGAGCGCATGCTGTGCAACAGCGGCATCCTGCTGTTCAAGTACTGGTTCTCGGTGAACCGCGAAGAGCAGCTGCGCCGCTTCATCTCGCGCCGGGACGACCCGCTCAAGCACTGGAAGCTGTCGCCCATCGACATCAAGTCGCTGGACAAGTGGGAGGACTACACCGCAGCCAAGGAGGCGATGTTCTTCCATACCGACACGGCCGATGCACCGTGGACGGTGATCAAGTCCGATGACAAGAAGCGTGCGCGGATCAACTGCATCCGGCACTTCCTGCATTCGCTGGATTACCCGGGCAAGGACCACAGCGTGGCGCATGCCCCGGATGCGCTGCTGGTCGGGCGCGCATCGCGAGGTTTCGAGGAAGATGAGGCAGAGCCGCAGGCCAGTTGAATCGGCGTGCCTGCTGCGCTTCAATACGCGCAATTTCCGCCCCACCAAGGATTCACCCCATGGCCACCCCCACCAAGCAACAGAAACGCGCCAAGCGCGCCGCCAGCAAGGCCAAGCAGAACCGCATGGTACGCAGCGGCCAGGCAGTCAAGGCCAGCGCTGGCGACAGCGCCAGCATCGAGCAGGTGTACAACAAGGCCATGGAATCGGGCAGCTACGACCCGCTGTTCAAGAAAATGAAGGAAGCCCAGGAAGGCGGCCTGGTGCCGATGATTTCGGTGTTCCTGGTAGACCCGCTGCTGGCCCTGGTGCTCAAGGGGCACAAGGAAGAACACGCCACCGACTACATCGTGCTGGTGTTCAATGCCTACCGCAAATGGCTGGACGGGGCCGACGAAGAGGCCACCATGGCCTGGCTGGAGAGCGATGAGTTCCAGGCAGCCTATGTGGCGGCTTCGGAGCTGGTTGCCAAGCAGCAACAGCAGCAGAAGCAGTTTGGCTGACAGGGCTGGATAACCTGCCCGGGCCCTATCGCCGGCAAGCCGGCTCCCACATGAACACCACAGGCCCGAAGGCAATGCCGTCCCTGTGGGAGCGGGCAAGCCCGCGAAAGGGCCGGAACAGGCAACAAAAAAGGCCGCGCCCTTCACAGGACGCGGCCTTTTCATTTCAGCCAGCGCGGATCAGTTGTCCAGCGCCACCCGCCCGGCAGCTTCACGCTTGCGGTGCACCAGCAAGCCAGCCGCCACAACACCAATGCTCAGCAATGCGGTCGCGATGATTTCGGCGCGGTGGTCCTCACGCAGCGCCATTACCACCAGGATGGCAATGATGAAGGCAATGGTCGCCCAGGTCAGGCCCGGGAACAGCCACATCTTGAAGGTGATCTTCTCGCCGCGGGCCTCACGCTGGGCACGCATGCGCAGCTGCGACACGGCAATCACCAGGTACACCAGCAGCGCAATGGCACCAGAGCTGGCCAGCAGGAACTCGAACACCTGGGCCGGGGCCACGAAGTTGGCGAACACACAGAGGAAGGCCGCTGCAGTGGACAGCAGAACCGCCACATGCGGGGTAGCCGACTTGGTGGTGCGCTGGGCAATGGCCGGGGCGTCACCACGCTTGCTCAGCGAGAACAGCATGCGCGACGAGGTGTACAGCGCCGAGTTCAGGCAGCTGGTCACGGCGATCAGCACGACGATGTCGACGATCAGCTTGGCATTCGGCACGCCGATGCGGCTCAGCACGGTCTGGTAGGAACCGGTCTCGGCCAGGGCCGGGTCGTTCCACGGTACCAGGGCCACGACCAGGAAGATCGACACCAGGTAGAACAGGCAGATACGCCAGATCACCGAGTTGGTGGCGCGGCTGATCTGCTTGCCCGGGTCCTTCGACTCGGCAGCGGCAATGGTAACGATTTCGGTACCCATGAACGAGAACATGGTGGTCAGCATGGCTGCCAGCACCGCGCCCAGGCCGTTAGGCATGAAGCCCTGGGTGTCGAACAGGTGGCTGGCACCGCTTACCTGGCTGCTCGGCACAAAGCCGAACATGGCAGCACAACCCACGGCGATGAAGCCGATGATCGCCAGCACCTTGAGCAGGGCGAACCAGAACTCGAACTCGCCGTAGTTCTTCACGCTGCACAGGTTGGTCAGGGTCAGCGCCAGGGTGATGACCAGGGAGAACGCCCACAGGTCGACCGCAGGGAACCAGGCATGCAGGATGGCCGCGGCGGCGTTGGCCTCCAGCGGAATTACCAGCACCCAGAACCACCAGTACAGCCAGCCAATGGTGAAACCGGCCCAGCGCCCGATGGCGCGGTCGGCATATGTAGAGAACGAACCGGTGTCAGGCGAGGCGACAGCCATTTCACCCAACATGCGCATCACCAGCACGACCAGCGTACCGGCGGCAGCGTAAGCCAGCAGCACGGCTGGGCCGGCAGCAGCGATGGCGTGGCCGGAGCCAACGAACAGGCCGGCACCGATGACGCCAGCGATGGACAGCATGGTCACATGCCGTTGTTTGAGCCCCTGAGCGAGGTCATTGGAATTGTTACCGCTCATTAAAACTACCTTTGTAAGGAGTGGACCACTCCGACTGCGGTTACGGAGCGCGCCTGGGGTTGACCTGGGCGTCGCTGCAATCGGCGGTTTCCTACTGGCAATAAGCGCGCCATGTGCTGAATGCATTCGTCAGAAAAGTCGGCAGGCCTTTTAGCATGCGGTTTGGAGGGCTTTCGGCCAACGGCTGACCGAAAGACCATCAAATCATCGGATTACTGAAATACCCACTTACAAACGCACCAGAGGTGCTCCCCGGTAACACCTGTGCACCGCTGCAATGCAAAAAAGTGCAACCTAAAGGTACAACCTGAAGACCCGACCTCCCCCGTTCGCGGGCATGCCCGCTCCCACAGGTCAGGTGCAACCATTTGAGCTTTTTAACGAACCTGTGGGAGCGGGCGTGTCCGCGAAAGGTCTAAAACCGCTTCCATGAGCGGGCCAAAGCTGGCACCATCGCGCCTTTTTTCATCAAGGCTCTGGTGCTGGGCGACACCTTCGCGGACATCCGCGCGACGTTGCGCTGCAACGATGCGACAAACCGCCCCACCAGCGCCCCGAGTCCCCAGCGACCCTGTTGGCCGTGATAATGCCGCTATGCTAGCTTGGCGCACGCCAGGAAGGCCGCCAACAGCTGGGAACGCACCCGTACACATGAGGACCGCACATGGCTCAGGCCACGCCCGCGCTGGAAATCCGCAATCTGCACAAACGCTACGGCGAGCAGGAAATTCTCAAGGGCATTTCGCTGACCGCACGCGACGGTGACGTGATCTCCATCCTGGGGTCGTCCGGCTCCGGCAAGTCCACCCTGCTGCGCTGCATCAACCTGCTCGAGAACCCGCACCAGGGCGAAATCCTGGTCGCCGGTGAAGCCCTCAAGCTCAAGGCCGCCAAGAACGGCGACCTGGTCGCCGCCGACAACCGCCAGATCAACCGCCTGCGCAGCGAGATCGGTTTCGTCTTTCAGAACTTCAACCTGTGGCCGCACATGTCGATCCTCGACAACATCATCGAGGCGCCGCGCCGCGTGCTCGGCCAGAGCAAGGCCGAGGCCATCGAAGCCGCCGAAGCCCTGCTGAACAAGGTGGGCATCTACGACAAGCGCCACAGCTACCCCGCCCAGCTTTCCGGTGGCCAGCAACAGCGCGCCGCCATTGCCCGTACCCTGGCCATGAAGCCCAAGGTCATCCTGTTCGACGAGCCAACTTCGGCGCTCGACCCGGAAATGGTCCAGGAAGTGCTAAACGTTATCCGCGCATTGGCCGAAGAAGGCCGTACCATGCTGCTGGTGACGCACGAGATGAACTTTGCCCGCCATGTGTCCAGTGAAGTCGTCTTCCTGCACCAGGGCCTGGTCGAAGAGCAGGGATCGCCGCAGCAGGTCTTCGAGAACCCGACCTCGGCGCGTTGCAAGCAATTCATGTCCAGCCACCGCTAACGGAGCAATACATGCACACTTACAAGAAGTTCCTCCTGGCAGCTGCTGCCACGCTGGTGATGTCGGCCAACGCCCTGGCCGCAGAAAAACTGCGCATGGGTATCGAAGCCGCCTACCCACCGTTCAACAACAAGGATGCCAGCGGTAACGTGGTCGGCTTCGACAAAGACATCGGCGACGCCCTGTGCGCCAAGATGAAAGTCGAGTGCTCGGTCGTCACCTCCGACTGGGACGGCATCATCCCGGCCCTGAACGCCAAAAAGTTCGACTTCCTGGTGTCGTCGCTGTCGATCACCGACGAGCGCAAGCAGGCCGTGGACTTCACCGAGCCGTACTACTCCAACAAGCTGCAGTTCATCGCGCCGAAAAACGTCGACTTCAAGACTGACAAACCTTCGCTGAAGGGCAAGGTCATTGGCACCCAGCGCGCAACCTTGGCTGGCACTTACCTTGAAGACAACTACCCGGATGTCGAGATCAAACTCTACGACACCCAGGAAAACGCCTACCTCGACCTGGTTTCCGGCCGCATCGACGGCATCCTGGCCGACAAGTACGTGCAGTACGAGTGGCTGAAGAGCAAAGACGGCTCGAACTTCGAGTTCAAGGGCGAGCCGGTGATGGACAGCGACAAGATCGGCATTGCCGTGCGCAAGGGTGACACCAAGCTGCGCGACGACCTGAACAAGGCCCTGGCAGAAATCAAGGCCGACGGCACGTACAAGAAGATCAACGACAAGTACTTCCCGTTCAGCATCGAATGATCCGCCCCGACCGGCGCGCCCTTGCGGCGCGCCAGTCCCTAGAATGACCTGCCCATGAATATCGACCTGCACGGATTCGGTCCGGCCATGATGGCCGGCACCCTGATGACCGTAAAACTGGCGCTTTGCGCCTTGCTGCTGGGCCTGGTCCTGGGCCTGCTCGGCGCCCTGGCCAAGACTTCCGCGATCAAGCCGCTGCAATGGCTTGGTGGCTTCTATTCGACCCTGGTTCGCGGCGTGCCCGAACTGCTGTGGGTACTGCTTATCTATTTCGGCACCGTCGGCTTGATGAACGCCCTCGGTGAAGCCCTGAACATGCCGGGCCTGGAGCTCAGCGCCTTCGCTGCGGGCGTGATCGCCCTGGGCCTGTGCTTCGGCGCCTACGCCACCGAAGTGTTCCGTGGCGCCATCCTGGCGATCCCCAAGGGCCACCGTGAAGCCGGCCTGGCGCTTGGCCTGTCCAAAGGCCGCATCCTGTCGCGCATCATCCTGCCGCAGATGTGGCGCATCGCCCTGCCCGGCCTTGGCAACCTGTTCATGATCCTGATGAAGGACACCGCCCTGGTGTCGGTGATCGGCCTGGAAGAAATCATGCGCCACGCACAAATCGGCGTGACCGTGACCAAAGAGCCGTTCACCTTCTACATGGTTGCGGCCTGCATCTACCTGAGCCTGACCATCATTGCCATGACCGGCATGCACTTCATGGAAAAACGCGCCGCTCGCGGCTTTGCGAGGGCTGAATAATGAATTGGGAAGTCATCATCAAATGGCTGCCACGCCTGGCCCAGGGTGCGACCCTGACCCTGGAGCTGGTAGCCATCGCGGTGGTTGCCGGGTTGATCCTGGCCATCCCGCTAGGCATCGCCCGCTCCTCGCGCCATTGGTATGTGCGCGCGGTGCCGTTCAGCTACATCTTCTTCTTCCGTGGCACGCCGCTGCTGGTGCAGCTGTTCCTGGTCTACTACGGCCTGGCGCAGTTCGACGCGGTGCGTTCGAGTTCGCTGTGGCCGTACCTGCGCGATCCGTTCTGGTGCACCGTGCTGACCATGACCCTGCACACTGCTGCCTACATCGCCGAGATCCTGCGCGGCGCGCTGCAGTCGATCCCCAAGGGTGAGATCGAGGCGGCGCGGGCGCTGGGCATGTCGCGAGGCAAGACGCTGTTCTACATCATGCTGCCACGCGCCGCGCGCATCGGCCTGCCGGCGTACAGCAACGAAGTGATCCTGATGCTCAAGGCCAGCGCCCTGGCCAGTACCGTGACCCTGCTGGAACTGACTGGCATGGCCCGTACCATCATCGCCCGCACCTACCTGCCGGTAGAGATCTTCTTTGCCGCCGGGGTGTTCTACCTGGTGATCTCGTTCGTGCTGGTGCAGGGCTTCAAGCTGCTGGAGCGCTGGTTGCGCGTGGATGCGTGCCAGGGCCGCTGAGACCACTTAGCTTTCTTCGCGGGTAAACCCGCTCCCACAGGGACCCCACAGCCCTCAAGCTGTGCACTATACCTGTGGGAGCGGGTTCACCCGCGAAGAGGCCCTGAAAACCAACACACATCCCATGCCCAACCACCTCCACAGCCCCCACCTAAGCACCCGCTTCCAGGCCCTCGACCAGTTCCTGATCGAGCACCAGCAGCTGTGGAAACCCCGCCCCTTCACCAGCCTGCAGCTGGCCTGGGAAACCGCCTACCCCGAGCTTGCCGCCCATCTGCGCCAATGCTCCCTGGCAGACGCCGAAACCGACACCACCGCTGCCCCGTTGCCCGCCCCGTTCCCGCAACTGGCCCAGCAAGCCCGACAGCTTTCGGCACTCGGCAACCTCCCGGAAACCGACCTGCCCCCCGCCGCGCATCGCCTCGACGTAGCCGTCCCCGGCCGCAAATGGCAGCAGATCGAAGCCTTCGCCAGCCACCTGGCCTTCCGCGAACAGCCCCGTCACTGGCTGGACTGGTGCTCCGGCAAAGGCCACCTGGGCCGCCGCCTGCTGCAACCCGACCAACACCTGACCTGCCTGGAATACGACGCCGAACTGGTCGCCGCCGGCCAGGCCCTGAGCGTGCACCACCACTTGCCGGCGCAGCATGTGCACCAGGATGTGATGGCCAACGACAGCGCCCGCCACCTGGCTGGCGACAAAAGCGTGGTCGCCCTGCACGCCTGTGGCGACCTGCATGTGCGCCTGATGCAACTGGCCAGCCAGCAAGGTTGCCGGCAACTGGCCGTGGCCCCCTGCTGCTACAACCGCATCGCGGCGCATCAGTACCAGGCGTTATCCACAGCCGCCCAAGCCTCCAGCCTGCGGCTGTCACTGGACGACCTGGGCCTGCCCTTGAGCGAAACCGTTACCGCCGGCGCCCGTGTGCGGCGCCAGCGCGACACCTCGATGGCCCGGCGCCTGGGCTTCGACCTGCTGCAACGCCAGCAGCGCCAGACCGACGAGTACCTGCCGACACCGTCACTACCCGTGGCCTGGCTGGAGAAGCCCTTCGAGCAGTACTGCCGCGACCTGGCCGAACTCAAGCAATTGCAGCTGACTGGCAACCCGGACTGGGCAGCCCTGGAAGCCGCAGGCTGGCAACGCCTGGCCGAGGTCCGCAACCTGGAGCGCGTGCGCAACCTGTTCCGCCGGCCGCTGGAGCTGTGGCTGGTTCTCGATCGCGCCCTGTTCCTCGAAGAACAAGGCTACAACGTGCGCCTTGGCCTCTTCTGCGACTACCCACTCACCCCGCGCAACCTGCTTATCCTTGCCGAACGCGACCGTTAGCCGCAGCACAACCTGTGGATAACTCTGTGAACAAGCTTGTGATTACCTGTTGGATCCAAGCGCTATTTCAAGCGTTTCGCTTATTCCAGCTTGCGCGTCAAGGCCAGTAAAAACAGGCGTTTGCGCAAAGACCGGCGGTGTATCGATCCGGCATGCCTTTCGCGCAAGGCGCCGATGCCACTTGTGCATAAACATTTCTTGTGGTTGGCGACTGCGTCTAAAGCCTTACCCAGAATGGCTTGATTTACGCGGTCCCTTGTAGGAGCGGCCTTGTGTCGCGAAAGGGCTGCAACGCAGCCCCAGCGATCTCTGCAAATACGCCAAAAACGGGGGCCGCCTTGCGGCCCATCGCGACACAAGGCCGCTCCCACACTGACCGCATCAGGGCTCAATGCGCCTTATTCTTGGCAATCTCGATATCGTTCATCAGCGCCTTGGCCATGTCGCACAGATAATCGGCTGCGCCCAGGAATTTATGGTCATCCTCCATATCCCCCTCGCGCACCAGATGCTTGATGTAGCCCATCAGGATCGAGACATGCTCATACGCAGCATCGACGGGGACGCCAGGCTCGACGCGTAGCAGATTGAGGGATGGGTTACCGGCTGCAAGGAAGGTTTCCACGCCTGCGGTGGTGATTGGCTTGGGGCTGCGGGGATCAGTATCGATCGTTTTCAATTTTCAAACTCCCTAGTTCAAAGGAGTTGCCGTGTTCATTCTTTCTCACGGAACAAAGGCGGCAACCGTGCACGAGGTGAGAAACCGAGTGAACATAGGAAGCTCGGCCAGACCAAGGTCTGCCCGCGCACGGTCGCCATTACGCAGCCGATACGTTCAAAATCGGGTTCTCACACCCGGTCGCCAGAGCGACCCGAAAACGGTATCCGTGAGCCATTTCCCCGACAACAGCGATACTTCGGCGGCGCGCGTAGGATAGTTCCGAAGCCACCAAACCCTGAAGCTGTTAGCCCCCTAGTTCAGAATTTTCGTACGGCTGATGGCCCTTTCGCGGGTAAACCCGCTCCCACAGGAATCTCACAAGGCTTGAGAACAGTGATATCTCTGTGGGAGCGGGTTCACCCGCGAAGAGGCCAGAACAGGCAACAAAAAGCTAAAGCCTCACCGCTGATCCCGCCCAACGGTGTATCATCCGCCCCCCAAATCATTAAAAAGTGACGTCGCGCGCTGCCCGCCAGCCCCGCGACCTTCTGGCGTTGCGCCAGAACCGACAATGGACTAACGGACCCGACCATCGTGACCCAAGCCAAGCCCCTCGCCCTGCTGACCCTCGCCCTGGCCCTGACCGGCTGCGCCAGCGGCACCGCTCCCCACCCCACCAGCAGCCTGGGCTGGAACCACCCCGGCATGCAGCTGGGCGGCGACAACGGCCTGCCCCTGCGCACCGAAAGCCCCTGCCGCAAGCGCGGCTGCGACAACGACAAGCTGTTCTTCAACCCGGGCAAAACCGAGCCGAGCGTCACCACCATCCATCGCGGCTGGTAGGAAAATTCTTCTTTCAGGTCGGTGACTTAGGTCATTTGCGAACATTCGCAACGAAGTTGTTTACAGGCGCCAACCGATCGTTATAATGACGCCCCATTGCCGGTATAGCTCAGATGGTAGAGCAACTGACTTGTAATCAGTAGGTCCCGGGTTCGATTCCTGGTGCCGGCACCATACGCAGTATCAAAAAAGGCTCACCGAAAGGTGGGCCTTTTTTGTTTCCAGCACGCTCTGCATCATCCCTTCCCCCAAGATTGATCTCAATCAAGCCTGACGCCAGCACGCAGCTTAGCCTGAGATCAGTCAGTCCTTGAGGGAAGGAAACCATGGCCAAGAAATTCCCCACAAACCCCAGCCACCCGGAGCGCATCTGCTGGGGCTGCGACCTGTACTGCCCGGCCAAGTCATTGGCCTGTGGCAATGGGGCGAGTCGGACCATGCACCCGGTGGAACTGTTTGGTGAGGACTGGGACAGTTTCGAGGACCGGCTGGAGAAACCGATTGAACAAGAGCAGGACACAGGGCCCAAGTGAGCTTTACGCGGTCCCTTGTAGGAGCGGCCTTGTGTCGCGAAAGGGCTGCGCAGCAGCCCCAGAACTTCAGCGTAAATGCACAAGTTGCCGGGGCTGCTGCGCAGCCCTTTCGCGACACAAGACCGCTCCTACACCTGGCTGCGCCAGCCAGGTCAGAACGCTGTGCTGACCGTCAGCGACAGGTTGCGTGGGTCACCATAAATCGCCCCGGCATAGAACCCGTAGCGGGTGTAGTAGTGCTTGTCGAACAGGTTGTTGGCGTTGAGGCTGACGCTGGTGTCGTCGGTCAGCTGGTACTTGGCCATGGCATTCCAGATGGCATAACCGGACCAGTTCACGTCAGTGGCACCGTTGCTCACACCATTGCTCGGCTGGCCCGCCGGGCTGGAGATTGCGCGGATGTTGCTCTGCGCAGTAACCCCGGCACCCAGGGTCAGGCGGTCGAGCGAGCCGGAAAGGCGGTAGGTGGTCGAGGCCTTGAACAGGTGCGATGGGTCGCTGCGGCCGTCGCTGTCGACGCGGCGGAAGTGCAGGTAGGTGTAGCCGGCGTACAGGTTCCAGCTGGGGGTCAGGGCGCCGGCGATTTCCAGGTCGATACCGTCGGTTTCCTGGCCGGAACCGGCCTTGTAGGCGTCGCCACCGGTCGGGGTGGTCAGGTCGCCGTCGAGCACTGCCTTGTTTTCCTGCTTGGTGCGGAAGTACGCCGCCGAGGCATTCAGGCGGCCATCGAACCACTCTCCCTTGATACCCGTCTCGTAGCTTTGCCCGCGAATCGGCTCGACCTTGCTGCCGCTGCTGGTTTCAGCGGTTTGCGGGGTGAAGATGTCGGTGTAGCTGGCATACAGCGAGTAGTTGTCGTTGAGGTCGTACACGGCGCCCAGGTACGGGGTGACGATGCCGTTCTCTTCCTGGCTGGTACGTGCGCCAGCCACGCTGCGGGTGGTGGCCGAGTAGTTGCTGGTGCGCACACCGAGGATGACCGACAGTGGGTCGGTGATGCTCAGGCGGGTTGCCGCGTACATGCCCTGCAGGCGGGTGGTGGTCTTGCTGTGGCGGCCGGTGCGCGAGGCGATGATGTTGTAGTCGTCATCCACGCCATTGCGCCAGTCGGTCAGCGGGAAGCCGTTGTTGGCGCGGAACTGGCAACCCAGCGCAGGCGCACTGGCCTTGCCGTCGCCAACCATGGTGCAGGTGTATTCCGGCGACCAGGCCACGGTGCGGCTGTCGTTGTAGCCAATCATCGCCTGGTGGGTACGGCCGAACAGCTGGAACGGGCCGGACAGGTCGACCTGCGCCGACTGCTGGGTGGTGTCGGTGGAGCTGTGCAAGCCGTTGAGCACGGCACCGCTGCCATCCTGGTCCCAATAGCCGCCGTAGCTGCCACGGCCCGCCGAGTTGACCTTGGCCAGGCCGCGGTGGTTGAGGGTTTCGGCGGTGCTCTGGGCGGCTTTCAGGTCCAGCGTCCAGTCGTTGTCGAAGCGGTGCTCCAGCGAGCCGAACGCGGTGCGGGTGGTGTACTCGCCAAAGCTCCAGCTGGGTACCACGTTGGTGCTGCGCGGCAGGTCGGTCTTGCTGCCATCGCTGTACCAGATCGGGATGTTCGCACCCCAGCCACCACCAACAATCTTGTTGTACTCGTACTGGTAGCCGGCACCGAGGGTTGTGGCGTCGTCCAGGTCGAACTCGAAGTTGGCCAGGGCGGCGCGGGAGCGTTCGGACTGGTTGTCGCGGAATGAGTTGGCGTCCTGCTGGGTCATCACGAAGCGCGAACGCAGGCGGCCGTCTTCGGACAGCGGCAGGTTGAGGTCGGCGCCCAGGCGGCGCTTGTCCCAGCTGCCGTAGGTGGCATAGGCGCTGCCGCCGAACGTCCTGGTCGGTGCCTTGCGGATCAGGTTGACGGTGGCCGACGGGTCGCCGGTACCGCCCAGCAGGCCGTTGGCGCCGCGCACGATGTCGATGCGCTCGTACAGGTCCATGTTCAGTGCGTTGCCGCCACCACTGAAGTCGGAGCCGCCCTGGAACTGCAGGCCATCGACCTTCCAGTTGCTGATCGAGTAACCACGGGCTCGGTAGTCGGTACGCCCGCCCACTTCGGACTTGCTCGCTGTCACGCCTGGGGTGGTTTCCAGCGCTTGCTCGATGGTGTGGATGTCGCGGTCATCCATCTGCTGGCGGGTAATGGTGGTGACCGACTGCGGCGTCTGGCGCGGCGTCAGGGCCAGGCCGGTGGAGCTGCGGGTGCTTTCGACGGTGTAACCCAGCTGACCAGCTTCGTCGGCAGGCAGCAGGGCGCTGTCTTCGATCTGCGTGGCCTCCAGTTCCAGGGGCTTGCTGTCGGCAGCCATCGCGCCCCCGCTGACGGCCACGGCAATGAACAGGGCCAGCGGTTTGAGGCGCGTGCCGCCTCGGCTGCTGGAGGGGAAGGCGTTCGGGGTGCTCTCGGAGTTCATTTGGGAAGGCTTCGTATTTGCAGATGATTTTTTGTTAGGATTCTAGGGATCGGCCCCCCGGGCTCCAGACCCGGCTTGTACGGGGATGTAATCGAACGTAACGAGCGCCACCGGCCCTCACCGAACAGGTGTTTTTCTGCATGAGCACAACTTTGCTTGTTGTCGACGATGACGACGAGATCCGCGAACTTCTTTGTGATTACCTGACAGATGCCGGCTATAACGTGCTGGCAGCGGCTGACGGCGAGCAGATGCGCGAACAACTGGCCCGGCACAAGGTGGAGCTGGTGGTGCTGGACCTGATGCTGCCGGGCGAAGACGGCCTGAGCCTGTGCCGCCAGCTGCAAGCCACGCCGGGGCTGGCGGTGATCATGCTGTCGGCCAAGGGCAGCACGCTGGACCGCATCATCGGCCTGGAGGTGGGTGCTGATGACTACCTGGCCAAGCCCTTCGAGCCACGCGAGCTGATCGCCCGGATCAAGGCCGTGCTGCGTCGTCCGCAACGCCTGGATGCGCTCGCTGAAGAGCCGGTAGAAGATGCCCAGCTGTTCGCCGGCTTCCGCCTGGAACACGTGAAACGCCTGCTCACCCGCCCCGATGGCGAGACCCTGACCCTGCCCCGCTCCGACTACCGCGTACTGCGCGAGCTGCTGGAAGCCAACAACCGTGTGGTGTCCCGCGACCAGCTGACGCGCAGTGCGTTCGGCCGCGACCACCTGCCAGACGACCGTTCAGTGGACATGTGCGTCAGCCGCCTGCGCCAGCACCTGCGGCACGCGCCGGCGGGTGCCGCGCAAATTCTCACTATCCGCAACGAAGGCTATTTGTTGAGCATCGCCGCCAACGGGGCCGATGCCTGACATGCGCTGGCTGCGCCGGCTGTGGCCACGCACGTTGTTCGGCCAGTTGCTGCTGATAATGGTCAGCGGCACCGTGCTGATCCAGTTGATGTCCAGCAGCATCTGGTTCGATGTGCGTTTTGCCCAGGTTCTCGAGGCCCCTGTCCGGCTGATTGCCGCACGCAGCGCGCCGTTGATCGCCCAGGCTGACTGCCGTGCCGGTGCATTGCAGGCGCCAGCGCATTACCAAGTGCGTTGCAGCGAAGCCCTGCCCACGCCGGTGCAGGACGAGCGCCGCGGGCGCAGGCGTGTCGAGCTGTTGCTGCACCAGGCCCTCGAGTACGAATTGGGGCATGCCCAGGACGTGCGCCTGATGAAGGTGCAGTTGACCGACGAACAGGGCCAGCCGATCGTCTGGCGCAGCCTGTTCGGCCTGCGCACGGCCCAGGCGCATCTGCAGCTCGCGGTGCCGTTGGCCGATGGGCACTGGCTGACCATCGAGGGCCAGGAACTGCAAGGCTGGAGCGGCGAGTCGGCCTGGGTGTTGATCAGCGATTACCTGTTGCGGGTGTACGCGCTGCGCATCGTCGCAGTATTGCTGGTGTGCCTGATAGCCGTTCGCCTGTGCCTGCGCCCGCTGCGGCGCCTGGCCGATGCCGCGCGCGGCCTGGGTAGCAACCTCGAGCAGCCGCCCTTGGCGCTGGATGGCCCGGAGGAAGTGCGCCAGGCGGCCCAGGCCTTCAACGCCATGCAGCAGCGGCTGATCGCGATGGTCAACGACAAGGCCTACTTCCTGGCCGCCGTGTCCCACGACCTGCGCACCCCGCTGACGCGCATGCGCCTGCGCCTGGAGCGCCTGCCGGACGACGACAACCGGCAGCGCCTGCGGCAGAACATCGCGCAGATGGACAACATGATCGGCCAGGTGCTCGATTACCTGCGTGCAGGGGAGCAGCAGAACTTGCAGCAGGTAGACCTGGACCGGCTGGTGGTGCGCCAGTGCGCGGAGCTGGCCACTGCCGAAGAGCCGTTGCCGGTGCATGGCCAGGCGGGCAGCCTGCGGGTCGATGCCCTGCTGCTGCAGCGCTGCCTGCAGAACCTGCTGGTCAATGCGTTGCGTTATGCCAAGGAGGTTTCGGTCACGCTGGAACAGGCGACCACGGGGGTGTTCATCCATATCGATGACCGCGGCCCGGGGATTGCTCCGAGCCTGCTGGCGACCATCATCGACCCGTTCGTGCGTGGTGAAGGGTCGCGCAACCAGGCGTCCGGGGGGTATGGGCTGGGGTTGAGCATCGCCCAGCGGATTGCTGCCAGCCATGGGGGCGAGTTGCTGCTGGCGAACCGCGAGGGGGGTGGGTTGCGGGTCAGCGTGTTACTACCCAATCAGCCTTTACGCGCCCCCCTGTAGGAGCGGCCTTGTGTCGCGATGGGCTGCGCAGCAGCCCCGGATTCTGAGTTGATGCAAAGAGTGCCGGGGCCGCGTCGCGGCCCTTTCGCGACACAAGGCCGCTCCTACAAAGGACCGCATGAGCCTGGAAATACGCGATCAGGTAACAGTCTTTTACCAATTACCCAGGTTTTCCCCTCCCCGCCTTTGCCTATCCTATGCCCGGTCATCCTGCCTGCGATGGACCCATGAAACACTCTCTACCCAGCCGCTACGCCTGCCTCGCCCTCTGCCTGCTGTTCACCTTCGCCAGCCTGCCGCTGCTACCCCAGCATGCCTGGCTGTGGCCGTTGACACTGATCACCGCGCTGCTCAGCCTGGTCGGCCTGAACGACCTGCGGCAAAGCCACCACGCCGTGCGCCGCAACTACCCGATCCTGGGCAACATCCGCTACCTGATCGAAACCATCCGCCCGGAAATCCGCCAGTACCTGATCGAGGGCGACGACGACAAGCTGCCGTTCTCCCGCTCGCAGCGTTCGCTGGTCTACGCCCGGGCCAAGAACGAAAGCGCCGAGAAGGCCTTCGGCACCCTCAACGATGCCTACAAGCCCGGCTTCGAGTTCATCAGCCATTCCATGCTGCCAGTGGCCACGCCAGACCCGGCATCGTTCCGCATCGCCATTGGCGGGCCGCAATGCCGCCTGCCCTACTCGGCATCGATCTTCAATATCTCGGCCATGAGCTTCGGCGCCCTCAGTGCCAACGCCATCGCTGCCCTGAACCGCGGTGCACGCATGGGCCGTTTTGCCCATGACACCGGCGAAGGCAGCATCAGCCCGTACCACCGCGAACATGGCGGGGACCTGATCTGGGAAATCGGCAGTGGCTACTTCGGCTGCCGCACCGAGGACGGGCGCTTCGACCCACAGCGCTTCGCCGAGCAGGCGCGCTCGCCGCAGGTGAAGATGATCGAGATCAAGCTCAGCCAGGGCGCCAAGCCGGGCCACGGCGGCATCCTGCCGGGGCACAAGGTCAGCCCCGAAATTGCCGCAACCCGTGGCGTGCGCGTGGGCGAGGATTGCATCTCGCCGGCGGCGCACAGTGCCTTCCGTACCCCGGTCGAGTTGCTGCAGTTCGTTGCCAGCCTGCGCGAGCTGTCGGGTGGCAAGCCGGTGGGGTTCAAATTCTGCCTGGGCCACCCTTGGGAGTTCATGGGCATTGCCAAGGCCATGCTGGCCACTGGCATCACTCCGGACTTCATCGTCGTCGATGGCAAGGAAGGCGGCACCGGGGCGGCGCCACGCGAGTTCAGCGACAACATGGGCGTGCCGATGCGCGAGGGCCTGATGTTCGTGCACAACACCCTGGTCGGCCTGAACCTGCGCGCCAGTATCCGCATTGGCGCGGCAGGCAAGATCGTCAGCGCCTTCGACATCGCCAGCGTGCTGGCCATCGGGGCGGACTGGGTCAACTCCGCGCGCGGCTTCATGTTCGCCATTGGCTGCATCCAGTCGCAGAGCTGCCATACCAACAAATGCCCGACTGGCGTGGCCACGCAAGACCCGCTGCGCCAGCGCGCCCTGGTGGTGCCGGACAAGGCCGAGCGGGTGGCAAGCTTCCACCGCAACACGCTGCATACGTTGGCCGAAATGTTGGCTGCCGCAGGCCTGGAACACCCTTCGGAGCTCAAGCCCAAGCACCTGGCGCGGCGTATCAGCCCTAGCGAAATCGGGCTGTTCTCGGACCTGCACACGTTCCTCAAGCCGGGCGAATTGCTCAGTGGCTCGATTGAAAGCGAGTTTTATGCGCGGATGTGGCGGATGGCGCGTAGTGACAGCTTTGCGCCGGAGACTGGGGAGGGAGAGATGAAGGTTGCTGGGGTGCGGCGCAGGGAAGTGGTGGAGACGGCGTGAAAGCCGGGGCCGCTTTGCGGCCCTTTCGCGACACAAGGCCGCTCCTACAGGAGTACGCCATCTCATGTAGGAGCGGCCTTGTGTCGCGATGGGCTGCAAAGCAGCCCCTAGGCCATCAGATCAGGATCAGAAGATGCTGATCGGGTACTCGACGAATACGCGGACTTCGTTGCCGTCGTCGTTGTAACCGTTCTGCTGCACGGCGTTGTTGGTACGCACGAACGAGCTACGCAGCTTGATCGACAGGTCCTTGGCCGGGCCGTCCTGCACCACGTAACGGATCTGGTTGAAGATCTCGCGCTCTTTACCTTCACCGAAGCCCTGCGGGTTGTCGACGTTGCGGGTGTTGATGTTGTCACCCACCACGTAGGCCAGCTTGTAGGTCAGGCCAGGGATGCCGTAGGCACCGAAGTCCAGGCCGTAGCCCAGCTGCCAGGAGCGCTCGTCTTCGGCGTTGAAGTCGGACCAGTACGAGTTGGCCAGGTAGATGGTCGAACCACCGTCACCCACGCCACCCTCGTTCTGGTACCAGCCGTAGTTGTAGCCGGTGCTGCCGGTGCTGCGCTGGTGGGCGATGGTGAACGAGTGCGCACCGAACGCGTAGGTAGCTGCCAGGCTCCAGATGGTGTTGGAGTCGCCGTTGAGTTTGGCGCTCTTGACGAACTTGTTGTCGATGTCCGACTTGTAGCCGTTGAAGTCCAGGGTCAGGGACTGGTCATTGGCGATCGGGAAGACGTAGTTCAGGCCCAGGTAGTGCTTCTTCATCACGTCTTCGTTGTCGGCGGTGTACAGCGAAGCGGTGAAGTTGTCGGTGAACTTGTAGCTACCACCAAGCACGTTGATCGACTTCAGGCCACCACCGTCACGGCGCTCGGCGCTCTTGCGCGCTTCCTGGGTGAAGCGGCCGGCGTTCAGTTCCAGGCCCTGGATCTCTTTGGAGGTGATCAGGGTACCGGTGAAGCTTTCTGGCAGCAGACGGGCGTCGTCGTACTGCAGCACTGGCAGTGCCGGCATCTGGTCACCGTACTTGAGCACGGTGTTGGAGATGCGGAACTTCACTGCAGCGCCACCACGGGCCAGGTTGTGCGGCGAGTTGGCGTTGCCGTTCTCGTCCTTGAAGTCCGAAGGCTTGAAGAAGTCGACACCGGCGCCACCGTTGTGGCCCTTGCCGCCGTCCAGACGCACGGCGTACAGGCCGAATGCATCGACACCGACACCGACGGTGCCCTGGGTGAAGCCGGAGGAGAAGTTGGCGATGACGCCCTGGCCCCATTCGATCTGGTCGTCGGTGCCGTGCTTCTTGTCACGATTGATGTAAGCGTTACGCAGCAGGACGTTGGCGTGGCTGTCCTCGATGAAGCCTTTGCTGTCGGCCTGATCATTGGCCTGTGCCTGGGTCGCGGCGATCATCGCCAGGGCGACCAGGCTGATCCTGGTTTTCAACATGTTGTTTTCCTTATTTCTTAATCAAAAACGCTCTGCAATATGACGCCAGGAACCAACGCCCCTTCGTAGGTTCGACGCTATGCGGATCCAGACTGGAAGGCCTGCCGGTAATCACACGGCGGCCTCTGGCAGCAGCATGGCCAAGATCATGGCCAGCAGGCGTTGGCCGAATCCTAGCCGTGTGCGATTACAAATGTCAAAAAGTCGTGAAATGCAGGTTGATATAACCAAAATTGCCTGTGGGTCTGGTGCATTTCCATGCAGGTTTGCGCTATCAGCGGACAATTTATCTTGTGTAGGAAATAGCCTTTTGATCGAACGGACAATTTCCGGTGAGGGCGCTTTCGCAGCACAAGGCTGCTCCTGCACGGAAACGCGGCGCAGCAGCGACCGTAACAAACTGACACAGATGTAATGACAACCCTTTACAAATACTCAAGCAAGAGCAAATAACAAGCATTACCATCCGCACCTCTTTTTCACCTGCTCGATCCGGATGTGCCCATGCTTGTACCCTGCCGTCTTTCACCCCTGACGCTTGGCCTGTCGCTGCTGTTCGGCGCCAGCCTGGCCAGTGCCGCCACCACCACCCTGCCGGAACTGTCGGTAACCGCCGACAGCGAGCGCGAAGAGGACAACCCGCGGGTCAAGGAGGTAAGCACCGCGACCCGCACCTCGACGCCGGTACGCTATGTGCCGCAGGCCATCGACACGGTGAAGACCGTCAACGTGCTGGATTACGGCAGCAACACCCTGGGCAAGGCGCTGGAAGGCATCCCCAACGTCAGCAGTGGTGCCGACACCCGCTTCGACAGCGTGCGCATCCGCGGCTTCGAGGCCAGCAACGACTTCTACCTGGACGGCATTCGCGACGACAGCCAGTACATCCGCGACCTGCATAACATCGAGCGGGTCGAAGTGCTCAAAGGGCCGGCAGCGGTGCTTTATGGCCGTGGCAGCCAGGGCGGTATCGTCAACCGGGTAAGCAAGGCGCCGGAGCACGGCCGCCGTTCGAGCATCGAGGCGCAGGCCGGCAGCGAGGACCTGCGCAGCCTGTATGCCGACCTCAGTGCCGACCCCAGCGACACCGTCAGCCTGCGCCTGAACATGGGCAACCAGGACAACAACAGCTTCCGCGACGGTATCGACGGCAGCCGCCAGCTGTTCGCCCCGTCGATCAGCTGGCAGGTCACCCCCGACCTGAACTGGCTGGTGCAATACGAATACAGCCGCTACAACCGCACCCCGGACCGTGGCATCCCCGGGGTCAACGGCCGCCCGGCAGATGTCAGCCGCAGCACCACCTATGGCGACACCCAGCGCGACTACATCGATGACCGCGCCCAGTCGCTGCGCTCGCGCCTGAACTACCAGCTGAACGAAACCTGGCAGCTGCGCCATACCCTGGGCCTGTTCAAGCTCGACAGTGAGTTCGACAACACCTACGTCACGGGCTACGACGCCAGCACCGACACCTTGACCCGCCAGCGCTGGCAGCAGGACCTGAACACCCGCAACCTGTTCAACACCCTCGAGGCCGAGGGCGACTTCGACACCCTGGGCCTGGAGCACAAGCTGTTGCTGGGCCTGGAGTTCGGCAACCAGAAGCGCGACCCGGTGCTGTACAAAGCGGTCGACCAGAAACTGCAGGGCCTGGGCAAGCCCGGCCGCAACCAGCAACTCAATGGCCCAATGACGTTGTTTAGTGACAACCATACCGTGGTCGATAGCCGCGGCCTTTATCTGCAAGACCAGATCCGCCTGAACGATCAGTGGCAGGTACTTGCCGGCGTACGCTTCGACCAGTTCGACGTGCAGACCACCAACAAGGATGGCCTGAGCGAAACACAGGACAGCAACAGCACCAGCCCACGCCTGGGTGTGGTCTACACACCGTGGCGCGACCATTCGTTCTACGCTTCGTGGAGCAAGACCTTCTCGCCTGTAGGTGGCGGTCTGATCGGCATCACCCCAGGCGCAAAGGGCAACGGTAACGATGCCAAGCCGGAAGAAACCCGCCAGAAAGAAATCGGCGTTAAAAGCGACTGGCTGGACCAGCGCCTGACCACCACCCTGGCCATCTACGAGCTGGAACTGTACAACCGCCGCACCCGCGACCCGCTTGTCCCGGAAAACATCTTGCTCAGCGGCATGCAGCGTTCGCGCGGTATCGAGCTGACCGCCACCGGCAACATCGTTGGCAACTGGTACGTGCGCGGTGGTATCGGCCTGCAGGACGCGACCATCGTCAAGGACAACAACGGCCAGGAAGGCAACCGCATCAATGACGTGGCCAAGCGCAACGGCAGCCTGTTCGTGACCTGGAAACCGGAACTGGGCTGGTACGCCGAAACCGGCCTGACGCTGGTGGGCGAGCGTTATGCGGACAACCAGAACACCACGGTGCTGCCGGGGTATGGCCGCTGGGATGCATTGGCGGGGTACCGCACGCAGGACTGGGATGTGCGGGCGGCGCTGAGCAACATTGCCGACAAGACCTACTACAGCTCGGCGACCAGCGCGGCGCAGATCGAGGTGGGTGAGCCGCGTAGCCTGGTGGTGACTGGCAGCTACAGCTTCTGATCTCCAGCGCCTGTGCCGGCCTCTTCGCGGCTAAAGCCGCTCCCACAGGTACCCCACATGTATCGAGCCCAGTGGGGTACCTGTGGGAGCGGCTTTAGCCGCGAAGGGGCCAGCACAGGTTTAAGCAATCGATCAGTGCCACACCGCCATCAGCGCCTGCATTTCTGCTTCGCTGATCAGCCCTTGGGGATATCGTCCGGCAAGCAGACGTTGTGGGTCGGTCGTCCTGACCCTGATGCATCCATGGTGTTTCAACCACTTCGCCACAAGCCTGAGCGATTGGTGATTCACTGCCGATGGGCGCAAAGCCGACTCACTTGCTGCGTTCATTTCTACACGTACTCCCTGGCCCGTGAGCGGCTAATCTACGTAAGGATTGTTACAGATCCGAGAGCTCGGCATGGCCGAGCTATCTAACTGAAAACAATACAAAACATATGCCAGCACAGGCCTGCGGACTGCCCCGGAAACAAAAAAGGCCCGTCATCTGACGGGCCCCTTCATTCACCGTGCGCTCAACGCTTGACCGGTGCCGGCTGCTGCTGGGTCAGGCAGTGGATGTTGCCACCGCCCAACAACAACTCGCGACCTGGGATCATCACCACCTCGTGGTCGGGGAAGATCTTCGCCAGAATCGCTCTGGCTTCGGCATCTGCCGGGTCGTCGAAGCTTGGCGCGATGATACCGCCGTTGACGATCAGGAAGTTCACGTACGAGCCGGCCAGGCGCACCGACGGGTCACGCTCCTGGCTGCCGGCCACCTGATCGACACCGGCACACTCTTCGGCGGTGGCGAACAGCGGGCCCGGGATCGGCATCTTGTGCACGATGAATTCACGGCCCTTGGCATCGCGGGTGTTCTTCAGCACCTCCATGGCGGCATGGCAGCGTGCATAGTTGGGGTCGTTGGAATCATCGGTCCAGGCCAGTAACACTTCGCCCGGGCGCACGTAACAGCAGAAGTTGTCGACATGGCCATCGGTCTCGTCGTTGTACAGGCCATCTGGCAGCCAGACCACGGTGTCCACCGCCAGCTGGTCGCGCAGCACCGCTTCGATCTGCTCGCGGTTCAGGTGCGGGTTGCGGTTGCGATTGAGCAGGCACTCTTCGGTGGTGATCACGGTGCCTTCGCCGTCCACGTGGATCGAGCCGCCCTCGAGCACGAAACCTTCGGTGTGGTAGCGCTGGCAGCGCTCCATTTCCAGGACCTTGGCTGCCAGCTCCTCGTCGCGGTTCCACGGTGCGTACAGGCCGCCGTCAAAGCCGCCCCAGGCATTGAAGCCCCAGTCCACGCCACGCACTTCACCCTGGTCGTTGATGACGAAGGTCGGGCCGGTGTCACGCACCCAGGCGTCGTCGTTGCTGATCTCGACCACGCGGATGTTCGGCTGGTCGAGCTGACGACGGGCATTTTCGTACTGGCCAGCGGAAACCGCGACGGTTACCGGCTCGAAGCGGGCAATGGCCTTGGCCAGGGTCACATGGGCAGCCTGCGCCGGCTTGCCGCCCAGGCGCCAGTTGTCGGGGCGCTCCGGCCAGACCATCCACACCTGGGTTTGCGGGGCCCACTCGGCGGGCATGTGGAAACCATCGGCACGGGGAGTGGAGTTGAGGGTTTTCATGGTTGACCTCTGTGATGGCCCTGAGCCGGACTGTGCTGGGGCGTTTGTCAATTTATAACCGATATATATCGATATTTGAAGCCCGATAATCGGGAAATCCATGAGCAAATACCGCTAGTAAATCGATAACAATCGAAACATACGCAACCTTGGCCGAGAACCAAAGCGGCACGACCTCTACCATAGACAGCCCTTGTGAATGCCGTTGAAGCCCAAGGCGGAAAAAACGGCCAGACCGGCTAGGGTCAATACATGAGCAGAACGGGCCAGCGAACCGCCATGAACATCATCCCTACCGCGATCCCTGAAGTACTGATCATCGAGCCAAAGATTTTTGGTGACAGCCGTGGTTTTTTCTTCGAGGCGTTCAACGCCCGTGAGTTCGCCCGGAAAACCGGCGTGAATGTCGAGTTCGTTCAGGACAACCACTCGCGCTCCATCAAGGGTGTGCTGCGTGGCCTGCACTATCAGGTGGCAAACACCCAAGGCAAGCTGGTGCGCGTGGTGCAGGGGGAAATCCGTGATATTGCCGTGGACGTGCGCAAGAGCTCGCCAACCTTCGGCCAATGGGTCGCGGTGCAGCTGTCGGCCGACAATCATCGCCAGTTGTGGATTCCGCCCGGCTTCGCCCATGGCTTTGCGGTGATGAGCGAGTCGGCCGAGTTTCTCTACAAGACCACCGACTACTACAACCCGGGCGCCGACCGCTGCATCCGCTGGGATGACCCGACGCTGGCCATCGACTGGGAGCTGCAGCAGCCACCGGTGCTGTCGGACAAGGACAAGCTCGGCCTGCCACTGGCAGAGGCGGAACTGCTGCCTTAACTAGCGCATAATTGCGGCAGACTTTTCTGGCGCCTTTACGTGATGATTGCAAAACCCACGCCCCCACGCCGTCCCCGCTGGCGCAGCCTGGCCCTGTTGGCCCTGTGCCTGGCCCCGTTACTGTGGCCCCTGCATCACCTGGCCGAACGTTACTACCAGGAAGAACTGGCCTCGCAGAACCGCCAGACCCTCGACCTGTACGTCGCCAACCTGCTCGGTACCCTGCACCGCTACGAAACCTTGCCGCAGATACTCGGCGACCTGCCGGCGCTGCGCGGGGTGCTGGCCGACCCGTTCCGCCTGGAAGCGGTGACAAACGCCAACCGCCTGCTCAAGGACATCGTCCAGCAGACTGGCGCCGAGGTGATGTACCTGATGGACGTCAGCGGCAACACCCTGGCCGCCTCCAACTGGGACAAGCGCGACAGCTTCGTCGGCCGCAACTTCGCCTTCCGCCCCTACTTCAACGAAGCCATGGCCGGCCGCCTGGGGCGCTTCTTTGGCCAGGGCACCACATCGGCCAAGCGCGGTTACTTCTTCGCCGCCGCCGTGCGAGACCGTGAACGCATCGTTGGCGTACTGGTGGTCAAGGTCGACCTCGACCACACCGAAACCTTGTGGGGCCGCACCCCCGAGCAGCTGTTGCTGACCGACCACAATGGCGTGGTCATCCTGACCTCGCGGCCCGACTGGCGCTTCCGCGCGACCCGCGCGCTGACCGAGGCCGAGCGCCAGGCCATCATCGCCATCCAGCCCTACCCGACCCAGGCCCCGCAACCGCTGGTGCTAAACCAGGACGCATGGATCAGCCAGACCCGCGACATCAAGGAAACCGGCTGGCAGGTCAGCATCCTCGCCCCGCGCATGCTGGTCGACCGTTCGGTGCAAACCGTGATGGCCATCGGCGCTGGCACCCTGCTGGTGCTGATGCTGCTGGCCGGCCTGGTGATGCAGCGGCGCCGTCACTACATCGACCGCATCGACTTCGAGGCACGTGGCCGCCAGGAACTGGAAAAACGCGTGGCCGAGCGCACCGCCGACCTCGAAGGCCTGAACACCCGGCTCAAGAGCGCCGTGCTGGAGCGCGAGAACGCCCAACAGGAGGCCGTACGCGCCCAGGACGAACTGGTGCAGGCCGGCAAGCTGTCGGTGCTCGGCACCATGTCGGCCAGCATCAGCCACGAACTCAACCAGCCGCTGGCCGCCATCCGCAGCTACGCGGAAAACGCCGAGATCCTGCTCGACCACCAGCGTACCGAGGACGCCCGTGGCAACCTCAAGCTGATCGGCGAGCTGACCGGGCGCATGGCCTCGATCATCGCCCACCTGCGCGCCTTCGCCCGTCGTGACCGCCATGCCCCGGAGAGCGTGGCCCTGCAGCCGGCCCTGGACGATGCCTTGGCGCTGCTGGCCAAGCGCCGCCGGGCGATGGCCGTCGAGCTGATCCGCGACCTGCCGGAAGCCACCTTGTGGGTACAGGCCGGCGAGACCCGCCTGCGCCAGGTGCTTGGCAACCTGCTGGCCAATGCCCTCGACGCCCTGACCGAAAAGGCCAACCCGCGCCGCCTGTGGCTAAGTGCCGAGCAGCGCGATGACTGCGTCTACCTGTACATTCGCGACAACGGCCCCGGCTTCAGCCGCCAGGCCCTGGAGCACGCCAAGGAGCCGTTCTTCACCACCAAGACCCGCACCCAGGGCCTGGGCCTGGGCCTGGCCATCTGCGAAAGCCTGATGCGCGCCCTGGGCGGTGAACTGCTACTGGCCAACCACCCGGAGGGTGGCGCTCTGCTGACCCTGCAGCTGCGTGTGGCCGCGCCTGGCGCTACTTTGCCCAATTCGGAGGACCCCTCGGCATGACCACCGAGACACTGATCGACAGCCGAGCCCAGGTCATCCTGGTCGATGATGACCCGCACCTGCGCCAGGCCCTGAGCCAGACCCTGGACCTGGCCGGGCTCAAGGTGGTCGCCCTGGCCGATGCCCAGGGCCTGGCCGAACGCATCGAGGCCGACTGGCCCGGGGTGGTGGTCAGCGACATCCGCATGCCGGGCATCGATGGCCTGCAGCTGCTGGAACAACTGCACGGCCGTGACAACGAGCTGCCGGTGCTGCTGATCACCGGCCACGGCGATGTGCCGCTGGCGGTGCAGGCGATGCGCGCCGGCGCCTACGACTTTCTGGAAAAGCCCTTTGCCAGCGACGCCCTGCTGGACAGCGTGCGCCGCGCCCTGGCCCTGCGCCGCCTGGTGCTGGACAACCGCAGCTTGCGCCTGGCCCTGAGCGACCGTCAGCAATTGGCCACCCGCTTGGTGGGCCAGTCGCCGTCCATGCAGCGCCTGCGCGAGCAGATCGGCGCCCTGGCCGGCACCCGCGCCGATGTGCTGATCCTGGGTGAGACCGGTGCCGGCAAAGAGGTGGTGGCCCGCGCCCTGCACGACCTGTCCAGCCGCCGCGACGGGCCGTTCGTGGCGATCAACGCCGGCGCACTGGCCGAGTCGGTGGTCGAAAGCGAGCTGTTCGGCCATGAGCCTGGGGCGTTCACCGGCGCGCAGAAACGCCGCATCGGCAAGTTCGAGTTCGCCAACGGTGGCACGCTGTTCCTCGACGAAATCGAGAGCATGAGCCTGGATGTGCAGGTGAAACTGCTGCGCATGTTGCAGGAACGGGTGGTCGAGCGCCTGGGTGGCAACCAGCTGATCCCGCTGGACATCCGCATCATCGCCGCGACCAAGGAGGACCTGCGCCAGTCAGCCGACCAGGGGCGTTTCCGCGCCGACCTGTATTACCGCCTGAACGTGGCGCCGCTGCGTATTCCACCGCTGCGCGAACGCGGCGATGACATCCTGGTGCTGTTCCAGCACTTCGCCGACGCCGCCAGCCAGCGCCATGGCCTGCCGCCACACGCCTTGCAGCCGGCCCAGCGCGCCATGCTGCTGCGTCACGACTGGCCCGGTAACGTACGCGAGCTGCAGAACGCCGCCGAGCGTTTCGCCCTTGGCCTGGAACTGGCCCTGGACGGCCAGGCGCCACCTGCGGCAATGCCTGCGGTACCGATGCCGAGCGGCAACCTCAGCGAACAGGTCGAGCAGTTCGAACGCTCGCTGATCGCTGCCGAACTGGCCCAGCCACACAGCTCCATGCGCAGCCTGGCCGAGGCGCTGGGCATCCCCCGCAAGACCCTCCACGATAAGCTGCGCAAGCATGGCTTGAGCTTCGACGGCGGTAGCGGCGGGCATGACGATCAAGAGGACAACCGTTAATGAACACCGATAGCCAGTACTTGCAGTCCGTCCTGCACGGCGACATCCCCCTGACCCGCGAAATGGGCCTGGAAGTGCTCGATTGGCAGCAGCACACCCTGCGCCTGCAATTGCCGCTGGCGGCCAACGTCAACCACAAGAGCACCATGTTCGGCGGCAGCCTGTACTGCGCCGCGGTGCTGGTGGGTTGGGGGTGGCTGCACCTGCGCTTGCGCGAGTTGGGGATCGATGACGGGCATATCGTCATCCAGGAAGGGCAGATCAGTTATCCGCTGCCGGTTACCGGGGCGGCGGTGGCGCGCTGTGCGGCGCCGGATGAAAAGACCTGGGAGCGGTTCTTGACCATGTACCAGCGCCGCGGGAGGGCACGGTTGACGCTGGAGACCACGGTGAGCAATGCCGGTAGTGACGAGCCTGCTGTTACCTTCAGCGGCCAGTACGTGCTGCACCGCTGAAACCAATGGACTGTCGCGACTCCTGTAGGAGCGGCCTTGTGTCGCGATCGGGCCGCGACGCGGCCCCGGCAATTAATGCGGCAATGCTGAAACCCTGGGGCCGCGCTGCGGCCCGATCGCGACACAAGGCCGCTCCTACACGATCATGTCCGCCTGTCAGATCAGGCTCAGGAAGGCTTGGCGCCACGCAGCATTTGCCGGCAACGCCAGGAAATGCGGGTTGAGCAACGACTCCCGCGCCGGGTACCGGAACGGCAAGCCATCCAGTCCGATTACCTCCCCACCAGCACCTTCCACCACGCCCTGCGCCGCCGCGGTATCCCACTGCGAGGTCGGTGCCAGGCGCGGATAGCAATCGGCGCTGCCCTCGGCCAACAGGCAGAACTTCAGCGAACTGCCGATATTGGCCAGCTCCAGCTCACCCACCGCAGCCCCCAACCCGGCCAACAAGGCTTCCTGTTCCGGGCTGGAATGGCGACGGCTGGCAACCACGGTGAAACGCCCATCCGCCGGCGGCGCGTTGCGTACCTGGATCGCCTGGGCGGCCTCACCCACTTCCGCACGCCATGCGCCCAACCCGCGACCACCGAAGTAGCAGCGCCCGTTGGTCGGCATGGAAACCACGCCAAACACCACCTCGCCGTTTTCGACCAGGGCGATGTTGACCGTGAACTCTTCGCTGCCGGCAATGAATTCCTTGGTGCCGTCCAGCGGGTCGACCAGCCACCAGCGGCTCCAGCCCTGACGCTCGGCCAGCGGAATGTTGCAGTCCTCTTCGGACAGAACCGGGATCTGCGGCGCCAGCGCCAGCAGGCCATCGGCAATCACCCGGTGCGCCGCCAGGTCGGCGGCGGTGACCGGCGAATCGTCGGCCTTGTTCGTCACGGCCACATCGGCGCGCCAGAACGGCAAGATCGCTTCGCCCGCCAACAGGGCCAGCTTGACCACTTCGTGCATCAATTGCAGGTCGTTCATGCTTCCAGCAGCCCCCGCTGAATCAGCAGGTCACGCGCCAGGTACAGCGCCGCCAGGGCACGCCCCTCGGTGAACTGTGGGTGCATGGCCAGGGCCGAGAGTTCGCGCAGGTTGACCTTGTCGACCCGCATCGGCTCCGGCTCGTCGCCCTCCAGGCGCTCCTCGTAAAGGTCGCTGGCCAGCACCACCTGGATCTTCTGGCTCATGTAGCCCGGCGACAGCGACAGCTCGGTCAGGTGCTCCAGCTGGCGCGCGCCAAAACCGGCCTCTTCCTTGAGCTCCCGGTCGGCTGCCGCCAGCACGTCCTCGCCCGGCTCGATCAGGCCTTTGGGCAGCGACAGCTCGTATTCGTCGGTGCCGCCGCAGTATTCCTCCACCAGCACCGCGTGCTCGGCATCGAGCATGGCCACGATCATCACCGCGCCGTAGCCATTACCCCGGCCCACCAGGCGCTCGTAGGTACGCTCGTTGCCATTGCTGAAGCGCAATTGCACGGCTTCGACGCGAAACAGGCGGCTGCTGGCGACGATTTCGCGGCTGAGGACGGTGGGTTTCTGGCGCATGGGGCGGCTCCTTGGCGTGAACGGGTTACTATACCGTGGCTTGCCGACTGATCGAGAGTTTCCCATGCCTGTTCTTCCCTGGTCTGCCATCGATACCGTCCTGCTGGACATGGATGGCACCCTGCTCGACCTGCATTACGACAACCGCTTCTGGCTGGACCACCTGCCCCAGCGCTATGCCGAGCTGCACGGGGTGAGCCGGGCCATGGCGGAAATGGAGCTGCAGCCGCTGTTCGAACGCAATGCCGGCACGCTGAACTGGTATTGCCTGGACTTCTGGAGCCGCGAACTGCGGCTGCCGATCCGCGAGCTGAAACAGGAAATCGCCGACCTGATCGCCCTGCGCCCGGATGCCGATACTTTCCTTGCCGCTATCCGCGACGCGGGCAAGCGCGTGGTGATGATCACCAATGCGCACCGGGATTCGCTGTCGCTGAAGCTGGAGCGGGTGGAGCTGGCGCCGTATTTCGAACGGCTGATCAGCTCGCATGACTATGGCTACCCGAAGGAAAGCCCGCAGTTCTGGGACGCATTGCAGGCGGACATCGGCTTTGAACCGGAGCGCAGCCTGTTCATCGATGACACCCTGGCGATTCTGCGCAGTGCGCGACGGTTTGGCGTGGGGCATCTGCTGGCGGTGCGCCAGCCGGATAGCCAGGCAGGGCCGCGGGATACCGAGGAGTTTGCGGCGGTCGAGGATTACCGGGAATTATTGGTAGGCCTGTGAAGGCCCTTTCGCGGGTAAACCCGCTCCCACAGGATCACCACAGGTCTGAACTGTGTGCGATCCCTGTGGGAGCGGGTTTACCCGCGAAGAGGCCGGTACAGGCTGCAGAGATCAGTCAGGAATACGCAACACCTGCCCCGGATAGATCTTGTCCGGGTGCTTGAGCATCGGCTTGTTGGCCTCGAAGATCTTCTGATACTTGTTGGGGTCGCCATACACCTTCTTCGAAATGGCGCTCAACGTATCACCCTTCTCCACCGTCACGAACCGCGCGGCCTGGGCCACCGGTCCGGTCACGGTGATCTGGTCATCGACACTGGCCACGCCAGCGACGTTGCCCGCCGCCAGGATGATCTTCTCCTTCTCCTCCTGGCTGGCCACCTCACCCTTGAGGATGATCGTGTCGCCCTCTACAGTGGCCGTGATATTCGGGTTGCCCAGGCCGACACTTTCCACGTGTTTCTTCAGCTGCTCTTCGGCATTGGCATTGCCGGGGGTCAGCAGGTCGATCAACTTCTCGCCCGCTTCCTTGACGAAACTGAACAAGCTCATAGCGCTCTCCTTGTTGACGAAACCTCGGACACAGCAGTCTAGGCCAGCTTTTCCCCTGGCGCCCCCATGCGACCAATCGACGCGGTCTATCAAGGCATAGACCCTAGCGATTAGACGCCGCCGGCCCGCACGCCTAGGCTTGTGCTATCTGAAAGCTGCCGATAGCCCCGATGAAAAGTCAGCCCCGATGAACAGCAAACCTCCGGTCTGCGCGGCCTCATCGCCCTTGACCATGCCCGCCGCCAGCAACACCTACGATTACGTCCAGCTCAATGACGCCAGACGCGACAGCACGCCCCTGGCCGAAGAAGTGGCCCTGGCCATTGTCTACAACGGCCTGAATCAGGCGGTGATGCTGGTCAGCCCCACCGACCTGGAAGACTTCGCCGTCGGCTTCAGTGTCGGCAGCGGCATAGTGGAAGGCACCACGGAAATCTACGACCTGAAACTCTCCGGCAGCGGCTCGGCAATGTATGCCGACCTGGAGATTTCCAGCCGTGCGTTCTGGAACCTGAAAAACCAGCGCCGCCAGCTGGCCGGCACCAGTGGTTGCGGCCTGTGCGGGGTCGAAGCGCTGGAGCAGGCACTGCCAGAGCTGGCCAAGTTGCCTGGCGCACCCTTGCCACCGGCGCAATGGCTGGTCGGCCTGCGTGAGCGCATCGATGCCTTCCAGCCCCTCGGCCAGCACTGCGGCGCGGTGCATGCGGCGCTGTTCATGGACCGCCACGGCGAACTGCTGCTCGGCCGCGAAGACATCGGCCGGCACAATGCCCTCGACAAGCTGATCGGCGCCTTGCTGCGCCAAGGCATCGACAGCCAGGGTGGCCTGGCCATCGTCACCAGCCGATGCAGCCTGGAGCTGATCCAGAAGGTGCTGCGGGCCGGTATCCAGACCCTGGTCAGCCTGTCGGCGCCCACCGGTCTTGCCCTGCAATGGGCGCGCAAGCACAACCTCAACCTTATCCATCTGCCCAAGCACAGCGCACCGCGGGTCTACAGCCCAGCGGCGGAGTCGTAACAGTCGTGACCTCGTACCAACACCTCCCGGACAACGCCCCAGCCTCCTCCCCTCGCTACAAGCCCTACCACGGCCCCGCCGGTGGCTGGGGCGCGCTGCGCAGCGTGGCCAAGGCCTGGGTTGGCAGCGATAACGCGCTGAAGAACATTCGCGCGCTGCTCAAGACCAACCAGAACGGCGGCTTCGATTGCCCCGGCTGCGCCTGGGGCGACTCGCCGGAAAGCGGCATGGTCAAGTTCTGCGAGAATGGTGCCAAGGCAGTGAACTGGGAGGCGACCAAGCGCCGCGTCGATGCCGCCTTTTTCGCCCGCTACAGCGTCACTTCGCTACTGCAGCAGAGCGACTACTGGCTGGAGTACCAGGGGCGCCTGACCGAGCCGATGGTCTATGACGCGTCCAGCGACCGCTACCAGCCGATCAGCTGGGACGCCGCCTTCACCCTGATCGCCCGCGAGCTGAACAAGCTGGCCAGCCCTGACCAGGCCGAGTTCTACACTTCGGGGCGCGCCAGCAACGAAGCAGCGTACCTGTACCAATTGTTCGTGCGGGCCTACGGCACCAACAACTTCCCCGACTGCTCGAACATGTGCCACGAGGCCAGCGGCGTGGCCCTGGGGCAAAGCGTCGGGGTCGGCAAGGGCACCGTCACCTTCGACGACTTCGAGCACGCCGACGCGATTTTCGTCTGGGGCCAGAACCCCGGTACCAACCACCCGCGCATGCTCGACCCGCTGCGCGATGCGGTAAAGCGCGGCGCCCAGGTGGTGTGTATCAACCCGCTCAAGGAGCGTGGCCTGGAGCGCTTCCAGCACCCGCAGAACCCGCTGGAAATGCTGACCAACAGCGACCGGCCGACCAACACCGCATTCTTCCGCCCGGCCCTGGGCGGCGACATGGCGCTGCTGCGCGGCATGGCCAAGTTCGTCCTGCAATGGGAACGCGAAGCCCAGGCCAACGGCGAACCGGCAGTCTTCGACCACGCCTTCATCGCCGAACATGGCCATGGCGTCGACGACTACCTGGCGGTAGTGGATGCCACCCCGTGGGAGCACATCCAGGCCCAGTCCGGCCTGGCGCTGGCCGACATCGAACTGGCCGCGCGCATGTACTGCCGTGGCAAGCGGGTGATCATGTGCTGGG
The DNA here is from genome assembly GCF_040214835.1 of Pseudomonas asiatica. Lineage (NCBI taxonomy): Bacteria > Pseudomonadati > Pseudomonadota > Gammaproteobacteria > Pseudomonadales > Pseudomonadaceae > Pseudomonas > Pseudomonas asiatica. Next base: position 282,195 of record NZ_CP157874.1, on the reverse strand, counting down.
CGATGGGCATTACCCAGCACCGCCACTCGGTGCCGACCATCCAGGAAATCGTCAACCTGCAGATGCTGCGCGGCAATATCGGCGTGCCAGGCGCAGGCTTGTGCCCGGTGCGTGGTCACAGCAACGTGCAGGGTGACCGCACCATGGGCATCAACGAGCGCCCGCCGGTGGCCCTGCTGGACGCCATCGAGCAGCGCTTCGGCTTCCCCGTGCCCCGGCAGAATGGCCACAACACCGTCGAGGCGATCCACGCCATGCTCGACGGCCGGGCCAAGGTATTCATCGGCCTGGGCGGCAACTTCGCCCAGGCAACGCCAGACACCGAGCGCACCGCCCAGGCACTGCGCAACTGCGAGCTGACCGTGCACATCAGCACCAAGCTCAACCGCAGCCACCTGGTGCACGGCAAGCAGGCACTGATCCTGCCGTGCCTGGGGCGCACCGACATCGACCTGCAGGCAGAAGGGCCACAGGCGGTAACGGTAGAGGACTCGTTCAGCATGGTCCACGCCTCCAATGGCCAGCTCAAGCCGCTGTCGACGCAGATGCGCTCGGAGCCAGCGGTTATCGCCGGTATCGCCGCTGCCACCTTGGGCAAGAAGCCCGTGGACTGGCACTGGCTGGTGGCTGACTACGACCGTATCCGCGAGCTGATCGGCGACACCATCGCTGGCTTCAGCGGCTTCAACCAGCGCCTGCGCGAGCCGGGCGGTTTCTACCTGGGCAACAGCGCTGCCAGCCGCGAATGGAATACCAGCACCGGCCGCGCCAACTTCAAGGCCAACCTGCTGCCCGACACGCTGCTCGACGAGCGTGTACGCGCCAGCGGCCAGGTGCCTGACCTGATCATGCAGTCGATGCGCTCGCACGATCAGTACAACACCACCATCTACGGCCTGGACGACCGCTACCGTGGCGTGCGTGGCCAGCGCGAGGTGCTGTTCGCCAACGAAGCCGACATCATCCGCCTGGGCTTCCAGCCGGGGCAGCAAGTCGACATCGTGTCGTTGTGGGGGGATGAGCATGTGCGCCGTGTGCACGGCTTCACCCTGCTGGCCTTCGACATCCCGGCCGGGCAGGCGGCGGCGTACTACCCGGAGGTGAACCCGCTGGTGCCGCTGGAAAGCATTGGCGATGGCAGCCATACGCCGACGTCGAAGTTCATTGCCATCAAGCTGGAGCGGGCGCGGGACGACGGGCGCATCCTGTAGGACTGGTGTTGGCCTCTTCGCGGGTAAACCCGCTCCCACAGAGGCAACTCAAGGACTGAGAGCGGTGGTATCCCTGTGGGAGCGGGTTTACCCGCGAAGAGGCCGGAAGCCCCTGCGCAAAAATCAAAAAAGCCCTGTTCCATAGCGGTTCAGGGCTTCGTCATAAAGGTCTCAGACAGCGAAAAAACGATAAAGTTTCACAGTAAATACAGTAAGTTAGAGAATTGTGTACAACTCGTGTTACTCGTCGGATTTCCGTTGCCAGGCGTGCTTGCAAAGCTCAAAAATCGCCTCGTCATCCTTATGAGGCTCTCTTGATGAAGAAGTACTCCTCGATACTGTTGTTGTCTTTCAGCTTGCTCAGCGGCGTTGCCATGGCAGGCGGCACCACCGAGGCCGGCATTGGCGGCGCATTGGGTGGGGTACTGGGCTCCGTGGTGGGCAACTCCATCGGTGGTAGCACCGGCGGCGCCATTGGTGCCGGCCTGGGCGGCGCGGCTGGCGGTGCCTTGGGTGCCGACAAACGTCAACGTGGGGAAGCCGCTATCGGCGGCGCGCTGGGCGCAGCAGGCGGTAACGTGGTCGGCCGCTCCGTGGGCGGCACTACCGGTAGCTACATTGGCGCAGCAGCCGGCGGTGGTGCCGGTGGCGCACTGGGTAACTACCTGGGTAAAGAGGCCGACAGAGACGATTACCACGAAGGCCGCCGCTACCGTCGTGGTTATGACGACGACCGCCGCCACTGGGACCGTGGCCACCACTACGGCCATCGCAAGCACAAGCGCCACTGGCGCGACTAACGCCTGAGGGCCTTACCCCGGCAACAAAAGCCCCGCCCCTGCCAGCGGGGCTTTTTTATGCCTGCTGTTCCAGCAGCAAACCAGACAGGATCACCTGCAGCGCTTCTGGCAATGCCACTGGCCGGCCACTGGCGCGTTCGATGAACACCTGCACCACCGTGCCTGCCGCACACGCCTCCGGCTCCCCTGGGCGGAACAGGGCCAGGCGGTACTCCACCGTACTGCCCGCCAGGCGTGCCACCCCCAGCCCCACTTCCAGCACGTCCGGGAAGCCGGGCAGTGCGTAGAAATCCGCCGCCGAACTGACCACGAAGGCCGCCAGCTCGCCGTCACGCAGGTCCAGGTCGGCCTGTTCGACGAGGAACGCCTGGATGGCGGTTTCGAAGAAGCCATGCACGGTGGCACCGGCGATGTGGCCGTTCAGGTCATTGTCCTGGGGGCGGGTGAGGATGGGGTGGAAGTGGGAGAAGGCAGTGCGCTGAGGGGATTCGGTCATCTGGCTGGCTCTTGTCTTCGCAATGGATGCTGACAGTGAAACAGAAAAACCGGATTTCCGCTGCTTGTACCGGCCTCTTCGCGGGTCGCGATCCTCTGTAGGAGCGGCCTTGTGTCGCGATGGGCCGCAACGCGGCCCCGGGGGTTTCAGCTTCCATGCCTGAATTGCCGGGGCTGCTTTGCAGCCCATCGCGACACAAGGCCGCTCCTACAAGAGACTGCACCCGCCGGGAATCAGAAAACAAAAAAGCCGCCCCAAGGGGCGGCTTTCTCGTTGCGGGCGGGTGCAGCTTACAGCTGCGGGCCAGCGGCCTTGATGGCGTCGGAAACTTCGAACTTCTTGAAGTTCTCGATGAACAGCTTGGCCAGGCCTTTGGCGGCCTCGTCGTAGGCAGCCTTGTCAGCCCAGTTGGTGCGCGGGTTGAGCAGCTCGGTATCGACGCCCGGAACGGCCTTCGGCACGTCCAGGTTGATGATGTCCAGGTGCTCGGTTTCGGCACCGATCAGCGCGCCGCTCTGGATCGCAGCGATCACGGCACGGGTGGTCGGGATGCTGAAGCGCTTGCCAACGCCGTAGCCACCGCCGGTCCAGCCGGTGTTGACCAGGTAGACCTTCGAGTCGAAGCCCTTGATACGCTTGATCAGCAGCTCGGCGTACTCGCCAGCCGGGCGCGGGAAGAACGGTGCGCCGAAGCAGGTGGAGAAGGTCGACTTGATGCCGCTGCCCGAACCCATTTCGGTGGAACCGACCAGCGCGGTGTAGCCGGACAGGAAGTGGTAGGCCGCCTGCTCGTTGTTCAGGATCGAAACCGGAGGCAGAACACCAGTCAGGTCGCAGGTCAGGAAGATGACTGCGTTCGGCTCGCCGCCCAGGTTCGCTTCGGAACGCTTGGCAACGTGCTCCAGCGGGTAGGCCGCACGGCTGTTCTGGGTCAGGCTGACATCGGTGTAGTCGGCGTGCTTGTTGGCGTCGAGTACGACGTTTTCCAGCACGGCGCCATGCTTGATGGCTTTCCAGATGACCGGCTCGTTCTTCTCGGACAAGTCGATGCACTTGGCGTAGCAACCGCCTTCGATATTGAAGACCACGCCCTCGCCCCAGCCGTGCTCGTCGTCACCGATCAGGTAACGGCTTTCGTCGGCCGACAGGGTGGTCTTGCCGGTGCCGGACAGGCCGAAGAACAGGGTCACATCGCCTTGTTCGCCGATGTTTGCCGCGCAGTGCATCGGCAACACGTCAGCAGCCGGCAGCAGGAAGTTCTGCACCGAGAACATGGCTTTCTTCATTTCGCCGGCGTAGCGCATGCCAGCGATCAGCACCTTCTTCTGGGCGAAGTTGATGATCACGCAACCATCGGAGTTGGTGCCGTCACGCTCAGGCTCGCACACGAAGTTGGCGACGTTGAGGACCTGCCACTCGCCACGGCCAGCCGGGTTGTACTGCTCCGGGTTGATGAACAGGCAACGGCCGAACAGATTCTGCCAGGCAGTCTGGGTGGTCATCTTCACCGGCAGGTAGTGCTCGGCGGCCGCCCCTACGTGAACGTAGGAAACGAAGTGATCCTGGGCGTTGTTGAACGCCTCGACGCGTTCCCACAGGGCATCGAACTTGTCGGCCGGGAACTTGCGGTTGATCGGGCCCCAGGAAATGGCGTCCTGGGTGGAAGGCTCTTCGACGATGAAACGGTCAGCCGGCGAACGGCCAGTACGGTGACCGGTCTCCACGACCAGTGCGCCAGTATCGGCTAGTACGCCTTCACCGCGTTGCAGCGCTTCTTTTACCAGCTCATCGACGCTCAGGTCGGTGTACACGGTGTTGTTGGCTTGCGTCATGAGATACCCCATCCGGCCCGAGGCCGAGTGCTCCAAACGTTTTGTAGTTGTCTTGAAAAAACTACTACAGCGAAAAAAGTGGCCGGATTATGCCAGAAACGCCCAAAAAAAGTAGGCCCCTCCTGTCAGAACTGCGCTTTTGCGCAATTCGACAGGAGATTGTCCTGTAGTTAAACGTTTCAGTGACGAGTTTCTGAGGCTACGTCAGTGCCGCCACCAGCAAACAGTTGCGCCACATCGCTGGCGTCGAAGAAATAGCGCTCGTTGCAGAACTGGCAATCGATCTCCACCTGCCCGCCGCATTCTTCCACCAGCGCCTTGGCATCGTGCTCGCCCAAACTGACCAGCGCATTGCCGGAACGTTCGCGCGAGCAGCTGCAATTGAAGCGCAGCGGCTGGATATCGAACAGGCGCACGGCATCTTCGTGGTACAGGCGGTGCAGCAGGGTTTCGTTGTCCAGCGCCCACTCATCAGCCTTGAGCGTGGTGGCCAATGCCACAACGTGCTGCCAGCTTTCTTCACGCTCTTCATCGTCCGGCTGGCGATCGCGCGGCAGTTGCTGCAGCAGCAGGCCACGAGCCTTGCCGCCTTCGGCGTTGAGCCAGAAGCGCGTGTTGAGCTGTTGCGACTGGACGAAGTAGTTGGTGAAGCACTCCGACAGGGTGGCGCCGTCGAGGTCGACGGTGCCCTGGTAGCGCTGGCCCTTGACCGGATCGATGGTCAGGGTCAGGTGGCCGTCGGGCATCAGCTGCGACAGGGTCGCATCCGCCGGGATCTGGTCCGCTTCGTAGCGGGCCATGCCTCGGATGTCCCGGTCACCGGAACATTCGACCATCAACAGCGGGATCGGCCCTGCGGAACGCGCCTGCAGAATCAGCAGGCCGTCGAACTTCAGCGCCCCCACCAGCAAGGCGGTGGCGGCCATCAGCTCGCCCAGCAGTGCCTGCACCGGCTGCGGGTACTCATGACGCGCCAGCACCGCGGCGTAGCTGTCATCGAGAGACACCCACTCGCCGCGCACATCGCGCTCGTCGAAGATGAAACGTTGGGTGAAATCGGTATCAGGCAAGTCGCTCATAGGTTTTGGCTATCTGAAAATGATGACAAAATGGTTACAAGGGTTGTCGGAAAACATCCGAGAACCCCGTGACAGAGCGCTCACAAGGCGCTCCGATTCCTGTTTGCAATAGAGGTATTTTATGGACAATCGACCACTGTTCCAAGCAAGGTGGTCCTGGGGGCCATTGGCAGCCTGTACGCTGCTTCCTATCGCTCTACTGTGTTTCTGGTTATGGCCCATTGGCCAGATCTTGTGCCTGACTTTCGACGAGTGGCTGTTCCACAGCCTGAATGCGCCGCTGGCCGACAACACCACCTGGCGCTACATCTGGACCGTCGGTAGCCTGCGCCCATTCGACATCGTCGTCGGCCTGATCCTTCTGGCAGTGCTTATCCGTGGCGACTGGGTGTTCAAGGCAACCCAGGTGCGCCAGGCCTTTTTCGGCTTCCTGGTCACGCTAATCCTCTTAGTGGTGATTCGCGCGCTGTTTTCCAAGTGGGTGGATGCAGCCGGCTGGCAGCACAAGAGCCCTTCGATGATGTTCGACGAGGTGGTGCACCTCAGCGACTACTATCCGAACCTGGAGGCGGCCTGGGAGCTCAAGGACCGTTCCAGCAAGAGTTTCCCGGGGGATCATGCCTCGGTGCTGCTGGTCTGGGCGCTGTTCATGAGCGTGTTCAGCCGCCGCCTGGTGCAGTATCTGGTGGTCTGGGGGCTTGCGGTGTTGTTCATGTTGCCGCGCCTGGTGGCCGGTGCCCACTGGGGGCAGGATGACTACATCGGCGGGCTGCTGATGGCGGTGCTGGCGTTGGGCTGGAGCTGCTACACGCCGCTGGCGGCCAAGGGGAGCGCGGTGCTGATGCGCTGGACGGCGCCGTTGTTCGCGATAGCGGCCAAGTTACCGTTGGTCGGGCGCTTGGCGGTGACCCGCTAGATCCTTGGGGCTACTGCGTAGCCCATCGCGACACAAGGCCGCTCCTACAGGGATTGCACAAGTTTCAGGGCTTGCGCAGTACCCGTGGGAGCTGGCTTGCCGGCGATGGGCCGCAAAGCGGCCCCGGCTATTCGAAGCTCCCATGCAACTGGTGAATCTGCCGCCGCTGCTTCTTGGTCGGCCGCCCATCGGTGGTCACGCCCATCGCCCCGGCCTTGCGCAGTTCCGCCGCCTGTTCACGCCGGCGCACGCTGTCCTCGGTCTCTTCGTACAACGTCTGCGCCTCTGGCGCCCCACGCCGCACTACCGACAGAGCCTTCACCACCACGGTGCGCTCGTCGAACCCGGTGCGCAGCACGAACTCGTCACCCACCCGCGGCTCCTTGCCCGGCTTGCAGCGCTCACCCCGGCAATGCACCTTGCCGCTCTCGATCGCCGCCTTGGCCAGCGCGCGGGTCTTGTAGAAGCGTGCCGCCCAAAGCCATTTGTCCAGGCGGACCTTGTCGTCGTCTTCGGCTTTTTGTGCCATCCCGTTACCTCGAACGCTGTGTTTCATCGAACTGTACTACCGTAACGATCGGATGCAAAAAATCCCCGCCGTGCTTACAGTTCACCACCTCATCCGCAGGGTGCGTTCCGTGAAGACATTTGACCATTTGACTGTGATCGGCCTGCGCGAGTGGGTCGCCCTGCCCGACCTTGGCGTGGCCGGGCTGCGCGCCAAGATCGACACTGGCGCCAGCACCTCCAGCCTGCACGCCACCGAGGTGGAACCGTTCGAGCGCGACGGCCAGCCCTGGGTCCGTTTCACCGCACACCTGGGCTCGGTGGTGCAGTTGCGCCACCGCCGCTGCGAGGCACCGCTGGTGACCATGAAAACCATCAAGAGCTCCAACGGCCAGGCCCAGACCCGCTATGTCATCCGCACGTCACTGGCCCTGGGCGATGGTGTGTGGGAGGTGGAGTTCACCCTGGCCTGCCGCAAGAACATGCGTTATCGCCTGTTGCTGGGTTCCAAGGCCCTGATCCATGGCCAGCTGGTGGTCAACCCTGGCCTCAAATACGTACAAGACAAACCGGCCTTCCCGGCCACCCTTTCTACTGCCACAGGTGCTGCATGAAGATCGCTGTGCTGTCGCGCAATCCGCGTCTGTATTCCACCCGCCGCCTGGTCGAAGCCGGTACCCAGCGGGGCCACGAAATGGTGGTGATCGATACCCTGCGGGCCTACATGAACATTGCCAGCCACAAGCCGCAGATCCACTACCGCGGCAAGCCGCTGGAAGGCTTCGACGCAGTGATCCCGCGCATCGGTGCCTCGGTGACCTTCTATGGCTGCGCGGTGCTGCGCCAGTTCGAGATGATGGGCGTGTATCCGCTCAACGAGTCGGTAGCGATAGCCCGCTCCCGCGACAAGCTGCGCTCGCTGCAACTGCTGTCGCGGCGCGGCATCGGCCTGCCGATTACCGGCTTCGCCCACTCGCCGGACGACATCCCCGACCTGATCCAGATGGTCAACGGCGCCCCGCTGGTGATCAAGGTGCTGGAAGGCACACAGGGCATCGGCGTGGTGCTGTGCGAAACCACCAAGGCCGCCGAATCGGTGATCGAGGCGTTCATGGGGTTGAAGCAGAACATCATGGTGCAGGAATACATCAAGGAAGCGGGTGGCGCGGATATCCGCTGCTTCGTGGTCGGCGACAAGGTCATCGCGTCGATGAAGCGCCAGGCCAAGCCTGGGGAATTCCGCTCCAACCTGCACCGAGGTGGGGTGGCCAGCCTGATCAAGATCACCCCGGAAGAACGCATGACCGCCATACGCGCGGCCAAGGTGATGGGCTTGAGTGTGGCGGGTGTGGATATCCTGCGCTCCAACCACGGGCCGCTGGTGATGGAGGTGAACTCGTCGCCGGGGCTGGAGGGGATTGAAGTGACCACCGGCAAGAACGTGGCCGCCATGATCATCGAGCATCTCGAGAAGAATGGCGGGCCTAATCAGACTCGGACCAAGGGTAAGGGCTGAGATTTTGGGGCTGCTGCGCAGCCCATCGCGACACAAGGCCGCTCCTACAGGATTACGCGATCCTCTGTAGGAGCGGCCTTGTGTCGCGAAAGGGCCGCAAAGCGGCCCCGGCAATCACACGGCATTACGCGGCAGCAACAGCCCCAAAGGCAACCGTACCCGCGCCTCGATCCCGCCACCAGAGCGATTGCGCAGTTCCACATTCCCACCATGCTGCGCCGCAATCCGCTTGACGATCGCCAGCCCCAGCCCGGTGCCCTTGCCACCCCGGGCCCGGTCACCACGAATGAACGGGTTGAAGATGGTCTCCAGCTCCGACTCGTCGATCCCCGTCCCGCGGTCCAGCACGCTCAGCACCACATACGGCGCACTCTCGTCGCCCGACACATAGGCGGCCACCTCGACCCCCTTGCCGGCGTGGTGCAGGGCATTGCCGATCAGGTTGCCCAGCATGCGCTTGAGCGAAACCCGGCGCAGCGGGAACGGTGGGATCGGCTCCAGGCACAGCCGCACCCGTTCTTCCGGCTGGTTGTACGGCGCCACCACTTCGCGCACCAGGTCGGCCAGGTCGACCTCCTCAACCGGCTCGTCACGGCCATCGCGGATAAAGGCCAGGAACTGATCGAGGATCGCGTCCATGTCCTCGATATCGCGGACCATGTCGTCACTCAGTTCGCTGTCGCTGTCCAGCAACGACAACGACAGGCGCAGGCGCGTCAGCGGTGTGCGCAGGTCGTGGGAAACCCCGGCCAGCATCAGCTCGCGCTCGCGCCCGGCCTGCTCGACATCCTCGGCCATCTGGTTGAAGGCCTTGTACACCTCGGTCATCTCGCTGGGCGTGTCGCTGATCGGCAGGCGCACGCTGCGCCCCTGGCCCAACTGCCGGGCGGCGAACACCAGGCGCTTGAGCGGCTGGTTCAGCTGGCGCACGAAGATCCAGGCCGAAGCTGTGGACAACAGGCCGATGGCCAGGAACCAACCCAGCACGTTCCAGATCTTCTGCCCACGCAGCGGGTGCGGGTACAGCGGTACCTTCAACCAGCCCGGGCCCAGGCTTGGCGCATTGACCCACAACGCCGGCGGCGCATGAATGCGCAGCCGTACCTCGGTGTCTTCGCCCAACTCGGCCTGCATCTGCCGTTGGTAGATTTCGCTGTAGGGCCAGTGCTGCTCACCCTCGGGCACGCCCGAGCCGGTGACCCGGATAAGGCCTGCCGCTTCGGCGATCTTGTCGCGGTTTTCTTCGTCGGCCGCCCAATAGGCGCGCAGGGTCAGCGCAACACCGTGGCTGTACTGACGGTCGACCAGCACGTCCTCGTTCATCAACAGGTAGACCAGGGTCAAGGCCTTGGAGAACAGGACGACGATCAACACCAGCCACAGGGTGCGGGCGAAGAAACTTTGCGGAAACCAGAGCGGTGTTTTCATCGACGACGCGGCATCATTTACCGGCGTTTCCGTCCGGCACGAACACGTAGCCCACGCCCCACACGGTCTGGATATAACGCGGCTTTGACGGGTCCGGCTCGATCATGCGGCGCAGACGCGAAATCTGCACGTCGATGGAGCGTTCCAGCGCATCCCATTCGCGGCCACGCGCCAGGTTCATCAGCTTGTCGCGGGTCAGCGGCTCGCGTGCGTGCATCACCAGCGCCTTGAGCACGGCGAACTCGCCGGTGGTGAGCATGTGCACTTCGTCGCCACGCTTGAGTTCGCGGGTGGCCAGCGACAGCTCGTAGTCGCCGAAGGTGACCGACTCGTCTTCGCTACCAGGCGCACCCGGCACGCTCGGTGCCTGACGGCGCAGCACGGCCTTGACCCGGGCCATCAGCTCGTCCGGGTTGAACGGCTTGCCCAGGTAGTCGTCGGCGCCCAGCTCCAGGCCCTTGATACGGCTGAGTTCATCGCCCTTGGCGGTGAGCATGATGATCGGGATCTGGTTGTTCTGCTGGCGCAGGCGCTTGCACGCCGACAGGCCATCCTCGCCGGGCAGCATCAGGTCGAGCACCACCAGGTTGAACACCTCACGCTGCAGCAGGCGGTCCATCTGCTCGGTGTTGGGCACCGCACGGGCACGGTAGCCCTTGCTGGTGAAGAAACGTTCCAGCAGGCTGCTCAGCCCCGGGTCGTCGTCGACGATGAGAATCTTGTCACCTTCAGCGGTGTTTGGCGTGCCGGTCATGAATAACTCCTCTGATATCGCCGCGCATTATGGCGTAGCCATTGCTGCACGTTGCGTGAGCATTGTTAGCAGATTTTTCCCCCGGCGCCAGTTCCGGCTGGCCGGGCGCCATCACCGCAAGCCGTTTGCGATGGGTATAATGCGCGGCTTTCATCCAGCGCCGCCGGGCGACAGGCCCACAGGCGACCCCCGTATTCACAAATGTCAGGTGGTTTACATGGACAGCATCAACAGCCGTATCGCCGAGGAACTGGGCGTACGCCCCCAGCAGGTCGAGGCGGCCGTGGGCCTGTTGGACGAAGGCTCGACCGTGCCCTTCATCGCCCGCTACCGCAAGGAAGTGACCGGTAGCCTGGACGACACCCAGCTGCGCCATCTGGAAGAGCGCCTGCGCTACCTGCGCGAACTCGACGAGCGCCGCGCCAGCATCCTGGCCAGCATCGAGGAGCAGGGCAAGCTGACCCCGGAACTGGCCCGCGAGATCAAGCTGGCCGATACCAAGACCCGCCTCGAAGACCTGTACCTGCCGTACAAGCAAAAGCGCCGCACCAAGGGCCAGATCGCCCTGGAAGCCGGCCTCGGCGAGCTGGCCGACGGCCTGTTCAACAACCCAGACCTCGCCCCGGAAAGCGAAGCCGCACGCTTCGTCAACGCCGACAAGGGCGTGGCCGACGTCAAGGCCGCGCTGGAAGGCGCCAAGTACATCCTCATGGAGCGCTTCGCCGAAGACGCCGCCCTGCTCGACAAGCTGCGCAGCTTCCTCAAGCAGGAGTCGGTGCTCAGCGCCCGCGTCGTGCCTGGCAAGGAAGAAGAAGGCGCCAAGTTCCGCGACTACTTCGCCCATGACGAACTGCTGCGCAACGCTCCGTCGCACCGCGCCCTGGCAATTTTCCGCGGGCGTAACGAAGGCGTGCTGAGCGCCTCGCTGAAAGTCGGCGAAGAACTGCCCGGCAACCTGCACCCGTGCGAACTGATGATCGGCAACCACGTCGGCATCGAGAACCGCAACCGCCCGGCCGACAAGTGGCTGGGCGAAGTGGTGCGCTGGACCTGGAAGGTCAAGCTCTACACCCACCTGGAAACCGACCTGTTCGGCGAGCTGCGCGACAACGCCGAAGGCGAGGCGATCAATGTGTTCGCCCACAACCTGCACGACCTGCTGCTGGCCGCCCCGGCCGGCCCGCGTGCCACCCTGGGCTTCGACCCGGGCCTGCGCACCGGCTGCAAGATCGCCGTGGTCGATGCCACCGGCAAGCTGCTGGACCACACCACGGTCTACCCGCACGCGCCGAAGAACGATTGGGACCGCACCATTTCGATCATGGCTGCACTGTGCGCCAAGCACTCGGTGGAGCTGATCGCCATCGGCAACGGCACCGCCAGCCGCGAAAGCGACAAGCTGGTGGCAGAGCTGGTCAAGAAGTACCCGGCGCTGAAGATCACCAAGATCATGGTCTCCGAGGCTGGCGCTTCGGTGTATTCCGCATCGGAACTGGCCGCCCGCGAATTCCCGGACCTGGACGTGTCGATCCGTGGCGCCGTGTCGATTGCCCGCCGCCTGCAGGACCCGCTGGCCGAACTGGTGAAGATCGACCCGAAATCCATCGGTGTCGGCCAGTATCAGCACGACGTGTCCCAGCTGAAACTGGCGCGCGGCCTGGACGCCGTGGTCGAGGACTGCGTGAACGCCGTGGGCGTGGACGTCAACACCGCCTCGGTGGCACTGCTGACGCGCATCTCCGGCCTCAACGCCACGCTGGCGCAGAACATCGTCGCCCATCGCGATGCCAACGGCCCGTTCGCCACTCGTGCTGCGCTGAAAAAGGTCAGCCGCCTGGGTGAGAAAACCTTCGAACAGGCCGCCGGCTTCCTGCGCGTGATGAACGGTGACAACCCGCTGGACGCCTCCGCGGTTCACCCCGAGGCCTACCCACTGGTGCAGCGCATTGCCGCCGACACCGACCGCGACATCCGCTCGCTGATCGGTGACAGCAGCTTCCTCAAGCGCCTGGACCCGAAGAAATTCACCGATGAAACCTTCGGCCTGCCGACCGTCACCGACATCCTGCAGGAACTGGACAAGCCCGGCCGCGACCCACGCCCCGAGTTCAAGACCGCCACCTTCCAGGACGGCGTCGAGGAACTCAAGGACCTGGAACCGGGCATGATCCTCGAAGGCGTGGTGACCAACGTCACCAACTTCGGTGCCTTCGTCGACATCGGCGTGCACCAGGACGGCCTGGTGCACATCTCGGCGCTGTCGGAGAAGTTCATCAAGGACCCGCGTGAAGCGGTCAAGGCCGGCGACGTGGTCAAGGTCAAGGTCATGGAAGTGGACATCCCGCGCAAACGCGTCGGCCTGTCCATGCGCATGAGCGACACCCCGGGCGAGAAGGTAGACGGCAACCGCGGTGGTAACCGCGGCAATGGCGGCAACCGCCAGCAGCAGGCGCCGCGCCAGCGCGAAACCGCCACTGCGGCACCCGCCAACAACGCCATGGCCGCCCTGTTCGCCAACGCCAAGCAGCTGAAGAAGAAGTGATGGATGTTCCACGCGAATACGTCGAAAGCGCCTTCAGCCAGCTCCTCGGCTGCCGCCTGCAACGCCTGGAAACAGGTGTTGCCGAGGTAGCCCTGGCGCTCGAACCGCACCTGCGCAACCGTGGCCAGAAGTTGCATGGCGGGGCGATCTTCAGCCTGGTGGACATCGCCATGGGCCTGGCCTGCTCGGCCAGCCATGGTTTTGACCAGCAAAGCGTCACCATCGAGTGCAAGATCAACTACATGCGCGCCGTCAGTGACGGCGAGGTCCTGTGCACCGCCCGTGTGCTGCACGCCGGGCGGCGCACCCTGGTGGTCGACGCCGACGTAGTTCAGGGCGACAAGCTGGTGGCGAAAGCGCAAGGAACCTTCGCGGTTCTCTAGCTCACCAAGCGGTATCTGCGGTATTTTCGGCAACAGCCGGGAGCCGCTTCGCGCCCCATCGCCGGCAAGCCGGGCTCCCACAGGTCATCCACAAGCCTGAATATCGTGGTTTACCTGTGGGAGCCCGGCTTGCCGGCGATGGGCTGCGAAGCGGCCCCCGAAGTCGGCGCTGCGCAATGCCGGAACCGCGTAAACCAGGCGACAACGCCAGTTCCTTTTCCCACTACCCTTGTAGACCGTCTTTTCTACCCCCATATTGGGGCGACTGACGCGTGAAGGAATACATCTTGAGCGACCTCCTCAACCGCCGCCTGAGCCTGCTCGGCGCCAATCTCCCCCTGCTCAAGCAGTGCCTGCACGGTATTGAGCGCGAATGCCTGCGCGTGACCGACGAAGGTCGCCTGGCCCAGACCCCGCATCCGCAAGCACTGGGATCGGCGCTGACCAACGAGCAGATCACCACCGATTATTCCGAGTCGCTGCTGGAGTTCATCACCCCGGCCCTTCCCGACCCGGCCAAGGTGCTGGAAAGCCTCGAAGAGACCCACCGTTTCGTCTACAGCAAGCTGGGCGACGAATACCTGTGGAGCCCGTCGATGCCCTGCACGCTGCCGGCCGAGGAGGACATCCCGATCGCCGAGTACGGCAGCTCGAACATCGGCAAGCTCAAGCACGTCTACCGCAAGGGCCTGGCCCTGCGCTACGGCCGCACCATGCAGTGCATCGCCGGTATCCATTACAACTTCTCGCTGCCCGAAGCGCTGTGGCCGTTGCTGCGCGCCGCAGAAGGCGGCAGCGAGAGCGACCGCGACTACCAGTCGTCGGCCTATATCGCGCTGATCCGCAATTTCCGCCGCTACAGCTGGCTACTGATGTACCTGTTCGGCGCCTCGCCGGCCCTGGACAAAGGCTTTTTGCGTGGCCGCCCGCACCAGCTCGAAGAGCTGGACGCCGAAACCCTGTACCTGCCCTACGCCACCAGCCTGCGCATGAGCGACCTGGGCTACCAGAGCAACGCCCAGGCCGGCCTCACGCCGTGCTACAACAACCTGGCCAGCTACACCGACAGCCTGCGCAAGGCGGTGGGCACGCCCTACCCGCCTTACGTCGAAGTCGGCACGCACGTGGATGGCGAGTGGGTACAGCTGAATACCAACATCCTGCAGATCGAAAACGAGTACTACTCGAACATTCGCCCCAAGCGCGTCACCTACACCGGCGAGCGGCCGATCCAGGCCCTGACCTCGCGCGGCGTGCAGTACGTGGAAGTGCGTTGCCTGGACATCAACCCGTTCCTGCCGGTGGGCATCGACCTGACCGAGGCGCGCTTCCTCGACGCGTTCCTGCTGTTCTGCGCGCTGGAAGACAGCCCGCAACTGGACAATGGCGAATGCGGCCAGTGCACCAACAACTTCCTGACCGTGGTCAAGGAAGGCCGGCGCCCGGGCCTGGAACTGCACCGCAATGGCCAGCCGATCGGCCTGAAGGCCTGGGCCAGCGAGCTGATCGAGCGTATTCGGCCACTGGCCGATCTGCTCGACCAGGCGCAAGGCGGTGCAGAACACGGCAAGGCCCTGGATGCCCAGCAGGCCAAGGTCGACGACGCCTCGCTGACCCCGTCGGCCCAGGTACTGGCGCGCATGACCGAGCATGACGAAAGCTTCGTCAAGTTCTCCCTGCGCCAGAGCCGCATCCACGCCGAAACCTTCCGCGAACAGCCACTGCCGGTCGAGCGCCAGCAGGCCTTCGAAACCCTCGCCCGCGACTCGCTGGCCGAGCAGTCGCGCCTGGAACAGCAGGAAGTCGGCGACTTCGACCTGTTCGTCGGCGCCTACCAGGCCAGCATCCTGGCGATCAGCAACTGATGACCCGCACTGCCACCCCGCGCAAGCCGCGCGCCAGCAGCCAGGCCAGGATCGAGGCGATCCTGGCGGCTGCACGCGAGTTGCTGGCCGAGCTGGGGGTGGCGAGCCTGTCGATCTACAGCGTGGCCGAGCGCGCGCAGATTCCACCGTCGTCGGTGTACCACTTCTTCGCCAGCGTACCGGCGCTGCTGGAGGCGTTGACGGCCGATGTACACCGGGCCTTCCGTGAAGCGCTGAGCGCGCCGATCGACAGCAGTGCGTTCAACACCTGGCACGAACTGTCACGGCTGATCGAGCAGCGCATGCTGGATATCTACAACGAGGACGCCGCGGCGCGGCAACTGATCCTGGCCCAGCATGGCCTGAGCGAAGTGGTGCAGGCCGACCGGCAGCACGACATGGAACTGGGCGACTTGATGCACAAGTTGTTCGACCAGCACTTTCATCTGCCAGTGATGCCGGCGGATGTGGATGTGTTTGCCCTGGCCATGGAGTTGAGTGACCGGGTGTATGCGCGGTCGGTGCAGCTGCATGAGGCGATCACCCCACGCATGGCCGAGGAAGGCAAGCGAGTGTTCGAGGCGTATCTGGGGTTGTATCTGCCGCCATTTCTGGCCAAGCGTTCCAGCTGAGATCATTGGGGCCGCTGTGCGGCCCTTCGCGGGCACGCCCGCTCCCACAGGGTCCGCGCAAAACCTGAAACCTGCGCAGTACCTGTGGGAGCGGGCGTGCCCGCGAAGGGCTGCAAAGCAGCCCCATGGCCCACACCCATCACAGCTTGGCGATGGACACTTCAGTCGACTTCACGAAGGCAATCACTTCACTGCCCACCTGTAGCTCCAGCTCGCGCACGGAGCGGGTGGTGATGACCGAAGTGACGATGCCCGAGGCGGTCTGCACGTCGATTTCCGACAGTACCGGGCCTTCCAGGATTTCCTTCACGGTGCCTTTGAACTGGTTGCGAACGTTGATGGCTTTGATGGTCATGATTTGATTCCTTCTCTATGGCTTCAGTCTGGTAAGTGAGTCAGTGCGCCCAACGCAGTTGCGTGGGCAAAGGGGCTACAGGATCCGGCTCGGGCGCAGCGCCCGGGGCCGACAGAACACGGTTGAGCACTTCGCTTTCCAGCGCGGCCAGGCGGTGCGAACCACGCGCCCGAGGCCGTGCCAGGTCGACAGTGAGGTCGAGCCCGACCTCGCCGTCCTCGATCAGGATCACCCGGTCAGCCACGGCGACTGCCTCACTGACATCGTGGGTAACCAGCAACACGGTGAAGCCGTGCTGACGCCACAGGCGTTCGATCAGTTGCTGCATCTCGATACGGGTCAATGCATCCAGCGCACCGAGCGGCTCGTCCAGCAGCAGCAGGCGCGGCTGGTGAATCAGCGCCCGGGCCAGGGCCACACGCTGCTTCTGGCCACCCGACAGAGCCGCCGGCCACTCATTGGCGCGGTCGGCCAGGCCAACCGACTCCAACGCTTCCAGCGCACGCGGGCGCCAGTCGCCAGACAGGCCCAGGCCAACGTTGTCGATCACCTTCTTCCATGGCAGCAGGCGCGCGTCCTGGAACATCAGGCGGGTTTCTTCGCGGGCCTGCTCCAGCGGCGCGGCACCGGCCAGCAACTGGCCTGCAGTGGGCTGGTCGAGACCGGCCAGCAGGCGCAGCAAGGTGCTCTTGCCGCAGCCACTACGGCCGACGATGGCGACGAACTGGCCGGCAGGAATATGCAACTCGATACCCTTCAGTACCTCGCGCTGGCCAAAGGTCTTGCGCAGGCCGCTGGAAGCCAGCGGGATGCCACGCAGCAGGCGTGGCGGCTGTTCTTTGAGTACGGTCATGCGCCCTCCTTCTTCGCCACTTGATAGGCCGGGTGCCAGCGCAGCCACACACGCTCCAGGCCGCGGGCGGCGAGGTCGGCAAGCTTGCCGAGCACCGCATACAGGACGATGGCCAGCACCACCACATCGGTCTGCAGGAACTCACGGGCGTTCATCGCCAGGTAACCGATGCCGGCATTGGCCGAAATGGTTTCGGCAACGATCAGGGTCAGCCACATGAAGCCCAGGGCAAAGCGCACGCCTACCAGGATCGAAGGCAATGCCCCGGGCAGGATCACCTGGCGGAACAGGCTGAAGCCGGACAAGCCATAGCTGCGCGCCATCTCCACCAGCGCCGGGTCGACGTTGCGGATGCCGTGGTAGGTGTTCAGGTAGATCGGGAACAGCGTGCCCAGCGCGACCAGGAAGATCTTTGCCGACTCGTCGATACCGAACCACAGGATCACCAGCGGGATCAGCGCCAGGTGCGGCACGTTGCGGATCATCTGCACCGAGCTGTCGAGCAGGCGTTCGCCCCAGTTCGACAGGCCGGTGATGAAGCCCAGCACCAGGCCGATGCTGCCACCGATGACGAAGCCCAGCCCGGCACGCCAGCCACTGATGGCCAGGTGGGTCCAGATCTCGCCGCTGCGCACCAGCTCGACGCCGGCGCTGACCACGGCGCTGGGCGCGGGCAGGATGCGCGTCGACAGCCAGCCGGCGCTGACCGCCAGCTGCCAGGCAGCCAGCAGCAGTACCGGCAGCGCCCATGGCGCCAGGCGCTGGCCAAGGTTGTTGGAAGTTGCACGACTCATGGCCTGGCCCTCAGCTCTGCGCAACGGACTTGGGCAGGATGTCGTTGGCCACCATTTCGCCAAACGGGCTCACATAACCACCGGTCTTGGCTTGCTCCGGGCGTTGCACATCCAGGTGCGGGAACAGCAGCTCGGCCACCCGGTACGACTCTTCCAGGTGCGGGTAGCCGGAGAAGATGAAGGTATCGATGCCCAGCTCGGCGTATTCCTTGACCCGCGCCGCGACGGTCGGGCCATCCCCCACCAGCGCGGTACCGGCACCACCACGCACCAGGCCGACACCGGCCCACAGGTTGGGGCTGACTTCCAGCTTGTCACGGTTGCCGTTGTGCAGGGCGGCCATGCGTTGCTGGCCGACCGAGTCGAAGCGCGCCAGCGAGGCCTGGGCGCGAGCGATGGTGTCGTCGTCCAGGTGCGAGATCAGCTTGTCGGCAGCGGCCCAGGCTTCTTCGTTGGTTTCCCGCACGATCACGTGCAGGCGGATACCGAAGCGCACTTCGCGGCCCTGGGCGGCGGCTTTCTCACGCACCTGGGCAATTTTTTCAGCGACCGCACTCGGCGGCTCGCCCCAGGTCAGGTACAGCTCGACCTGCTCGGCGGCCAGGTCCTGTGCGGCTTCGGAGGAACCGCCGAAATACAGTGGCGGGCGTGGTTGCTGGATCGGCGGGTAGAGCAGCTTGGCGCCCTTCACCTGGATGTGCTTGCCGTCGTAGTCGACCACCTCGCCTTCCAGCACCTTGCGCCAGATACGGGTGAACTCCACAGAGGCTTCATAACGTTCCTGATGGTTCAGGTGCAGGCCGTCACCGGCCAACTCGTCCGGGTCGCCACCGGTCACCAGGTTGAACAGCGCGCGGCCGTTGGACAGGCGATCAAGGGTTGCTGCCTGGCGTGCCGCCACGGTCGGCGAAATGATCCCGGGGCGCAGGGCGACCAGGAACTTCAGGCGCTGGGTCACCGGGATCAACGATGCCGCGACCAGCCAGGAGTCCTCGCAGGAGCGCCCGGTAGGGATCAGCACGCCACCAAAGCCGAGCCGGTCGGCCGCCTGGGCGATCTGCTGCAGGTAGCCATGGTCGACGGCACGCGCGCCATCGGAGGTGCCCAGGTACTTGCCGTCACCGTGGGTAGGAAGGAACCAGAAGATGTTAAGGCTCATTGGAGTTGTCTCCTCAAGGGGGCTCAGCCAGGGCGGCGCCCCGGCGCAGGCAAATCAATCAAGGCGCACTGGCGACCTTGGCCGGGGGTGTCCAGATCACGTCCTTGACGCTCAGCGGCTTGGGAATCAGCTTCAGTGCCTGGAACGTGTCGGCGATCTTCTGTTGCGCGGCTACCACTTCCGGGGTGAGCGGCGCGGCACCGTAGCCTTGGCGCTTGACCGAGGTCAGGGTGATGTCGGCAGGCAGGCCGAGCAGCGGCGCGACCTGGTCGGTCACTTCCTGCGGGTTGGCCTGGGACCATTGACCTACGGCACGCACTTCTTCGATCAGGGTGTTGATCACCGCCGGGTGCTGGGTCGCGTAGTTGCGGGTGGCCAGGTAGAACTGATGGTTGTCGACCAGGCCCTTGCCGTCACGCAGGGTATGAGCCTGCAGCTGTTTCTCGGCGGCAGCCTGGTACGGGTCCCAGATCACCCAGGCGTCCACGCTGCCGCGTTCGAAGGCGGCGCGGGCGTCGGCCGGGGGCAGGTACACCGGCTGGATGTCGCTGTATTTCAGGCCGGCGTCTTCCAGGGCGCGAACCAGCAGGTAGTGAACGTTGGAGCCTTTGTTGAGGGCGACTTTCTTGCCCTTGAGGTCTTTGACCGACTGGATCGGCGAGCCCTTCGGCACCAGGATCGCCTCGCTGTGCGGCGCTGGCGGCTCGTAGGCGACGTACAGCAGGTCGGCACCGGCGGCCTGGGCGAACACCGGCGGGGTTTCACCGGTGACGCCAAAATCGATGGAGCCGACGTTCAGCCCCTCAAGCAACTGCGGGCCGCCGGGGAACTCGGTCCATTGCACCTGCACGCCCTGCTCGGCCAGGCGCTTTTCCAGTGTGCCCTTGGCCTTGAGCAGCACCAGGGTGCCGTATTTCTGGTAACCGATACGCAGGCTCTCGGCCTGGGCTTGGGTGATGGCGCCGAAGGACACAGCCGCCGCAAACAGGGCGACCAGACCGCGACGCAAGAAGACTGTGCGCATGGCGCTCTCCTGTGCGAGTGGGTTCGGGTTGCACCTGCTTGCCTCGTTGTCGGGCGAGTAAGGTGGTAAAGCGGGTTGGGCCGGTCAGATGCTCCAGCGAGCACTGATCAGGCGTTCGTTCAATACGCCGGGGGCCACGGGGCGCGGCCGACGGGCCAGTGCAACGTGGAAGGTTTCCAGCGCGTCCTGCAGGCGTTCTTCCAGCGCCGCTACCAGCTGCGCGGGCCTGGAGCCTTCTGCGTAGGCGACCTGGCTGTCGTCGGCGAAGATCCCTTGCAGGGTCTCTTGCGCCTTGAGTGCCGACAGCACGGGTTTCAGTGCGTAATCCACCGCCAGCATGTGGGCGATGCTGCCGCCGGTGGCGATCGGCAACACGATCTTGTGTGCCAGGGCGCGTTCGGGCAGCAGGTCGAGCAAGGTTTTCAGGGCACCGGCGAACGAGGCCTTGTAAACCGGCGTGGCGACGATCAGGCCATCGGCCTGGGCCACCAGCTGCTGGAAGTGCTGCACCTGCGGGCTGTCGAATCGGGCGTGCAGCAGGTCTTCGGCGGGAAAGTCACGTACCTGGAATGTCACTACCTCGACGCCACGGTCCTGCAGCCACTGGCGAGAACGCTCCAGCAGCACGCCGGAGCGTGAACGGGTACTGGGGCTACCACCGATTGAGACGACCAGCATTGCAGCGCTTCCTTGTGTTCTGTTGGAGGTGACATTAACAGTCGCCGCATATATCTAGAAATCATATTTTTTCATTTGTTTATTCCATTTTTATCAATCTCCTGTTTTGGCCCTTTCGCGGGTAAACCCGCTCCCACAGGTACCGTACAAGGCCTAGGACTTGCACTATCCCTGTGGGAGCGGGTTTACCCGCGAAGAAGCCCACGCAGTTTCAGCAGGCAAAAAAAAGGGCCGTCGAAACGGCCCGAATATCCCTGCTTTGGCTAAGAGCAATGCAACGAGGAATCCTTTAACGATTGGGCTGCGGGGTCAGCCGCAGATAGGGTTTGACCGCCCGGTAACCTTTGGGGAAGCGCTGCTTGATCTCTTCCTCGTCCTTCAGCGAGGGCACGATTACCACGTCGTCACCGTCCTGCCAGTTACCTGGTGTGGCGACCTTGTGGTTGTCGGTCAGCTGCAGCGAGTCGATCACCCGCAAGATTTCGTTGAAGTTGCGCCCGGTACTGGCCGGGTAGGTGATGGTCAGGCGCACCTTCTTGTTCGGGTCGATGACGAACAGCGAGCGCACGGTCAGGGTGTCGCTGGCGTTCGGGTGGATCAGGTCGTACAGGTCGGACACCTTGCGGTCGGCGTCGGCAATGATCGGGAAGTTGACCACGGTGTTCTGGGTTTCGTTGATGTCATCGATCCAGCGGTGGTGCGAATCGACCGGGTCCACCGACAGGGCGATGGCCTTGACCCCGCGTTTGGCGAAATCGTCCTTCAGCTTGGCGGTAAGGCCCAGTTCGGTGGTGCACACCGGGGTGAAGTCGGCCGGGTGGGAGAACAGCACCCCCCAGCTGTTACCCAGCCACTCGTGGAAGCGGATCTTGCCTTCGCTGGAATCCTGTTCGAAATCGGGGGCGATATCGCCGAGTTTTAGGCTCATGGGCTGCGGCTCCTGTGCTGGGTTCTGTACCGTGTGGGTTCAATGTGCCTGCATTCGATTAAAAACAAAAAGAATAAATACTGATTTGTTTATAACCATAAGGCATACGAAATCGCAGACACAAAAAAGCCTCGCACTAGGCGAGGCTCCTTGTTCAGCTACGGCTTACAGGAAGTTGTAAGTGTAGTTCACGATGAAGCGAGTCTGGTCTTTGTCACCGATGCTTTCGCCGCTACCACGGTAGACACCCTGACGCAGGCTGAAGCCCAGGCCTTTGAGGGAGCCTTGCTGAATGGTGTAGTCGACGCGTGCGTCACGTTCCCATTCGTTGTAGCTGCCGTCGCCCGACTTGTTACGGATGTCGTCACCACGCAGGTAGGCCACCGAAGCCTTCAGGCCTGGAACGCCCAGGGACGCGAAGTCATAGGAGTACTGACCGAAGGTGGTGTTCTCACCGGCACGAGCGAACTGGTTGATCATGCTGTCGGTGAACAGGTAGAAGCTTGCGCCGCCATTGCCTTCCAGCGAGGAAGTGGCGCCGTCCTTGCGGACGCTACCTTGGTTCAGCCAGACGAAACCACCATCGTCACCCACTTGCTGGTGACCGAGCATCAGCGCGTGGCCACCCAGGGTGTAGGTGAACATGGCGCTCCAGGTCTTGTTGTCGACCTCGCCCCCGTTCTTCGCGTAGCCACCGTTGTTGTCGAAGGCGTAACCGGTCTCGCCATTCTTGCCGTCGCTGCGGCTATCGAAGTAGCGCAGGTCGGTCTTGAACGACTGGTTGTCGGCGATCTTGAAGACGTGGGTAGCACCCAGGAAGTGCTGCTTGTAGAAGTCTTCCAGGTTCGAGTAGTAGTACTGCAGGGTCAGGTCTGGAGTGAGCTTGTAGTCACCACCGGCGAACTGGAACTTGTTGCTGTCGCGGAAGGCGCCAGAAACGGAAAGACCGGTACGGTTGCTCGAAGCACGACCCATGGCGTGGGTCAGTTGACCTGCGTTGAAGGTCAGGTTGTCGATTTCCTTCGACTGGAGGGTGCCGCCCTCGAAGGTCTGCGGCAGCAGACGGCCATCGTTGGAGACAAGGATCGGCAGCATAGGCGCCAGGGCGCTACCGTAGTGGACCTCGGTCTTGGAGAAGCGAGCCTTGGCGTTACCACCAATGCGTGCCCAGTTGTGGACTGCCGAACCATCGGAGTCGCTTGGGAAGAAGGTGTTGTTGGCATCTGGGCGGCTACCACGGCCACCATCCAGGTGAATGCCCCACAGTGCCTGAACGTCGACACCAAAACCTACGGTGCCTTCGGTGAAGCCAGACAGGTAGTCGAGCTTGAAGCCCTGACCGCTTTCTTTCTGGTCGATACCGCTTTCGCGGTTGTCGTCGTTGAAGTACATGGTGCGCGAGCTGAGCGACAGTTTGCTGTCTTCAACGAAACCGGCAGCGCCTGCTTGTTGGGCGAGAACCCCCAGTGCCACGGCCAGGGCCAGGCTGGACTTGTACATGTTTTGCTCCTCTACGTTCTAATTCTTGTGTATCTCTGGCGGTGGGATCTGCTGCCCCGCTCACCGTGGATTGGCGATT
Source organism: Pseudomonas asiatica (assembly GCF_040214835.1). Lineage (NCBI taxonomy): Bacteria > Pseudomonadati > Pseudomonadota > Gammaproteobacteria > Pseudomonadales > Pseudomonadaceae > Pseudomonas > Pseudomonas asiatica. The sequence goes on along the minus strand of NZ_CP157874.1, from coordinate 258,864 downwards.
TAGTCCCAAAGCGTGACCGTTTAGTCAATCGTTTCTAAACGTTTCGCGACTTTGGTCTAAGACGCCACCTGCGCTACAGGATAATGACAATCCTATAAATCCAAAATGACCGTTTTATGAATTGGTAAGATTTTTAAGGAATATGTTAGGAACTGTTACTGCGATTCGTTAGCAGCAGCTCGCTTTTCATAACCGCTGGTTATTTGCAAACGTTTGCTCATAACCTAATTCCGTATCGTTCTATCGGGACGAAAAAGCCTAGCAGCACTCTCGGATTTCGCCATTGAGCGAAATCACCGGCCCTCCCTGCTAACGCGCCCCCTGTAGGAGCGGCCTTGTGTCGCGATGGGGTGCGAAGCAGCCCCAAAATCTCAGCTAACGCCGCATAAATTGCCGGGGCCGCCTTGCGGCCCATCGCGACACAAGGCCGCTCCTACAGGGATCGCGTAAAGGCAGGCGGTGATTTCAAACAATTGGCTCCTAAGCTAATGCAAAAAAGTTATTTATTTTACTTTTCTTAGATCATTTAGCCTTCTCGCCATCCATCACATCGATTGCCTGACGAGAGGTTCACCATGATCCCGCACGCTCCGCTGCGCCTGTTCGCCGCCCTGACCCTCGCCAGCGCCAGCTGGTTGGCCCAGGCTGCCGACCTGACCGTGGCCTACCAGACCACCGTCGACCCGGCCAAGGTGGCGCAGGTCGATGGCAACTACGAAAAAGCCAGCAAGGCCAGCATCGACTGGCGCAAATTCGACAACGGTGCCGATGTGATCACCGCCGTAGCCAGCGGCGATGTACAGATCGGCTACCTGGGCTCCAGCCCGCTTGCCGCCGCAGCCACCCGCAAGCTGCCGGTCGAGACCTTCCTGATCGCCACGCAGATTGGCGCCGGTGAAGCACTGGTCGCCCGCGACAGCATCAAGACGCCGCAAGACCTGGTTGGCAAGAAAGTCGCCGTGCCGTTCGTCTCCACCGGCCACTACAGCCTGCTGGCAGCGCTGAAGAGCTGGAACATCGACCCGTCCAAGGTGCAGATCCTCAACCTGGCGCCGCCGGCGATCATTGCCGCCTGGAAGCGCGGCGACATCGACGCCACCTACGTCTGGGACCCGGCCCTGGGCGTGGCCAAGGAAAACGGCAAGGTGCTGATCACCTCCGGCGAGCTGGCCGAGAAAGGCGCACCGACCTTCGACGCATGGATCGTGCGCAAGGACTTTGCCGCCAAGCACCCCGACGTGGTCAAGGCCTTTGCCAAGGTCACCCTCGACGCCTACGCCGACTACCGCAAGAACCCGCAAGCCTGGCTGGCCAACCCCGACAACGTGAGCAAGCTGGCCAAACTGTCTGGCGCCAAGCCTGCTGACATCCCGGTGCTGCTGCAGGGCAACGTCTACCCGCTGGCCGCCGACCAGGCCAATGCACTGGGCGCACCGACCACCCAGGCGCTGACCGACACGGCCACCTTCCTCAAGCAGCAAGGCAAGGTCGACGCGGTGCTGCCGGACTACTCCCCGTACGTCAGCGCCCAGTACCTCCCCAACTAAGCCTGTAGAAAACCGACCGGAGCCTGCCATGGCCTTGCTCGAACTGGAGCGCATCAGCGCACAGTACCCCGGTGCCGAAACCCCGGTACTGGCCGACATCAACCTGAGCCTGGGGCCACGCCAATTGCTGGTGGCCCTGGGGCCTTCCGGCAGCGGCAAGACCTCGCTGCTCAACCTGATCGCCGGCTTCGTCGCCCCCAGCGGCGGGCGCATCACCCTGGACGGCGTGCCCGTCCAGGGCCCCGGCGCCGAGCGCGGCGTAGTGTTCCAGGACGATGCGCTGCTGCCCTGGCAGAACGTGCTGGGCAACGTCGCATTCGGCCTGGAACTGGCCGGCGTGCCCCGCGCCGAGCGTGAAGCCAAGGCCCGTGAAATGCTGGCCCTGGTCGACCTCGACGGCTTTGGCGAGCGGCGTATCTGGCAATTGTCCGGTGGCCAGAAGCAGCGCGTGGGCCTGGCCCGGGCGTTGGCAGCCGACCCACGGGTGTTGCTGATGGACGAGCCGTTCGGCGCACTTGATGCCTTCACCCGCGAGCAGATGCAGGAGTTGTTGCTGCAGGTATGGCAACGCACCGCCAAGCCGGTGTTCCTGATTACCCACGACATCGAAGAAGCAGTGTTCCTCGCCAGCGAGCTGGTGCTGCTGGCGCCCAACCCGGGGCGCGTGGTGGAGCGCCTGCAACTGGACTTCGGCCAACGCTACGCAGCCGGTGAACCGGCGCGGGCGATCAAGTCCGACCCGGCCTTCATCGAAACCCGCGAGCACGTACTGGCGCGGGTGTTCTCCCAACGTCAAAGCCTGCAGGAGCGCGCATGAGCAGCCTGGACCTGCCGGTCGCCGGCAAACGCAACACCCAACCCCGGTCAGCCACCAAGCTGCGCCGCCCCCTGCCCACCCGCTGGATCAGCACCCTGACCCTGGCCAGCCTGCTGTTGGCCTGGTGGCTGGTGACCGCGGCCGGCTGGATCGAGCCGCTGTTCCTGCCCTCGCCCGCCGACATCCTGGCCAAGGCCGGGACCCTGCTGACTCAAGGCTACATGGATGCCAGCCTGTGGCAGCACCTGGGTGCCAGCCTGGGGCGCATCGGCGTGGCCCTGCTTGCCGCCACCCTCACCGCCATCCCGGTGGGTATCGCCATCGGCTACAACCGCGTGGCCCGCGGCATTCTCGACCCGCTGATCGAGTTCTACCGGCCGATCCCGCCGCTGGCCTACCTGCCGCTGATCGTCATCTGGTGCGGCATCGGCGAGCTGTCCAAGGTGCTGCTGATCTACCTGGCAATCTTCGCCCCCATCGCCATCGCCACCGCCACCGGCGTGCGCACGGTCGACCCGGCCAAGCTGCGTGCCGCGCAGTCGCTGGGCGCGACCAAGGCCCAGCTGATCCGCCACGTGATCCTGCCCAGCGCCCTGCCCGACATCCTCACCGGCATCCGCATTGGCCTGGGGGTTGGCTGGTCGACCCTGGTGGCCGCCGAGCTGATCGCCGCCACCAGCGGCCTGGGCTTCATGGTGCAGTCGGCGGCGCAGTTCCTGGTTACCGATGTGGTGGTACTGGGGATCCTGCTGATCGCGCTGATCGCCTTCGCCCTGGAAATGAGTCTGCGTGCCCTGCAACGCAAACTGGTGCCTTGGCACGGGCAGAGCCACTGAATCCTGTTGACCACGCCAGCAGCCTGGCGCCTGATTGAAGAGACCGACATGAGCCTGACCATCACCCCCCTCAGCCCGGCGCTTGGCGCCCAGATCAGCGGCGTGGACATCAGCCGCGATATCACCGTCGAAGAACGTGACGCCATCGAGCAGGCGCTGCTGCAACACCAGGTGCTGTTCTTCCGCGACCAGCCGATCAACCCGCAGCAGCAGGCACGTTTTGCCGCCCACTTCGGCGACCTGCACATCCACCCGATCTACCCCAACGTGCCGGAAACCCCGCAGGTGCTGATCCTCGACACGGCGGTTACCGATGTGCGCGACAACGCCGTGTGGCACACCGACGTGACCTTCCTGCCGACCCCGGCCCTGGGCGCGGTGCTCAGCGCCAAGCAGTTGCCGGCCTACGGCGGCGACACCCTGTGGGCCAGCGGCATCGCTGCCTTCGAAGCCTTGTCGGCGCCGCTGCGCGAGCTGCTCGACGGGCTGACCGCTACCCATGACTTCACCAAGTCGTTCCCGCTGGAGCGCTTTGGTACCACGCCGGAAGACCTGGCGCGCTGGGAAGCAACCCGGCGCAACAACCCGCCGCTGTCGCACCCGGTGGTGCGCACGCATCCGGTGAGCGGGCGCAAGGCGTTGTTCGTCAATGAGGGGTTCACCACGCGCATCAATGAGCTGAGCGAACTGGAAAGCGAGGCACTGTTGAAGCTGCTGTTTGCCCATGCGACGCGGCCGGAGTTCAGCATTCGCTGGCGGTGGCAGGAGAATGACGTGGCGTTCTGGGACAACCGCGTGACCCAGCATTTTGCCGTGGATGACTACCGACCGAACCGGCGGGTGATGCATCGGGCGACCATCCTTGGGGATGCGCCCTTCTGACAGGGACCTGGGGAGGCCTTCGGCCTCCTTTCGCGACACAAGGCCGCTCCTACAGGGGAACGCGATTTCCTGTAGGAGCGGCCTTGTGTCGCGATGGGCCGCAAGGCGGCCCCAGCAATCTAGCGGACCAGATGCAGGTACTGCATGTGCCGTTCGTACTGGTCGAGGATGTCGTTGATGATCTGCTCCTTGCTGTAGCCCACCAGGTCATAGTTCTGGCTGCCTTCGCTCAGGTGCACCTCCGCCCGGTAGTAACGGCGGTTCTTCAACTCTTGCGTACCCAGCCCACCCAGGGCGAACGATGGCGTGAAGTAGCCACGCATCTGCACCTGGTAAATGAACGGCTGTTCCTCGCCATGGCCAATCTTCAGGCTGACGTTGTCGTGGCTCGGGTCGTCCTGGGTAATCAGCACCAGCCCCTTCTGTTCGAACACTTCACGCACATCGGCAATTGCCGGGCGCACCACGTCGTCCATGAAGCGGTACACCTCATCACGCGACGGGAAGTGCACCGCCTGGCTCAGGCGCTGGCGCCAGCCACCACGGCCGCGGCGTGACTGGGCGAACGGGGCCAGCGAATGCATCTGCGCAATCTGCCGTTGCGACTCCAGGTAGAACGCCTTGTGCAGCCCCCACATCATGCACAGCAGGATCAGCGAGAACGGCAGCGAGGTCAGCACCACCGCCGATTTAAGCGAATCGATGCTGCCGGCGAACAACAGCGCACTGGTGATCAGCGCCGTCATCGCGCCCCAGAAGATGCGCAGCCAGTTCGGCCCGTCCTCGTCTGCATCACCACCCTTGGCCGACAAGGTCGACAGCACCACGGTGCCCGAGTCGGCCGAGGTGACGAAGAACACGAAACTGATGAACACCGTCATGGCGATCACCGTCTTGCTCCAGGGGTAGGTCTCCAGCAGCAGGTACAGGCTCATCGACGGGTTATCCAGCGCCGACTGGCCCAGCGCGGTCATGCCGTGGTTGATGACCTGGTCCAGGGCGCTGTTGCCGAAGATCGACATCCACGCCAGGGTAAAGCCCAGCGGAATCAACAGCACACCAAAGACGAACTCGCGGATGGTGCGGCCACGGGAGATGCGGGCGATGAACAGGCCCACGAACGGCGCCCAGGCAATCCACCAGGCCCAGTAGAACACCGTCCAGCCGCCCAGCCAGTCGCGGTTCTCGCCGTAGGCATAAACGTCGAAGCTCTTGCGCGGCAAGGCACCCAGGTAGTCACCGAGGTTCTGGATCAGCGTGTTGAACAGGTGCTGGGTAGGCCCGGCGAACAACACGAACAGCAACAGCGCGCAGGCCAGGAACAGGTTGATGTCGCTCATCACCCGCACGCCCTTCTCCACCCCGGCCACGGCCACGGCCACCGCCGCGCCCATCATCAGGGTGATGAGCAGCACTTGCACCCACTGGCTGTGGTCGATGCCGAACAGGTAGTCGAGGCCGGCGTTCAGGTGCAGCACGCCAAAGCCCATGTCGGCGCCCAGGCCGAACACCGTGGCGATGATGCCGAAGCCGTCCACTGCATAACCGATCGGCCCGTTGATGCGCTTGCCGATCAGCGGGTACAGCGCCGAACGCAAGGCCAGCGGCAGGTTGTGCCGGTAGGCGAAGTAGGCCAGGGCCATGCCGACGAAGGCGAACACGCCCCAGCCATGCAGGCCCCAGTGCAGGAACAGGATCTGCATCGCCTGGCGCCCGGCCTCGGCCGTACCCGCTTCGCCCTGGGGCGGCTGCAGCATGTGGGTCAGGGGTTCGGACACGCAGAAGAAGAACAAGGTGATGCTGATGCCGGCGGCAAACAGCATGCCGGCCCACGACAGGTAACTGAACTCGGGCTCGTCGTGGTCGGCACCGAGCTTGATCTTGCCGTAGCCGGACAAGGCGGTGACCACCACGAAGACCAGGTACAGCGTCATCGCCAGCATGTAGTACCAGCCGACCGTGTTCGCCGCCCAGTTCTGCGCCGCCAGCAACCAGTCGCCTGCTGCTTGCGGGAAGGAAATAACCACCAGGCCGAAGATGAGGATGAAACTTGCCGCGAAATAGAACACCGGGGGGTTCATGCGGATCTTGCCATTGGCAAGGGAAGGGGTCGGTGCACTCATTGGGGGCGCACCTCGTCGAATGACGTAAGGCTCGGAATGAACGGGTTCAGCAAAGGAATCCTCCTGTTGAACACCGGCAGCGGACCAGCGTTTTTTCATTGAACAAGCGTTCAAGTTAAACATGGATCGGATTTCAATGCGAATTGGGGCGCTGATTGGTGCCCTCCTGTTCCGGCCCTTTCGCGGGTAAACCCGCTCCCACAGGTACTGCACAGGATTCAAAATCTGTGGGGGCCCTGTGGGAGCGGGTTTACCCGCGAAGAGGCCGGTACAGGCCAAGGAAATGCCAGATCAGTTCTTGTCCTGGCAATCCAGCTGCAGGTTGGCCTGGGTAATGTTGCTCTCGGCCGGCACACTTCGGGTCAGCCACACATTGCCGCCAATGGTCGAGCCTTTGCCGATGGTGATCCGCCCCAGCACCGTGGCCCCGGCATAGATCACCACATCGTCCTCGACGATCGGGTGGCGTGGCAGGCCCTTGTGCAAGGTGCCCGACTCATCGCTGGGGAAGCGCTTGGCGCCCAGGGTCACTGCCTGGTAGATGCGCACGCGCTCGCCGATGATCGCGGTTTCGCCGATCACCACGCCGGTACCGTGGTCGATGAAGAAGCTCGGGCCGATCTGCGCCCCGGGGTGAATGTCGATCCCCGTCGCCGAATGCGCCAACTCCGAGCTGATCCGCGCCAGCAGCGGCAGGCCGGCCTGGTACAGGTGGTGCGCCAGGCGGTGGTGGATGATCGCCAGGATGCCTGGGTAGCACAGCAGGACTTCATCGACACTGCGCGCCGCCGGGTCGCCGTGGTAGGCGGCCAGCACATCGGTGTCGAGCAGCACGCGCAGGCCCGGCAGGGCGGCGGCGAAGCCCTGCACCAGGCTCAGCGCATGGGCATCGACGCCGGCCAGCTCGCCCTTGCTTTGCCGTGCGGCGTAGCGCAACTCCAGGCGGGCCTGGGCCAGCAAGGCGGTCAGCGCGGCATCCAGGGTATGGCCGACGTAGAAGTCTTCGCTTTCTTCGCGCAGGTCGACCGGGCCAAGGCGCATGGGGAACAGTGCGCCGCACAGTTGCTCCAGGATGTGCCGCATCGCTTCGCGTGAAGGCAGCTCACGCCCGCCCTGCTCGCCGCTGCTGCGGCCATTGCGGGTACGCCATTGCTCACGGGCACCGCGCAGGCCGGTGACGATGCTCTGCAACTGCCAGTGCCCGGGTGAAGGTTGTTCGCTCACGGTTTTCTCCTGCCTGAGTAGGCCAAACTCATTTTTATTTGCAGGTCCGGCCTCTTCGCGGGCTCGCCCGCTCCCACAGGGACTGCACAGGTTTCGATGCCTGTGCGGTCTCTGTGGGAGCGGGTTTACCCGCGAAAGGGCCGAACCTGCCTACATGCAATCCACTCTACGGCAAATCCATCCCTTGGAAAAAACAACGCTTTATTCCATCCTGCGCTAAGTCAGGCATAAGCCGCGATGACGGAGCAGGCAACCTCGCCTACCCTCAAAGCAGCCAGCACCTGGCAAAAACCAAAAAGGAAATAACAAAATAATTTTTTAGTATTTCCTGGCCTAAGCAGCCGACCCTATAGTCGCCACCCACCACTTACACAACAAGCGCGGGGCTCTGAAATGTCGAAATTCGCCAAACCGCTACTCAACGCCAGCCTGGCACTCCTGCTGGGTGCCGGCCTGCTCGGCCAGGCCTTCGCCGGCGAGCAGCTGAAGACCATCCAGGAAAAAGGCGTGATCAACGTCGGCCTCGAAGGCACCTACCCACCGTTCAGCTTCCAGGACGAAAACGGCAAGCTGACCGGCTTCGAAGTGGAACTGTCCGAATTGCTGGCCAAGGAGCTGGGGGTAAAGGCCAAGGTGCAGCCGACCAAGTGGGACGGCATCCTCGCCGCACTGGAGTCCAAGCGCCTGGACGTGGTGATCAACCAGGTGACCATTTCCGAAGAGCGCAAGAAGAAGTATGACTTCTCCGAGCCTTACACCATCTCCGGCATCCAGGCGCTGATCCTGAAGAAGAAGGCCGAGCAGCTGAACATCCACAAGGCCGCAGACCTGGCCGGCAAGAAGGTAGGCGTGGGCCTGGGCACCAACTACGAGCAATGGGTCAAGAAGGACGTGCCGCAAGCCGATGTGCGCACCTATGAAGACGACCCGAGCAAGTTCGCCGACCTGCGCAACGGCCGCATCGACGCCATCCTGATCGACCGCCTGGCCGCGCTGGAATACGCGCAAAAAGCCAAGGACACCGAACTGGCCGGCGATGCCTTCTCGCGCCTGGAAAGCGGCGTGGCCCTGCGCAAGGGCGAGCCGGAACTGCTGGCAGCGATCAACAAGGCACTGGACAAGCTCAAGGCTGACGGCACGCTGGCCAAGCTGTCCGAGAAATACTTCGGTGCCGATGTCACCAAATGATTGCTGAAAGCCTGCAACTCGTTGTCGACTCCGCGCCCTTCCTGCTGAAGGGCGCGGGTTATACAGTGCTGCTCAGTGTTGGCGGCATGTTCTTCGGCCTGCTGCTGGGCTTTGCCCTGGCACTGATGCGGTTGTCGAAGATCTTGCCGCTGAACTGGCTGGCGCGGGTCTACGTGTCGTTCTTCCGCGGCACGCCGCTGCTGGTGCAGCTGTTCGTCATCTACTTCGGCATGCCGCAGATCGGCATCGAGCTCGACCCGATCCCGGCCTCGCTGATCGGCCTGTCGCTGAACATGGCCGCCTACATCTGCGAAATCCTGCGCGCGGCGATTTCCTCGATCGACCGTGGCCAGTGGGAAGCCGCCGCCAGTATCGGCATGACCCGCGTCCAGGCCATGCGCCGGGCGATCCTGCCCCAGGCCTTGCGCACCGCACTGCCGCCGTTGGGCAACAGCTTCATCTCGCTGGTCAAGGACACCGCCCTGGCGGCGACCATCCAGGTGCCCGAGCTGTTCCGCCAGGCCCAGCTGATTACCGCGCGCACCTTCGAAGTGTTCACCATGTACGTGGCGGTGGCGGTCATCTACTGGGTGCTGTGCAGCATCCTCGCGCACTTCCAGAACCGCATGGAAGCGCGAGTCAACCAGCATGACCAGGAGCATTGAGCATGATTGAAGTCAAAGGCCTGACCAAGCGGTTCAAGGGCCAGACCGTGCTCAACGGTATCGACCTGACCGTGCAGCCCGGCGAAGTGGTGGCCATCATCGGCCCCAGCGGCTCGGGCAAGACCACCTTCCTGCGTTGCCTCAACCTGCTGGAAACACCCGATGCCGGGCAGATCCAGATTGGCGACATCAGCATCGACGCCAACCGCCCGCTGGGTGGGCAGCAAAGTGCGATTCGCCGCTTGCGCCAGCAGGCCGGGTTCGTGTTCCAGAACTTCAACCTGTTCCCTCATCGCACCGCCCTGGAAAACGTGATCGAGGGGCCGGTGATCGTCAAGAAGACGCCCCGCGAGCAGGCCATCGAACTGGGCCGGCGCCTGCTGGCCAAGGTTGGCCTGGCGGGCAAGGAAGATGCCTACCCGCGGCGCCTTTCCGGTGGCCAGCAGCAACGGGTGGCCATCGCCCGCGCCCTGGCCATGGAGCCGGAGGTGATCCTGTTCGACGAACCGACCTCGGCGCTGGACCCCGAACTGGTGGGTGAAGTGCTGGCGACCATCCGCGGCCTGGCCGAGGAGAAGCGCACCATGATCATCGTTACCCACGAGATGAGCTTTGCCCGCGATGTGGCGAACCGGGTGATCTTCTTCGACAAGGGCGTGATCGTGGAACAGGGCGAGGCCAAGGCGCTGTTTGCGGCGCCGAAGGAAGAGCGTACCCGGCAGTTCTTGCGCAAGTTCCTGGGGACTGCTGCCTCCGAATAGGCACGCACATACACAGATCCCTGTAGGAGCGGCCTTGTGTCGCGATGGGGCGCGCAGCGGCCCCAGGCTTTCAGCATTACTGCCGAGATTGCCGGGGCTGCTTTGCAGCCCTTTCGCGACACAAGGCCGCTCCTACACCGATCGCGCCTGCCTGGAACAGACACTCTCCTCCTTCCATCTATACATATTCCAAAGAGTTAGTTCATAAACTTTTTATAAAGCATTAGGGTATATAAACCGGACCACCGGACCAGCACACATCTGTCGCGATCAGCTGTAGCGGCATTACTTTTTTGTGAGGTCAGGAATGGTCAGGATCACAATCACCCCAGTGCGTAACGCCAGGGCATTGAGTGCAGCCAAGGAGCGGTACTGATGTCCAGCCAACCCAATACCCAATTCCACAGCGATCTCGACAGCTCGCCCCTGCTGCTGCCGGCCAAGGTACTGCGCAACGACGCCGAAGCCCTGCAAGCGGCCCGCGAACTGGCCGAGGTCGCCCGCGAGCAGGCCGCTCGCCGCGACCAGCAACGCAAACTGCCATGGGCCGAGATCGAACTGTTCACCCGCAGCGGCCTGGGCAGCATCAGCGTACCCAAGGCCCATGGCGGCCCCGATGTGTCATTCGAGACCGTGGCCGAAGTGTTCCGCCTGATCAGCGCCGCCGACCCGGCCCTGGGGCAGATCCCGCAGAACCAGTTCGGCATGCTGCAACTGCTGCGCCTGACTGCCACCGAGGCGCAGCAGGCGGTGATCTTCCGCAGCGTGCTCGATGGCTGGCGCATCGGCAATGCCGGCCCCGAACGCGGCACCAAGGACACCCTGACCCTCAAGGCCAGGATCACCCGCGTCGGCGACAGCTATCGCATCAGCGGTGAGAAGTTCTATTCCACCGGCGCCCTGTTCGCCCACTGGGTGGCGGTCAAGGCACTGGACGACGAAGGCCGCCAGCGCCTGGCATTCGTGCGCCGAGGCAGCCCGGGGCTGCGCATCGTCGATGACTGGTCCGGGTTCGGCCAGCGCACCACTGCCAGCGGCACCGTGCTGCTCGACCAGGTACCGGTGGATGCTGACCTGGTGATCGACAACTGGCGCCAGCGCGACATTCCCAACATCCAGGGCGCTGCCTCGCAGCTGATCCAGGCGGCGATCGATGCCGGCATTGCCGAAGCGGCGATCGAAGACGCCATCAGCTTCGTGCGCGAAAAGGCCCGGCCATGGATCGAGGCCAAGGTCGACCGCGCCAGCGACGACCCCTATGTAATCGCCGACATCGGCCGCCTGAAGCTCGAGCTGCACGCCGCCGAAGCGCTGCTGCGCAAGGCCGCGCGAGTCCTCGACGAGGTCAACGCCGCGCCGATCGATGCAGCAAGCGCGGCGCGGGCCTCGATCGCGGTGGCCGAAGCCAAGGTGCTGACTACCGAGATTGCCCTGCAGGCTAGCGAAAAGCTGTTCGAGCTGGCCGGCAGCCGCGCCACCCTCGCCGAGTTCAACCTTGACCGCCACTGGCGCAATGCACGGGTGCACACCCTGCATGACCCGGTGCGCTGGAAGTACCACGCGGTTGGCGCTTACCACCTCAACGGCACCTTGCCCGCGCGGCATTCCTGGATCTGATTTGTGGGCCTTGGGGCTGCTTTGCAGCCCATCGCGACACAAGGCCGCTCCTACAAGGGATCGCGTACCTCCTGTAGGAGCGGCCTTGTGTCGCGATGGGCCGCAAAGCGGCCCCAAGGCCCCGGAGAAACACCATGACTACAAACATCATCACCAGCGACACCGAAGCCCTGAACGTCGCCGAAGAAGTCGCCCGACACCTGCGCCGCGACAGCGCCCTGCGCGACCGCGAGCGCCGTCTGCCGCACGCCGAACTGGAACTGTTCACCCGCTCCGGCCTGTGGGCCATCAGCGTGCCCAAGGCCTTCGGCGGCGCCGGCGTGTCCAACGTAACCCTGGCCAAGGTCATCGCCCGCATCGCCCAGGCTGACGGCTCGCTCGGGCAAATCCCGCAAAACCATTTCTACGGCCTGGAAGTGCTGCGGGTAAACGGCACACCCGAACAGCAACAGCGCCTGTACGCCGAAGTACTGGCCGGCAGCCGCTTCGGCAACGCCCTGGCCGAACTGGGCACCAAGACCGCCAACGAGCGCACCACTCGCCTGACCCACGACGGCGATGGCTTTCGCATCAACGGCCGCAAGTTCTACTCCACCGGCGCTATCTACGCCCAGCGCATTCCCACCTCGGTGGTCGATGAACAGGGCGTGCAGCACCTGGCCTTCGTCCCGGCCGACAGCCAGGGCCTGCAGGTGATCGACGACTGGAGCGGCTTCGGCCAGCGCACCACCGGCAGTGGCTCGGTGGTATTCGACAACGTGTACGTCAGCGCCGCCGACGTGGTGCCGTTCCAGAGCGCCTTCGAACGCCCCACCCCGGTCGGCCCGCTGGCGCAGATCCTTCATGCCGCCATCGACACCGGCATCGCCCGCGCCGCATACGAAGATGCCCTGCACTTCGTGCGCACCCGCAGCCGCCCCTGGGTCGACTCCGGCCTGGACAAGGCCAGCGATGACCCGCTGACGCTGAAAAGCTTCGGCCACCTGGCGATCCGCCTGCACGCCGCAGAAGCCTTGCTGGAGCGCGCCGGCGAATACCTGGACCGCGCCCGCGACGACAGCACTGCCGACAACGTGGCCGCCGCCTCCATCGCGGTGGCCGAGGCCCGTGCCATCAGCACCGAGATTTCCCTCGCGGCCGGCACCACCCTGTTCGAACTGGGCGGTAGTCAGGCCACCCTGGCCGAACACAACCTCGACCGCCACTGGCGCAACGCCCGCGTGCACACCCTGCACGACCCGGTGCGCTGGAAGTACCACGCCATCGGCAACTACTACCTCAACGATGCCAACCCACCACGCCGGGGGACCATCTGATGGCCAAACAGATCCTGCTCAATGCCTTCAACATGAACTGCATCGGGCACATCAACCACGGCCTGTGGACCCACCCACGGGACACCTCGACCCAGTACAAGACCCTGGATTACTGGACCAGTCTGGCGCGCCTGCTGGAGCGCGGCCTGTTCGACGGGCTGTTCATCGCCGACATCGTCGGCACCTACGACATCTACGGCCAGTCGCTGGACGTCACCCTCAAGGAGTCGATCCAGCTGCCGGTCAACGACCCGCTGCTGCTGGTCTCGGCCATGGCCGCCGTCACCCGTCACCTGGGCTTCGGCCTTACCGCCAACCTCACCTACGAAGCGCCGTACCTGTTCGCCCGGCGCCTTTCCACCCTGGACCACCTGAGCAATGGCCGGGTGGGCTGGAACATCGTCACCGGCTACCTCGACAGCGCTGCCCGGGCCATGGGCCTGACGCAGCAACCCGAGCATGACCGCCGCTACGACCAGGCCGACGAGTACCTGCAGGTGCTGTACAAGCTGCTGGAAGGCAGCTGGGCCGACGATGCCGTGGTCGCCGACCGCCAGCAGCGCGTCTATGCCAGGCCCGACAAGGTGCGCAAGGTCAACCACCAGGGCGAGTTCTACAAGGTCGACGGCTACCACCTGTGCGAGCCCTCGCCGCAACGTACACCGGTACTGTTCCAGGCCGGCAGCTCGCAGCGTGGCCTGGCCTTCGCCGGCAACCATGCCGAATGCGTGTTCATCAGTGGCCAGGACAAAACCGCCACCCGCGCCCAGGTCGACAAGGTGCGCGCCGCCGCCCAGGCCGCTGGCCGCGACCCGCAAGCGGTCAAGGTGTTCATGGGCATCACGGTGATCGTCGCCGCCACCGAGCAGCAGGCCCAGGCCAAGCATGCCGAGTACCTGCGCCATGCCAGCGCCGAGGCCGGGGTCGCGCACTTCGCAGCGTCCACCGGCATCGACTTCGCCGCCTACGCCCTGGACGAGCCGATTGCCTTCAGCCAAGGCAACGCCATCCAGTCGGCCACGCGCCAGTTGCAGGACAACGCCTGGACCCGCCGGCGCCTGCTGCAGCAGCACGCCCTGGGTGGCCGTTACGTGACCCTGGTCGGCGCGCCCGAGCAGGTGGCCGAACAGCTGATCGCCTGGATCGATGAAACCGGCCTGGACGGTTTCAACCTGACCCGCACCGTAACCCCGGAAAGCTTCGAGGACTTCATCGACCTGGTCATCCCGCAGTTGCAACAGCGTGGCCGCTACAAGACCGCCTACGCCGAAGGCACCCTGCGCGAAAAACTGTTCCAGGCCGACCACCCGCATTTGCCCGCCGACCACCCTGGCTCGGCTTACCGCTTTACCTCTACCCCTGCCCCGACTGGAGCCCTGCACCATGCTTGATAAACTGTTCCGGCCCGTCGCGGCCATTGCCCTCACCCTCGGCCTGTCCGCCAGCGCGCTGGCTGCCGAGCCGCTGAAGATCGGCACCACCTCGGCCTTTGCCATCCCGCTGGAAGCCGCAGTGGAAGAAGCGCACAAGCAAGGCCTGGAAGTTAAGCTGGTCGAGTTCAGCGACTGGATCGCACCCAATGTCAGCCTCAACAGCGGCGACATCGACGTGAACTACTTCCAGCACATCCCGTTCCTGGAAAACGCCAAGGCGGCTGCGGGCTTCAACCTGGTGCCCTACGCCCCGGGCATCATCAACAACGTCGGCCTGTACTCGAAAAAGTACAAGAGTTTCGCCGACCTGCCCGAAGGTGCCAGCGTGGCCATCGCCAACGACCCGATCAACAGCGGCCGTGGCCTGCAGCTGCTGGCCAAGGCCGGGCTGATCACCCTCAAGCCGGGGGTCGGCTACAAGGCCACCGAGGACGACATCGTCGCCAACCCGAAGAAACTGAAGATCCTTCAGGTCGAGGCCGTACAGCTGGTACGCGCCTATGACGACGCCGACCTGGTGCAGGGCTACCCGGCCTACATCCGCCTGGCCAACAGCTTCGACGCTGGCTCCGCTCTGCTGTTCGACGGCCTGGAGAACAAGGAGTACGTGATTCAGTTCGTCATTCGCCCGCAAAGCAAGGACGACCCACGCCTGGCCAAGTTCGTCGACATCTACCAGCACTCGCCAGTGGTGCGCGCAGCCTTGGACAAAGCCCACGGCAAGCTCTACCAGGCCGGTTGGGAGGGCTGACATGAGCCAGGCCAGCGCGCTCCGGGCGCCCACCGCACAACCACTGCCGCCAACGGCCAGGGAGCAGGCCTTGCGCCCGGAGGTCAATGAAGCCCATGTGCGCTTCATCGGCCTGGGCAAGACCTACCCGGGCCAGGCGCAACCGGCCTTGCAAGGCATCGACCTGAACATCCGCCATGGCGAGATCTTCGGCATCATCGGCCGCAGCGGCGCCGGCAAGTCATCGCTGCTGCGTACCATCAACCGTCTGGAGCAACCCAGCCAGGGCCGGGTGCTGATCGACCAGGTGGACATCGCGCCCTTCGACGAGGACCACCTGGTAGCCCTGCGCCGGCGTATCGGCATGATCTTCCAGCACTTCAACCTGATGTCAGCCAAGACCGTGTGGCAGAACGTCGAGCTGCCCCTGAAGGTGGCCGGCGTGGCCAAGGCCGAACGCCAGCGCAAGGTGCGCGAACTGCTGGAGCTGGTCGGTCTGCAGGAAAAGCACCACGTGTACCCGGCGCAGCTGTCCGGCGGGCAGAAGCAGCGCGTGGGCATTGCCCGGGCGCTGGTGCATGACCCCGAGATCCTGCTGTGCGACGAGGCCACCTCGGCGCTGGACCCGGAGACCACCGCTTCCATTCTCGAACTGTTGCGCGACATCAACCAGCGCCTAGGCCTGACCATCGTGCTGATCACCCACGAGATGGCGGTAATCCGCGATATCTGCCACCGGGTGGTGGTGCTGGAACGTGGAGAAGTGGTCGAGCAGGGTGAGGTCTGGCGGGTGTTTGGCTCACCACGCCACGAGGTCACCCGTACCCTGCTGGCGCCGTTGCAAGCCAGGTTGCCAGCCGCGCTGCAAGCCAGCCTGCGGGCCAGCCCGGCAAGCCGCGACAGTGCGGTGGTGCTGAGGCTGACCCTGCTCGGCGAGCCCGAACTGTCTGCCCTGTTCAACGACCTTGGCGGGCGCGTGCGCCTGCTGCAGGGCGGTGTGGAAACCATTGGCGAGCATGCCCTGGGGCAGCTGATCCTGTCGGTGCAGCACTCGCCGCACGACACCCATCAATTGCTGGAACGCGCCCGCCGCTGGGCCGAGGACGTGGAGGTACTGGGCCATGTGGTTTGATCGCCTGCTGGAAGGCTTGCTCGATACCCTGCTGATGGTTGGCGTGTCGTCGCTGATCGCCCTGCTGGTGGGGGTACCGATGGCGGTGCTGCTGGTCACCAGCGACAAGGGCGGGATCTTCGAGGCCCCGCTGCTGAACCGGGTGCTGGGTGCCTTCGTCAACCTGTTCCGCTCGATCCCGTTCCTGATCCTGATGGTCGCGCTGATCCCCTTCACCCGCCTGGTGGTGGGTACCACCTATGGCGTGTGGGCGGCGGTGGTGCCGCTGACCATTGCCGCCACGCCGTTCTTCGCGCGGATTGCCGAGGTCAGCCTGCGCGAAGTCGACCACGGCCTGGTGGAGGCTGCGCAGGCCATGGGCTGCCGACGCTGGCACATTGTCTGGCACGTGCTGCTGCCAGAGGCGCTGCCGGGGATTGTCGGGGGCTTCACCATTACCCTGGTGACCCTGATCAACTCCTCGGCCATGGCCGGAGCGATCGGTGCCGGGGGACTGGGAGACATCGCCTACCGCTATGGCTACCAGCGCTTCGACAGCCAGATCATGCTGACCGTGATTGCCATGCTGGTGGCGTTGGTGGCGTTGATCCAGCTGGGTGGAGACCGGTTGGCGAAAGGCTTGAACAAGCGCTGAATGCTTCGCGGGCACGCCCGCTCCCACAGGTACTGCACAGGGCTTGAATACAACGCTATCCCTGTGGGAGCGGGCATGCCCGCGAAGGGGCCTTCAACCCCAGCGAAGATCCCCGGCAGGCACCGGCCGCCCGAACCAGTACCCCTGCCCCAGCTGACACAGCTCATGCAGCAGGAAACTGGCCTGCTCTGCCTGCTCGATGCCCTCGGCATGCACCTGCATGCCCATGCTGCGGGCCAGGGCGATGATCACCCGGACGATCGCGATGTCGTCCTCATCCAGCGGCAACCCGGCAACGAAGCCCTGGTCGATCTTCAGCTTCTGCACCGGCAAGCGCTTTAGCCGCAGCAGCGATGAATAACCGGTGCCGAAGTCGTCGATGGCCAGGGTCACCCCCAGCTCGCGCAGGCGATGCAACTGCTCCAGGGCCACCTCCGGGTCCTCCATCACCGCGCTCTCGGTCACCTCCAGCTCCAGCAAGGCCGGGTCCAGACCGGTGTCGTGCAGCACCTCGGCCACCTGCTGGTACAGCTCGTGCTGGCCAAACAGGCGGCTGGAGATGTTCACCGCCACGAACGCCAGCTGCCGCCCTTCACCCTGCCATCGCACCATCTGCCGACACGCCTGGCGCAGTACCCAGGCGTCGATCTCGGCAATCAGCCCGGTACGCTCGGCAATCGGGATGAACTCGCCCGGCGGCACCAGGCCGCGCAGGGGGTGCTGCCAGCGCACCAGGGCCTCGACGCCGACCTGGCGGCCGCTCGCCAGGTCGTGCACCGGCTGGTAGAACACCCGCAGCTCGTCCTGCTCCAGGGCCCGGCGCAGATCGCCGGCGGTTTCAACCCGCTGCTGGGCGTGGGCGGTCAGCTCTTCGGTGTACAGCGCATAGCAGGCCCGCCCGTTGCTCTTGGCCTTGTACAACGCCGAGTCGGCATTGCGCAGCAACTGCTCGGCACTCAAGGCATCGCTGGGGAACAGGCTGATGCCCACGCTGACACTGATGAACAGGCGGTGACCGTCGAACAGGAACGGCTCGCGCATACGCTCGATGATGCCCTGCGCCAGCTTGCCCGCCTGGCCGACCTCATGGCAGTTTTCCGCCAGCACGCCAAATTCGTCGCCCCCAAGGCGCGCCAGGGTCACGCCGCTGCCCAGCACCTCACCCAGGCGCTCGCCCACCAGTTTCAGCAACTGGTCGCCAATGGTGTGGCCAAGGCCGTCGTTGATGCTCTGGAAGTGGTCCAGGTCCAGCAACAGCAAGGCACAACCACGCTTGTTGGCCTGGGCTGCAGCCAGGGCCTGCTCGACCCGGTCGTTGAACAGCAGGCGGTTGGGCAGGTCGGTCAGCGGGTCGTGGTGGGCCAGGTAGGCCAGTTCCTGTTCCGAATGCTTGATCGCGCTGATGTCGCTGAACACCGCCACGTAATGGCTGAGCTCGCCTTCATCGTCGCGGATGGCGCAAATGGTCTGCCACTGCGGGTAGATTTCACCACTCTTGCGCCGGTTCCAGATTTCGCCGCTCCACTCGCCCTTTTCCGCCAGGGTGGCGAATATCTGCTGGTAGAACGCCAGGCCATGGCGGCCCGACTTGAACTTGTTCGGGCGCTGGCCGATGACCTCGTCCTGCTGGTAGCCGGTGATTCGCATGAAGGCACGGTTGACGTGCACGATCAGGCCATCGCGATCGGTCACCAGCACGCCTTCGAGGGTGCTGTCGAACACTGCCGCAGCCATGCGCAGGCGTTCACGGTCTTCACCACGCATACGCGCGCCAACGCCGATGAAGTCGAGCAGCCGTACCCTCGATACATAGATCAGCAAGGCGCTCAGCAGCACCCAGACCACCACGTTGATCTGCCGGCCCACGGTCAGTGCCAGGGGATCCTCGGTCATGCCGTGCAACACCACCTCGGCCAGCGTCAGCCAGAGGATCGAGAGCACCACATACAGCGCAGCCATGCGCAAGGCGTCGCGAACGGAAACAGACATGTCGGGTGCAATTGCCCATAAAAAATGATGGGGCATTATAAAGGCTGAAACATGTCGTGACTTCCTATCTGAACGGGTGACTGTATTTATTTCCTGCCCAAGGGATAATCAGCCCCTCCTCCTGCATTCCGAGGGTATTTACACCTATGTGGTACAACGGCCTGCTCGACTTGTCGGCCTGGCAACTGGTCGGCATCACCCTGCTGATGACCCACGTGACCATCGTCAGCGTCACGGTCTACCTGCATCGCTACTCCGCGCACCGGGCCCTGGAGCTCAATGGCGCGCTCAAGCACTTCTTCCGTTTCTGGCTGTGGCTGACCACGGCGCAGAACACCCGCGAATGGACTGCCGTCCACCGCAAGCACCACGCCAAGTGCGAAACCCCCGACGACCCGCACAGCCCGCTGTACAAGGGCCTGGGCACGGTGCTGCGCAAGGGTGCCGAGCTTTACCGGGAAGAGGCGCGCAACCCCGAAACCCTGCGCATCTACGGCAAGAACTGCCCGGACGACTGGATCGAGCGCAACCTCTACTCGCGCTACAAGCTGGGCGGCATCGCGCTGATGGCGGTAATCGACCTGCTGCTGTTCGGCACCATCGGCATCACCATCTGGGCAGTGCAGATGATGTGGATTCCGTTCTGGGCGGCCGGCGTGGTCAACGGCCTGGGGCATGCCCTCGGCTACCGCAACTTCGAGTGCCGCGACGCCGCCACCAACCTGGTGCCGTGGGGCATCGTCATCGGTGGCGAAGAGCTGCACAACAACCACCACACCTACCCCAACTCGGCCAAGCTGTCGGTCAAGCGCTGGGAGTTCGACATGGGTTGGGCGTGGATCCGCCTGTTCTGCCTGCTGCGCCTGGCCAAGGTGCAGCGCGTCGCTCCTATCGCCCACCGGGTGGCCGGCAAGGCCAGCCTGGACATGGACACCGCCATGGCCATCCTCAACAACCGTTTCCAGATCATGGCCCAGTACCGCAAGCTGGTGATCGGCCCGCTGGTCAAGCAGGAGCTGGCCCGCGTCGATGCCTCGCTACGCCACCACTTCCGCCGCGCCAAGCGCCTGTTGTCGCGCGAGACCAGCCTGCTGGAAGACCGCCACCATGTGCGCATCGAGTCGATGCTCGCCCACAGCCAGGCGCTGAAGACCATCTACGAAAAACGCCTGGCCCTGCAGCAGATCTGGGCGCGCACCAGCGCCAACGGCCACGACATGCTGGCCGCCATGAAGGACTGGGTACACGAGGCGGAAACCAGCGGCATCCATGCCCTGCGCGACTTCGCGGCACAGCTCAAGACCTACTCCCTGCGCCCGACCGGCGCCTGACCGCCGTTGATCGGCACGCCCCTTTGGCGGGGCGTGCCGCCCGGAACTTCGCCCTCTCGTTTACACTCATATCTGGCACATCGCCCGCGTGGCGGGCCAGATGCTGGCCGCACGCTTTCACGCCGAGATCTGCTCCGTGCACATGGCCAAGAACATTCCAACGACACTGCCCGGCACCCCGCCTCCCGAAGCCGCCCAGACCTTGCTTGCGCTGCTCCACGCCCAGGGCGAGGTTGCCCGCCTGAGCGAGCGCGAGCAGCTGTTCAGCTCGCTGCTCGACAGCGTCAACGCGGTGCTATGGGCCTTCGACTGGGAAACCCGTCAGGTGCTGTACGTCAGCCCCGCCTACGAACGCATCTTCGGCCGCCCGGCCAGCCTGGTGCTGGCTGATTACAACGAGTGGCGCGACAGCATCTACCCGGACGACCTGGAGTTCGCCGAGCGCAGCCTGGCCCAGGTACTGCTCAAGGGCTCGGTGGAAGACCGCGAGTACCGCATCCTCAATGCCGACGGCCAGCTACGCTGGCTGAGCGACAAGTGCTACATCAACCAGCAACGCGATGGCGACCGGGTGATCATCGTCGGCATCGCCGAAGACATCACCGAGAAGAAGCAGCTCGAAGGTGAACTGCAGCGCCTGGCCACCACCGACGTGCTGACCCAGAGCAGCAACCGCCGGCACTTTTTCGAATGCGCCCAGCAAGCCTTCGACAGCGCCCGCGAAGACGGTACGCCACTGGCCTTCCTGCTGCTGGACATCGACGACTTCAAGCGCATCAACGACAGTTACGGTCACCAGGAAGGCGACCAGGTATTGCAGCAGATCGCCGATAGCGGCAAGGCCGTGCTACGCCGAGGTGACCTGTTCGGGCGCATTGGTGGCGAGGAGTTCGCGGCAGTGTTCCCCGGCTGTAGTGCCCAGGTCGCGGAGCAGATTGCCGAGCGCTTGCAGCGGCATATCCAGCGGCTGAGCTTCAGCCATGGTGAGCAGACCTACGGGGTGACGGTGAGCCAGGGGGTGACCGGGCTGACTGACGAGGATGTGGCGCTGGACAGCCTGTATGCCCGGGCCGATGCGGCGATGTACCAGGCCAAGCGCCAGGGCAAGAACCAGATCGTCCGCGGCTGACTGCCTTACACTGTACTTGCTGGCCTGTACGATCCCTGTGGGAGCGGCCTTGTGTCGCGAAAGGGCTGCAAAGCAGCCCCTGGATCTCAGCGCAGATGCACAAATTGCTGGGGCTGCTTCGCAGCCCTTTCGCGACACAAGGCCGCTCCCACAGGATCTGCGCCGGGTTCAACGAACCTAGCCCCAAAATCTCAGCTGGAAACCTCGGCCTCAGCTACCGGCGGCTCTTCCTGGGGTTTCACCTCCGGGTTCTCCACCTTACGCAACCGCCTCAGTTCCGGCAGGCCAAGCTTGAGCAGCCGCGCGGTCTTGCTGCTGGCCACCTTCTCCAGCCCCTGCTCGGCCGGCAGCCGCGACAACTGCCCGGCCAGGTTCATGGCCAGGATCTCCCGCGAATACACCCCGCCGCCCAGCTGGTAGATCGCCGCAATCAACTCGCGCAACCCCAGCGGCAACCGCCAGCGCGTACGCAGCGCCGAGCCGAACGCCGCCCCGAACTCATTGAGCGACAGCTGCACCTGGTCCTCATCCAGCTCGCCCCCGGCCAGCCGCCATTCCTGCAGGCAACGCAGCACCGCCAGGTCACCCAGGCAATGCAGCAACCCCGCGCAATAACAACGCCCTTCGTCCAGCTCGAGCATGCGTGCCAAGGTGCGGCCATATTCGGCAGCGTGCAGCGATAACTCCCAGTAACGGGCCGCATGCTCCGCCAGCAGCGGGTCACTGAGGCGCGCACTGCGCTTGAGGGTCATGCCCAGGATCAGGTTCATGCTCTGGGTGCTGCCAAGCTTGTTCAAGGCCTGCAGCAACGTCTGCACCGGTGCTTCGCGGTGCAGCGCTGCGCTGTTGGCCGCAGCGATCAGCACGGCGGTGATCTGCGGGTCGCCCTGCACTTCCTCTTCGAGCACTCTCAGGTTCAGGCCCTGGGGGTTGAGCGCGCGCTTGATCGCCACCTGCACATCGGCCAACAGCGGCCCACCATCGGCGGTAGCGCGACGCTGTTCGAGGTAGGCCGGCAGGCTGGCACCAGCCTGCAAGGCTGGCACCGGGCAGGCGATCTCTTCGCCAACCGCCAGCAGCAGCTCTTCCAGGCGCTTGCGCAGGGTGTCCAGGTTCAGCGGCTTGCTCAGGTAGGCCGTGGGGTGCAAGGGCAGTGCTTCGCGCACACTGGCACTGTCGCTGCGGTTGCTCATGAGAATGAACGGCAACCCCGAACCTTTGGCGCGCACCTTGCGCAACAAGTCGAGGCCATCGACACCGGCCAGTTCGCGCGCGGCGATGATCAGGTCGGGTTTGCTGGACAGCGCACTCAAGGCCTGCGAGCCGTCGGCGCAGACCTGCAGCCGGGCATCACAGCGCACGCTCAACAGCATTTCGCTGAGCATGTCGCGTACCCAGGGGTCGCCCTCGACAATCAGTACGCTTGGTGGGGTGGGGTCTGCAGCGTTCATCGCCAACTCCTGAATAGCCCTGACACACAGTCCGTCGCAGCTTCCTGAGCAAATCCTCCGACAACGATAGCGCCCCACGGCTTTCCTGGGCACAAAAAAAAACCCGCCGAAGCGGGTTTTTTCTGAAGCACGTCACATCAGGCGATTTCAGCGAAGCACTCTTCGATGATAGCCAGGCCTTTGTCCAGCAGAGCGTCTTCGGCGGTCAGCGGAACCAGGATACGCAGGACGTTGCCGTAGGTGCCGCAGGACAGCAGGATCAGGCCCTTCTCGCGCGCCTTGGCGACAACCTGGCCAACGGCAGCAGCGTTCGGGGTGTGAGTGCCTTTCTCGAAGACTTCGACAGCGATCATCGAGCCCAGACCGCGGACGTCGCCGATGATCGGGTACTTCTTCTGGATTTCGCGCAGGCCAGCGGTCAGGCGCTCACCCACAGCTTTGCTGCGGTCCAGCAGTTTCTCTTCTTCGAACACTTCGATCACGGCCAGGGCCGCGGCGCAAGCGATCGGCGAACCGGCGTAGGTGCCGCCCAGGCCGCCAGGAGCGATGGCGTCCATGTACTCGGCCTTGCCGCACACACCGGCCAGCGGGAAGCCGCCAGCGATGGATTTGGCGAAGGTGGTCAGGTCAGGCGCAACGCCCATCTGTTCCATGGCGAAGAAGGTGCCGGTACGGCCAGCGCCGGTCTGTACTTCGTCGGCGATCAGCAGGATGCCGTGCTGGTCGCACAGGGCGCGCAGGCGCTTCATCAGCTCTTTCGGCGCTGGCAGGAAGCCGCCTTCGCCTTGTACCGGCTCGAGGATGATCGCGGCGATGTCGCGCGGCTCGGCGTCGTTCTTGAAGATGCGCTCGACCGAGGCGATGGCGTCGTCAACGCTGATGCCGTGCAGTTCGCTCGGGAACAGGGCGCGGAAGATGCCACCTGGCATCAGGCCCATACCAGCGGAGTACGGCACGACCTTGCCGGTCAGGCCCAGGGTCATCATGGTACGGCCGTGGTAGCCGCCGGTGAAGGCGATGACGCCAGCGCGGCCAGTGGCGGCACGGGCGATCTTGACGGCGTTTTCAACGGCTTCGGAGCCGGTGGTGACCAGCAGGGTCTTCTTGTCGAAGTCGCCTGGGACCAGCTTGTTGATCTTTTCGCACAGCTCTACATAAGGTTCGTAGGCCAGCACCTGGAAGCAGGTGTGGCTGACCTTGGTCAGCTGCTCTTGCACGGCCGCAACCACTTTCGGGTGCAGGTGGCCGGTGTTCAGTACTGCGATGCCGCCGGCGAAGTCGATCAGTTCGCGGCCTTCAACGTCGATCACGGTCGAGTTCTTCGCGGTATCGACGAAGATCGGGTGGATCTGGCCAACGCCACGTGGGACGGCGGCGACACGACGTTGCATCAAGGATTCGTTGGTCTTGCTCATAATGCCCTCATTGCGCCGGTCTGGAGTGGCGCTTTTATTCGGGGGTGGCTGGGAGTGCTCGCGAACAGTATTCGTTGATCGACTGCCGTGAACGCCCTGGCCACCAGGTACTGCGATGTAAAAAAGGCCAGCGAGACGTCGCTCTCGCGCCCCGCTGGCAGAGGTAAAGCCGTTACCGTGCTATCAGACGCTGATGCACAGGTATTTGATTTCGAGGTAGTCCTCGATACCGTACTTGGAACCTTCGCGGCCCAGGCCCGAAGCCTTGATGCCACCGAACGGTGCCACTTCGTTGGAGATCAGGCCGGTGTTGATACCTACCATGCCGTATTCCAGGGCTTCGGCAACACGGAACACACGGCTCATGTCGCGGGCGTAGAAGTACGAGGCCAGGCCGAACTCGGTGTCGTTGGACATGGCGATGACTTCGGCCTCGTCCTTGAAGCGGAACAGCGGCGCCAGCGGGCCGAAGGTCTCTTCCTTGGCGACGGCAGCGGTCTTCGGTACGTCGACCAGAATGGTCGGCTCGAAGAAGTTGCCTTCGATGATCTTGCCACCGGACAGTACCTTGGCGCCTTTGCCAACGGCGTCTTCGATATGTTCCTGGACCTTGGCGACAGCCTTGCCGTCGATCAGCGGGCCAGTGGTGGTGCCTTCTTCCAGGCCGTTACCGATCTTCAGCTTGGCAACCGCGGCGGCCAGCTTCTGGGCGAACGCGTCGTAGACGCCGTCCTGCACGTAGATACGGTTGGCGCAGACGCAGGTCTGGCCGTTGTTGCGGTACTTGGAGATGATCGCGCCCTCGACCGCCTTGTCCAGGTCGGCGTCGTCGAACACGATGAACGGGGCGTTGCCACCCAGCTCCAGGGAAACCTTCTTGATGTCTTTGGCGCATTCTTCCATCAGCTGGCGACCGATTTCGGTCGAGCCGGTGAAGGACAGCTTGCGGACCAGGGAGTTGCCGGTCAGTTCACCGCCAACTTCGCCAGCGCTGCCGGTAACCACGCTCAGCACGCCAGCCGGGATGCCGGCACGGTGGGCCAGCTCGACCAGGGCCAGGGCGGAGTACGGGGTCTGCGAGGCAGGCTTGAGCACCATGGTGCAGCCAGCGGCCAGGGCCGGGCCGGCTTTGCGGGTGATCATGGCGGCCGGGAAGTTCCACGGGGTGATAGCCGCGGTAACGCCGATTGGCTGCTTGATGACGATCAGGCGCTTGTCTGGCTGGTGGCCCGGGATGGTGTCACCGTAGACGCGCTTGGCTTCTTCGGCGAACCACTCGATGAACGAGGCAGCGTAGGCGATTTCGCCCTTGGCTTCGGCCAGCGGCTTGCCTTGTTCGGTGGTCATCAGGCGAGCCAGGTCGTCCTGGTTCTCGATCATCAGTTCGAACCAGCGACGCAGCTTGGCCGAACGCTCCTTGGCGGTCAGGGCACGCCAGGCCGGCAGGGCCTTGTCGGCGGCTTCGATGGCGCGGCGGGTTTCCGCGGTGCCCATCTTCGGCACGGTACCGATGACTTCACCAGTGGCCGGGTTGGTGACCTTGATGGTCTGGCCGTTGTCCGCATCCAGCCACTCACCATTGATGTAGGCTTGCTGGCGGAACAACTGAGCGTCTTTGAGCTGCATGTCGGCTTCCCGAATTGTTGATTGTTGAAAAGCGCCCAAGGCAGGGCATCGAGCGTTTGAAATCTCAAACGAATGCTAAGCGGCTGCTGGGGTGTTGGACAATAGGCTGTTCGAAAAAAAGAACGAATGGTTGAACACCCTGGCGGAAATTTCATCATTTGCATAATGGCAACGGGCCTCTTCGCGGGCACGCCCGCTCCCACAGGTACTCCACCGGTTTCGAACTCGGTGCAGTACCTGTGGGAGCGGGCGTGCCCGCGAAGAGGCCAGTACAGGTTAGACGAACGAGCTGAAGGAAATGTGATGGGAGGACCGACGGCCCTCCCGGAAGGGATGGGTCAGAAGGCCTTGGCTAGGTCGATCACCAGGGCCCGGTAACCCACGCTGCCCGGCTGCCGGCTGTGCACCTTCAGCTCCACCAGCACCTCCTGGGTCCCGCGCCGTACCTCGTTGAGCACGGTGGTGGTCAGTTTCTCCGGGGTCAGGAAGTTCACCGACGCCGAGTAGATGAACTGGGTGTCGGTCTCCGGCCGGTAGGCCACCACCGAGGTCACCGGGCTGTACCACTCGTCACCGCGCTCCTTGCCATATTCCCACACCTGTTCGACCGTGCCCTTGGCCTCGTCGATGCGGTACTCCACCGCCCGGCTGTAGTTGCCGGTCAGCCTGGTCGGCGCAAAGTCGCGGCCCCAGCCGTTGTCGAACACGGTCAGTGTGCCTTTTCCGGTCAGCCAGGCGGTGTGCTGGGTCCAGGACCAGTCGAAGCCTTCGCTCGCCACCGGCTTCAGCACTTTCTCGCGCAGACGCTCAGGCCAGCCTTGGGGCGAGGCGAGAATCCACTTCACCTGCTTGTCGCGGCCGATCTTCACCACGCCCTGGTGCCGTGCTGAAACGATGATGCTGTCGTCATCGGCGTCGTAGTCGATGGCATTGACGTGCGCCCAGTTACGCCCGGTGCCCACCCCCGGGGTGTCACCAAAGGGCAGGTCACCCTCGGCCAGTTCGTTGGCCAGCCGCTCGTCCTGTTTCTGCACCCCGGCCGGCAACTGGATGGCTGCCTTGCCCAGGGTTTCAAGCAGGTCGCCACGGTACGGGTCGAGGATCTGGTTGAGGTCCCAGAAGTCCAGCACATCACCGGCCTCGTCGACCTCGATGATGTGGTCGCGGATCGAGCGCACGCGCTTGCCATCGGGCCGGCGATAGTCGCTGGTGCCCACCCGCAGCAGGTAGGTGCCATTGGCGGTCTCGCGGATTTCATGGGAGAAGTCGGCAAACTTGTCGGGCAGGCTGCGCTGCCAGATACGCCGGCCCAGCAGGTCGTACTTGGAGTAGGTCTGGCCCTGGCCCCAGATCAGCTTGCCGTCGCGGGTCTGCTGGAAGCCCATGGTGCCGCCCAGGCCATCGCGGCGGTTGGAGTCGTGGATCTGCTCGATGTCCAGGTACCAGCGCACGTCGCCATTGCTGTCGGCGATCCAGTTGTTGCCCACCTGGTCCCATTCCGCCGCACCGCCGAGGGCATTCCACTTGAAGGCGCGCCCGCCCGGGATGTCCCCCTGCAGATGGTTGAACAGGTACAGGCGCTTTTCAAAACCTGGCGCTACTTTGACCGGCTGCACTTCAGGCAAGGCAGCGGTCTGCCTGGCCACCACAGGCAGGCGCACGGCCGGGGCGTAGATCTGATACTGCTCGCGGATGCGCTCGCCGTCGAGCTTGTAGGTCACTTCCACCTGGTTGACGTGATCCGGGTACAGGCCGAATACCGGGATGCCGCCATAGGTCCACAACGAACGGTCGGACACCTCGTAGGCGATGTCCACACCGCGCTCGCCCCGCCCCAGCACGCGCACGTGCGCGGCACTCAGGCTGCGCCCACCGTCGCGAATGATCGCGGTCAGCGGCGCCAGGCGATACGGGTTGACCACCACGTCGCCGAGCAGCGCCTCGTCACGCTCGGGAACCTTGGCGGTCAGGCAGGCGCCTTCAGGCAATGCAGGGGTTTCGGTCTTGGCATTCATGGCATAGCTCCTTGTGCTCAGAAGTCGTAACGGGCGGTGGCGCCGAAAGTGCGCGGGGTACCGAGCACGCCGGCATAGCCACCGTTGGCGGAGTTCCACAGGCTGGTGAAGTAGGTCTTGTCACCGGCGTTCTTCACCCACAGCGACAGGTCGACCACGCCGTCGCCCTGGTCCAGGCGCACACCGGCGGAAAGGTTGACCAGCGCGTAGCTGGGGATCTGGCCGAAATCGGAATCGTCGATGGTGCCCACCGCCTTGGAGCGGAAGGCGTAGCTGGCGGTGACGTAGGGTTCGATGTGCTCGCTGGCCTGCCACTTGTACTGGGTGTTGAGGTTGGCGATGTACTTGGAGGCGCCGACCACCTGGTGGCCGGACAAATCGCAGGTGGCAGTGGCATTGGCCAGGCTCACTTCCGGCGGGCATGGGGCGTCCTTGTACTCGGTGTAGCGCACGTCGTTCCACGAGCCGTTGAAGTTGACCGTGAGGCCGCGCAGCGGCAGTGCCGTGGCTTCGAACTCCAGGCCACGCGAGCGCACGCGGCCGGCGTTGGCCAAGTACTGCACGCGGTTGATCTGGTCGTAGACGTTGGCCTGGTAGCCATGCACTTCGGCCCAGAACAGGTTGGTATTGAGTTGCAGGCGGTCGTCGAACAGCGAGCTTTTCAAGCCGAGTTCGGCGTTGTTGACCCGCTCGGTGCCGACCAGCAGCGAATCGGTGCCCAGCCGTGGCGCAGCGCCAACGGTAAGGTTGATACCGCCAGACTTCTCGCCGTGGGTCAGGGTGGCGTAGCCCAGCAATTGCTCGTTGAAGCGGTAGCTCAGGCCCAGCAGGCCAGAGGGGCTGAAGCTGTACTGGTTGAGGTCGCCTGAATCGTAGGCGCCTACCCGGCCCTGGCGTGCTGCTGCGGCGGCCCCGGTTACTGCCGCACCGCCGGTTGGTGCATCGCGGGTCACCCAGGCGCTCTTTTCTTCATAGGTGCCTCGAACGCCGGCGGTGAAGTCCAGGCGGTCGGTGATGTGCCAGGTGCCCTGGGCGAACAGCGCGTAGCTGTCCGTGTCGATGTGCCCGTTGCCAATGGTGTCGACGTTGGCCAGGGCGCCGGCCGGGGTGAGGTTCCAGATGTCCGCCTGCGGCCCGTAGAAAGTGAAGGATTTGTTGTCCAGGTCCTGCTTGAAGTAGTACGCGCCCAGCACGTAGTCGAAGGCACCACCGGTGGGCGAAGCCAGGCGGATTTCCTGCGAGTACTGCTTGTCGCGCACCGACACCCCGGCGCTGTAGAACACCGGCACGTTGAGGCCGTCGTCGTTGCGCGGGGTGAAGTCCCACCAGCGGTAGGCGGTGATCGAGGTCAGGGTGAAGTCGTTGGGCAGGGTCCAGTTGGCCTCCACCGAGGTACCGCCCTGGAACACCGTCACCTGCTGGTCGGCGTCGAAGTTCACCTTGCGGTGCTTGCCCGACACCAACGTCGCGCCGGCCTGGGCGGCCAGGCTTTCGTAGCGGTTGACGCCATTGATGGTAGGGCCGGTGCTGTACAGGCTGAGGATGCCGTTGTCGGAGTCTTCTTCGTTGTATTCGCCGATCCAGC
Organism: Pseudomonas asiatica; assembly: GCF_040214835.1. Taxonomy (NCBI): domain Bacteria; kingdom Pseudomonadati; phylum Pseudomonadota; class Gammaproteobacteria; order Pseudomonadales; family Pseudomonadaceae; genus Pseudomonas; species Pseudomonas asiatica. The sequence goes on along the minus strand of NZ_CP157874.1, from coordinate 229,418 downwards.
GCAGGTTGAAGGTTTCGCTCGGTTTGAACAGCAGCTGGGTACGAAAACCTTGGCGCTTGCCGCCGTTGAGGTCGTCGCCGTTGTGGATGTTCTTCACATAGCCGTCGTCTTCGGTGCGATAGGCGCTGATGCGCCCGGCCAGTGTGTCGCTGATCGGCCCCGAGAAGCTGCCTTGGGTTTGCAGGTAGCCGTCTTCACCAAACGACTGCTGGATGCTGCCCTCGCGGTGGAAGGTGGGCTTGCGCGTGGTGATGTTGAGCACGCCGGCGGTGGTGTTCTTGCCGAACAGCGTACCTTGCGGGCCGCGCAGCACCTCCAGTTGCTCCACATCCAGCAGGTCGAACACCGCCATGCCGGGGCGGCCGAGGTAGACGTTGTCCAGGTAGATGCCGACGCTGCCTTCCAGGCCATCACTGGCGGGGTTGTTGCCCAGGCCACGGATCGAAATGCTCGACTGGCGGGCATGAACGTAGGCGACGTTGGTGCTGGGTACCAGTTGCTGCAGGTCTTGCACGCGGTAGATGCGTTGGCTTTCCAGGGTTTCGCTGTCGAGCACGCTGATCGGCGTGGGCACGCTTTGCGCGGTTTCTTCGCGGCGGCGGGCATTGACCGTGACAGTGCCGAGCTTGGCTTCCTGCTCCACCGCCGGGGTGGCAGTGACCGGTTCTTCGGCGAAGCTGGCAGAGGACGCCGCCAGCAGCACGCCGGCAGCCAAGGGTTGCAAGGTGAAACGCGACGCGCGCGCAGGCCAACGGGAAACTCCGGACATGCAAATGCTCCTTGAGGCATGGGCCCTGGCGAGCATTTCCGTTGGCGGAACCGAATCGCGGTCAGTCGGGCTTATATTCTTTTAGGCGATATAAATATTTGTAAATCATATTTTGTGGAATAAGTGACTCCCTTTATAAGGGGGCTAACCCTTGTCAGCAATTGCATTCGACCGAAAGTTTCAATGTAAAAAATGCATATCGATCTCCGTCAGCTGCGCCACTACATTGCCCTTGTCGAGCACCGCAGCTTCGTTGCTGCGGCGGCTGCGGTGAACCTGTCGCAATCAGCGTTCAGCCGCAGCATCCAGACCCTCGAGCACAACATCGGCTGCCGCCTGGTGGACCGCGCCAGCAAGGAGCTGGCGCCGACTCGCCAGGGCCTGCTGGTGCTGGAGCATTCGCGGCGGTTGGTGCATGGGGCGCACAACCTGGTCAACGAGATCCACCAGTTCAACGGTGCCACTACCGGCGTGGTGCGCTTCGGCTCCGGCCCGGCGCCGGCAGGGGGTTTGGTACCGCGGGCGGTGGCACGCTTCGTCGCCGAATACCCCGCGGCGCGTACCTGCTTCCAGGTGGATAACTGGCAGGCGCTGAACCGCAAGCTGGTTGCCGAGGAGATCGAGTTCTTCGTCGCTGACACCCGCCAGTTCGAGTCCGACCCGGACTACCAGGTGCACAAGCTGACGCCGCAGCGCTGGCATTTCTGCTGCCGCGTCGGGCACCCGTTGACCGAGCGCGAGAGCGTGCGGGCGCGTGACCTGTTCGACTACCCCCTGGCCACCACCTTCCGCCCGCCGAACATCCGCAAGATCCTCAGCGACCTCAGCGGGCGGCAGGATTTTCTGCCGACGGTGGAGTGCGAGCATGGCTATGCACTGCTGAATGTGGTGATGCATTCCGACACCATCGGCATTGCCTGCAATGCCAACTTGCGGCCGTATCAGCGTGACGGGGGATTGGTGGCATTGCAGCTGGCCGACCTGACGGTGGAGCAGGAAGAAGCGTTCTATACCCGTTATGGGGTGGTGAGCCGGGTGGGGTATGGGCTATCGCCGTTGGCTCAGGGGCTGGTCAGGCAGTTGATTGCCTGCGATACCGAGTTGTAGCTGGCGGGGGCTTTGCCCCCGTTTCGCGACACAAGGCCGCTCCTACAAGGGTATGCGATCGCCTGTAGGAGCGGCCTTGTGTCGCGAAAGGGCCGCCAAGCGGCCCCGGCGATATCAGCCTTTACGCGTAGTGCGGCTGAGTTGCCCATCCACCCCGACCGGCACCTCACCCGCCAGGGTCACCCGCCGCACCACCCGCGGTTGGGTCCCGTAATCATCCACCGCATAATGCTGCGTCGCGCGGTTATCCCAGATGGCCACGTCCCCCGCCTGCCAGCGCCAGCGAACAGTGTTCTCCAGGCGCGTCACATGCCCTTGCAGCACCGCGAACAGGTGTTGCGAATCCGCCAGCGAATAACCTTTGATGCGCTTCACGAAATGCCCCAGCTGCAGCACCCGCTCGCCACTGATCGGGTGCACGCGCACCACCGGGTGCTCGGTCTCGTACACCGTGGAGGTGAACACTTTGCGATAGCGCTCCAGCTTGGCCGGGTCCACATCGGGCTTCACGCTGGCGTAGTCGTATTCGTTGCTGTGCACCGCCCATAGCTTGTCGGCCAGCTCGCGCAGCGGCTCGGGCAGCTCCTGGTAGGCCGTGGCGGTGTTGGCCCACACGGTGTCACCACCGGATGCCGGCGCCACCACGCTGCGCAGGATCGAGGCCTTGGGGTAGGCGTCGACGAAGGTCACGTCGGTGTGCCAGGAGTTGGCCCGCTGGCCTTCGGCACCATCGAGCTGCAACAGGTAGCTGGTGCCATCCACCACCGGCACGGTGGGGTGGGCGACCGGCTCGCCGAGCAACTTGGCGAAGGCTTCCTGGCTTTGGTCATCCAGGTGGGTCTGGCCACGGAAGAAGATCACCTTGTGCTTCACCAGCGCGGCCTGGATGGCGTCGAGGGTGGCGGCATCAAGGTCGGCGGACAATTGCACCCCGCGAATTTCGGCACCGATGCGGCCGGCAACCGGGTGGATGTCGAGTTCGAGGGTTTGTGGCGCGGTGGCCAGGGCGGCGTTGCTCATGGTCGTGTCCTTGCGGTCATTGTCGGGTTATCGGGATTCAGCGGGCGGCCTGCACGGCCTGCTTCTGTTGCAGGGCGGCATCGAGGAAGCGTGGTTCGATCCAGTCGGCCACCTGGAAGCCACGACGGATCAGGCGCTCCTTGGTGGCCAGGTCCACGCCCTGTTGCAGCTGGCCGACGAATTCGGCGTCCAGCCGTGGATCGAAGTAATGGGCCAGGTCTTCCTTGGCCAGGTCGTCGTTGAGGATGCTGCGCGGCCAATTGGCATTGCTGGCCACCAGCTCGACATAGGCCTCGCGGTTGTGTTCGTCGCGCAGCCAGGCGCTGGCCTGTTGCTGGGCATTGACCAGGCGCTGCACCAGCTCGGGGTATTTGCGGATGAAATCGCCAGTGCCCAGCAGTACCGCCTGGGTACTGCCGGCACCTTCCAGGTCACGCGAGTTGACCGGTAGCTCGACCAGCCCGCGCTCGCGCAGCGACAGCAGGTTGGACAGGCCCCAGGTGGCGTCGATCTGCTTGGCGGCCAGTGCGGCATTGGCGGCGTTGAAGTCCAGGTTGATCACCTTCAGCTCGCGCTCGCTAAGCCCCTGGCTGGCCAGGGCGCTGGCGAACGACAGCTGGTTGGCGGTGCCACGGAACACCGCCACGCGCTTGCCTTTGAGGTCGTGCAGGGTCTTGATGCCGGAACCGGGCACCACGCCCAGGTAGCTCTTCACCCCACGTACCCCCGCCGACAGCACGCGGGTGTCCAGGCCATTGGCCTTGCCGACGATGGCGGCCAGGTCGCCGAGGTAGGCGAAATCGGCCTGGCCGTTGGCCAGCGCTTCGTTCACCACCGGCCCGGCGCCCTTGAAGAAGTGCCAGTCGATGCGAATGTTGTCCTTGGCGAATTCCTTCTCCAGCAGTTGCTGGTCACGCAGCACGTCGACCACGCCACCGGCGCTGGGCTTGCTGCCCGCGCTGAGGTCGGGCACGGCGATGCGGATGCTTGCTGGCTTGGCCGGTTCAGCTGCGTGGGCGCTGAGGGTGAAGGCCAGCCCAAGGGCGGTGATCAGGTGGCGCAGCGGGGTTTTCATGGCAAGGCTCCTTGGCAGGCTGCCACCGGCGATGGCCGGCGCTTTGGCCAGAAGCTAGGCAGGTCTGGTTAGAACCTACAAAGATCAAAACTTCATTCTTCAGTAACTGAAAGGCATAAATCAGGCGGCATGCGGGCCTGCGGCTGGCTTGCGGAAAACGCATGGAAAATATGAGGAAAACGCAACGGCGAGGGGCTTCCGTATGCATGAAGCGCATGCTCTTATCTCTTGAAAGTCATTTTTTAGAATTTTTAATTCCATAAATGAATAATCTAACAACGCTTCGAGAGATGGCCGATGAATGGAGTTCTGAGCAGGAATCGGAGGTGGCTCCGGGGGCCGCTGTGCGGCCCTATCGCGACACAAGGCCGCTCCTACAAAGGCCTCGCATACCTGGTGCCTGCAGCAATTGCCGTGCTGTGGGTAGTGGCCAGCCGGGAGCACTGGATGAGCGAGCAGATCCTGCCGGCGCCAGCATTGGTGTGGCAGAGCGCGGTGGAGTTTGGCTCCGGCGAGCTGTGGGGGCACCTGGGGATAAGCTTGCAGCGGTTGTTCTGGGGGCTGGCGGTCGGCATCGGCAGCGGGTTGCTGCTGGGGGTCTGGCTGGGTGCTTCGCGGCGGGCGCAGACGCTGGTGCTGCCGACCTTCGTGGCGCTGGCACAGATTCCTACCCTGGCCTGGATCCCGTTGTTCATGCTGTTCTTCGGGATCGGCGAGTTGCTCAAGCTGGTGGTGCTGGTGAAAGCCGTGGTGGTCCCCGTTACCTTGCACACGCTGGTCGGTGTACGTGATGCCCAGCCCAAGCTGCGAGAGGCCGCTGCAGTGCTGCGCCTGCCTCGCCATCTAATGTTCCTGCGCCTGCTGCTTCCGGCTGCCCTGCCCGCCTTCCTCACCGGCGTACGCCTGGCCCTGGCCACCGGCTGGACCTCGCTACTGGCGGTCGAACTGCTGGCCTCCAGCGAAGGGATTGGCTACCTGATGGTGTGGGGACGGCAGCTGTTCATGCTCGACCTGGTGCTGCTGTGCATCCTGGTGATCGGCCTGGTCGGCGCACTGCTGGAGCGCGGCTTCTCGGCCCTGGAAAAGCGCCTGCTGTACTGGCCGCAAGCGGCCACAGGGGAGCAGCACCGTGGCCCCGTGCCGCGGGGTTGGCAAAGCCTGCTGCTGCCACTGGCACTGTTGGCCCTGTGGCAGGCCAGCAGCAGCTTTGGCTGGGTCGACAGCAACATCCTGACCTCGCCACTTGAAGTGTTGCGCACCCTGCTGACCGGCCTGGCCGATGGTTCGCTGCCGCAAGCCTTGCTGCTGAGCCTGCAGCGCGCTTTGGCCGGCTTGCTGCTGGGCGGTAGCGCTGGCCTGCTGGTCGGTTTGCTGTTGGGGCTTTCGGCCAATGCCGAAGGTATCTTCGGGCCCAGCCTGTCGGCCTTGCGTCAGGTGGCGTTGTTTGCCTGGGTGCCGCTGCTCACAGCCTGGTTCGGCCTGGGTGAAGGGGCCAAGCAGGTATTCGTCGGCATGGCTGCGTTCTTCCCGTTGCTGATCGCCACCCAGCGCGGTATCGCCAGCCTCTCGCCGCAGCTGGGTGAAGCCGCGCGCACCCTGCGCCTGAACCTGTGGCAACGCCTGCGCCTGCTGGTGCTGCCCGGCGCAGCCCCGGCCATTTTTGCCGGCCTGCGCCTGTCGCTGATCTACGCCTGGCTGGGCACCATCGGTGCCGAATACTTCATGCCCTCGGACGGTGGCATCGCCAGCCTGATGATCGGCGCCCAGCAACTGTTCCGCATGGACCAGGTAATGGCCGCCATGCTGCTGATCGGCCTGGTAGGCGCCCTGCTCGGCACCCTTGGACAACGCCTCGAATCGCGCGCCACGCGCTGGAGAACCGCATGAACGCCTTCAATACCTCGCACCTGCACGCGGCCAACCAGCCCGACGTCACCCCGCCCCTGGTCAGCTTCGAGGGGGTCGGCAAAGTGTTCAGCGTCGATGGCCAGCCGCTGGAAGCCATCCGCAACTTCAACCTGTCGATCAACCAGGGTGAGTTCATCGCCATCGTTGGTGCTTCCGGCTGTGGCAAATCCACCCTGCTGCGCCTGCTGGTAGGGCTGGATACCGACTACAGCGGCAACATCCGTGTGGACGGCCACACTGTCAGCGGCATTGGTAGCGAACGCGGCATCGTGTTTCAGGAACACCGGCTGTTCCCCTGGCTGAGCGTGGAACAGAACATTGCCCTGGGCCTGGTCAACGAGCCGCTCACCCAGGGTGAGCGCGCGCGGCGGGTACACGAATTCGTGCAACTGGTGGGGCTGGTCGGCTTCGAGTCGGCCTACCCACACCAGCTGTCCGGCGGCATGGCGCAGCGCGTGGCGATCGCCCGAGGCCTGGTAGCCAGCCCGCGTATCCTGCTGCTCGACGAACCGTTCGGCGCGCTGGATGCGCTGACCCGCCAGCAACTGCAGGACGAGCTGCTGGCCATTCGCGAACGTGCCGGCATCACCACGCTGCTGGTCACCCATGACGCCGAGGAGGCCACCTACCTGGCCGACCGGGTGGTGGTTCTGGAGCCGCGCCCGGGGCGGATCAAGTCGGTGGTGGAGATCGACCTGCCACACCCACGGTTGCGTACGGGCGTGGCACTTCACGAGCTGCGGGAGAAGGTGCTGCACCAGATCACCGGGGATGGCGGCTACCTGACGCCGCCGGTGCGCCGGGTCGAAGGGCTGAGGCCGGAGCTGATTGCGCTCTGAGCCTGTGGGAACGGGCCCGTACTCATAGAAATGCCCATGACTCACTGAATTAGCAGGGCCCCTGTGGGAGCGGCTTTAGCCGCGAACACCGGCGCAGCCGGTGCCATGCACCGAGTTGGATTCTTCGCGGCTAAAGCCGCTCCCACAGGGTACGCGGACCGCTTGCGAATTCAGGTCTCACCGGGCACTGAGGTCACGCAGGTAAGCCCAAGGGTAGATACCCCGCTCATGCCCATCGCTGAACACCAGCTGCACGCCATATCCTTGCGGCTCGATTTGCACCACGCGCACGTCATCGCGAACCAGGCTGATGCTCCCCTGCAGCCGTGCCGCTCGGCATTGTGAACAGGGGCAAGCACCGCGCAGGCGGGCATGGCTGAGGCTGTGTTCGCCGTCTTGCCATTGCAGCACCAGTTGCCCGGGCCCGCGCATGTTGCGAATAGCTTGCGGGGCGTTCATCAGGAGGCCCCGCGCAGTTGCGCCATGGCGATCCGCACAGCCTTGCGCACCTCGGGGTCGCTATCGGCCTCGGCGGCCTGCAGCACCGGCAAGGCACGCGCCTGGCCCAGCTCACCCAGGGCCAGAGCCGCCTCCTTGCGCAGGTTGGCAATGCCGTGGCCGAGCAACTCGCCAAGCGCGTCCAGGGCCGCAACATGACGCAGCCGCCCCAGGGACCGCGCCGCACGCAGACGGACTTGCCAGAAGTCATCGGCAAGGGCATTTACCAGTGCCGGGCCTGCTGGGGCCAGGCCCACCTTGCCTAGCGTGGTGGCGGCTTCTTCGCGCACTTGCCAGGCCTTGTCAGCCAATGCAGCCACCAATGCTGGCACCACCGCGCTGTCGCGGGCGAGGCCCAGCGCACCAATGGCCGCGCGGCGCACCTCGGTGTCCGGCTCGTCTGCGGCAAGCTTTGCCAATGCTGGCAATGCCGGCTGGTGCTTGAGCCAGCCAAGAATACCCACTGCCTCACGCCGGACCGCGGCGTCGCCATCGGCCAGGGCCAGCAGTGCAGGCTCTGCAGCATCCTCCAGGCGCAGCTCGCGCAAGGCACGCAGGGCGCTGGCACGGACGAAGGCATCGGCATGCTTGACCCATGGCAGGATCAGCTGACCGGTTTCAAGGCTCTTGAGTTCGCTGAGGCTCTGGGCGGCAGCCAGCCGTACCGGCTCGGCAGCATCGGCCAGCGCAGCGCACAGGGCCTGCACAACTTCGGGTTCTTCCCAGGCCTCGAGCAGGCGCGCGGCCTCGGCACGCACCTCGTCGGCGGCATCCACCAGCAGTGCATCGGTTAGCCATGGCAAGCCATCCGGGTCTTCCAGGTCGGCCAGTTCGATCAGGGCGATGCGGCGCACGCCTGCATCAGCGGCACCAAGGCGAGGCAGAAGAGCAAGGATGTCGGGGTTGTCAGTCGTTCGTTCAGTCATAGCGCGATCCGTAGCGGTGGGTGCTCAGTGTCCGGCAGGCCCAGCGGGGTCAGGCGCGGAAGTTCGCGGCCTTCCTCGTGACGGAGCAAGGCCAGACAGTGACGCTTGAGGTGAGTGAATTCAGGGCTGGTCAGCAGGCTGGCGCGGCGTGGGCGCGGAAACTCCAGGTGCAGGTCTTCGATAAAGCGGCCAGGTCGCGGGCTCATCACCAGGATACGGTCGGCCAGGAACAGCGCCTCGTCGATATCGTGGGTGACGAACACCACGGTAGTGCGGATGCTTGCCCAGATATCCAGCAACAGCTCTTGCATGCGTGCACGGGTTTGCGCATCCAGGGCACCGAAGGGTTCGTCCATCAGCAAAAGGCGCGGGCGGTTGATCAGCACACGGGCAATCTCGGCCCGTTGCTGCATGCCGCCGGACAACTGACTGGGCCAGCGCCCGGCAAAGTCGGCCAGCCCCACCAGTTGCAGCATTTCACGAGCCTGCCGGCGACGTTCGGCGCGGCCCTGGCCCTGCATCTTCAGGCCGAAGGCCACGTTGTCGAGCACGCTACGCCAAGGCAGCAAGGTGTGGTGCTGAAACACCATGCCACGCTGCGGTGACGGCCCGGCAACGGTCTGGCCATCCACGCTCAACTGGCCGCTGCTGGGCACCAGGTGCCCGGCCAGGGCGCCAAGCAACGTCGACTTGCCACAACCGGAGGGGCCAAGGATGCAGACGAACTCGCCTGGCTCTACGGCAAAGTCCAGACGCTGCACCGCCTCGAATGCTTCGCTGCCGTGCCCCAGTCGAATCGACAGGCCACGCCCGTCGATACGCCCTGGTGCTGGTTGATAACTGTTCATCAACTGGCCCTCCGCGTGCGGTACCAAGGCGTGGCCAACTCCCCAAGGCGCTTGACCAGGGCGCTGCTGCCCATGCCCAGCACGCCGATCAGCAGCATGCCGACGATGATGTCCGGGTAGTTTTGCAAGGTGTACGACTCCCAGGTGTAGTAGCCGATACCGAACTGTCCGGAAATCATCTCGGCGGTGACCAGGCAGAACCATGAAGTCCCCATGCCGATGGCCAGGCCAGTGACGATGCTTGGCAGCGCTCCAGGCAACACCACTTCGCGCAGGATCGACCAACGCTCTGCACCGAGGCTGCGCGCCGACGCCACCAGGCGCGGGTCGATGGCCTCGACGCCGTGCACGGTGTTCAGCAGGATCGGGAACAGCGCACCAGTGAACGTTATGAACACCATCGACAGTTCCGACGATGGGAACATCAGGATCGCCAGCGGGATCCACGCCACCGCAGGAATCGGCCGCAGCACTTCGAGTGGCGGCAGCAGGGTGTCCTCGGCCCATTTCGAGCGGCCGATCAACAACCCCAGGGCCACGCCAATCAGCGCCGCGGCGCCATAACCGGCAAAAACCCGCGACAGGCTGCTGCCCAGGTGCGCCAGCAGGGTGCTGGAGGTCAGCAACTGCCAGGCAGCTTCCAGTACCGCCTTCGGTGTGGGGACATAGGTGAACGTCAGCAGCCCGAGGTCCAGCTTCACGCTCGCCGCGACCTGCCAGAACAGCAGGCAGGCCAGCAGCGAAGCCAGGCGCACCGGCCAGCGCTTGAGGTTGCAGGTCATGTCGGTGCCTCCCGGTCAGCGCTGGGCGACCAGCTTCTGGTTGGCGCTGACGAAGTCCAGCGCTTCACCACCATGGGCCTTGGCATACTGCTCGGCCTGGTCCTTGAGCAGGAACGCCGCCAGTTCACCCTTGGCGTTACGCACGAACCAGGCCTGGTTCGCCAGCAACTTGATTCCGCTGTCGGCGGCCTGGGCGTAGATGGCGCGGATGTCCTTGCCCTCCTGCTCCAGCTGGGCCAAGGCGCCAAGCGCGGCCTCCGGCGAAGCGTAGTGGCGGACCTTGCCTTCACCGCGCACCCAGATCTGTGCCAGGCGGCTGAAGTCGGTGATCGGTTTGCCTGTCAGCGCGTCATTGGCCTTGAGTGGCTGCGGATCGTAGTCTTTCAGCGCCTTGTCGTAGTCCAGGCCAGCCTCCTTGAAGGCCGCACGGATGTATTGGTCGTCGATGAACTTGTCGGTGTCGAGGCCGCGGTCGGTCTTTTTAAGCAGCTTGAGCGTATCGATGGAGGTTGCGACTGCCTGACGGTATTCAGGCTTCCATGTCAGGTCGCGGGTCTGCAGGCCGAGCGGGCCGTGGAACAGGTAATTGACCTCGGCCTCGATGCCGGTGACTTTCTCGATCAACTCGCTGTACTTCTCAGGTTCCGCAGCGATCAGCCGATCGGCTTCGAGGCTGGCGCGCAGGTAGGCGGTGACCACTTCGGGGTACTTCTTCGCATAATCGGCATCGACCAAAGCGCCATGGAAGGTCGGTGCGTTGGCCTGGGCGCCGTCATAGATCTTGCGGGCGAAGCCGCGGTTGGGGAACAGTTCGGCGAACGGCACGAAGTCGGCATGGGCCTCGATGCGGTTGCTACGCAGGGCGGAACCGGCGATTTCCGGCGCCTGGGCGATGATTCGCACATCCTTCTGCGGGTCCCACCCCTGGGCTGCTACGGCACGCAGCAGCATGCCGTGGGCGGTGGAGGCGAACGGCACGGAAATGGTCCTGCCCTTGAGTTCAGCCAGCGACTGCACGCTGGACGCCGCCGGTACGACGATGCCATTGCCGCTGCCGTGCACGCTGCCCGACAGCACGCTTACGAACAGGCTGCGCTTGCCGGCATCCAGGTGGGCAACACCGTTGAACGACCCGGGGAAGTCGGCCATTGCACCGAAGTCGAGTTTGCCAGCGACCATTTCATTGGTCAGTGGCGCACCGCTGGTGAAGTTCTTCCACTCCACCTGATACTTGGCATCTTTGTATTTGCCGTCATGCGGCAGGTACTTGTCCAGCAGGCCAAGCTCGCGTATCAGCAGGCCACCAGTGGCGCAGTTGATGGTGGTGTCCTGGGTGCCAATGGCGATGCGGATGGTTTCGGCGCTGGCATTCAGGCCAGTGAGCGCCAGCGCGAGGCCGGCCACGGTTGCAACAAGGCGCATGGGTGTTTCCCCTCGAGTCGTTATAAGAGTTGGGTCGTCTCCGCCGCCCGGCTTGGGTGGTGGGAAACGAGGGGCACAGCAGGAGGGCGTCCGGTGGTGCGCCGGATGGCGGGATGAATCAGCGCAGCAGGTACGGGATGTCGACCTTCACCGCACCCGTGGGGCAGTCCTTTTCGCAGGGCATGCAGTACCAGCATTCGTCGAACGCCATGTAGGCCTTCTGCGTGGCCGGGTTGATCGCCAGCAGGTCCATGGGGCAAACCTCCACGCAGACGGTGCAGCCTTTTTCGGCGATGCACTTGTCTTCGTCGATGGTGACGGGGGCGCTGCTGCGGAAGAAGATTTCTTGCGGCTGGTAGGCCATTTCACGGAGTCCTCGGGGCCTGCGGCCCTCGTTCTTCGAAGTGTTCACCGGACACAGCGTCGCCTAGGCTGCATCGGCCTTTACCCGCAGCTGGTCGTAGGCGGATTGCTCTTCTGCGTCCAACGCAATCAGGTAAGGCTCGACCGCTTTCCTGAAGCTGGTCATTTCACCGTTCTCGCCCTTTTTCAGATGGCAATGGCAGAACCACTCGCCATCATTGCGCTCAGGGAAGTCCACCCGGTGGTGGTACAGCCCCCAGCGGCTTTCCTCGCGGAACAGCGAGGCCCGCGCCGCCATCTCGGCGCAATCGCGAATCACCGAAACTTCCATCGCACGCATCAGTTCATGAGGGTTGCTGGCCTTCATCTGGTCCAGGTCACGTTCGATCTCGGCAAAGCGCGCCAGGCCGATTTCCATCTTTTTGGTCACCTTCGGCGGTTGCAGGTAATCGTTGACCATGCGTCTGAGCTTGTACTCGACCTGCGCCGGCGGCAGGCCATGCTGACGCTGCAGCGGGGCAAACACTCGCGCGCGCTCGCGCTCGACCTGTTCGGCATCGACCTCGGCTAGTTCGCGCCCGGTCACGTAATGCGCAGCGTTCACACCGGCAAACCAGCCATAGGTGAAGGCCCCGAGCATGTAGTTGTGCGGCACCGCTGCCATATCGCCCGCGGCATACAGCCCTTTGACGCTAGTCTCGGCCTTTTCATTGACCCAAACCCCCGACGCCGAATGCCCCGAGCAGAAACCGATCTCCGAGATATGCATCTCGACCATGTGCTGGCGATAATCGGTGCCACGCCCGGCGTGGAACTGGCCACGACTGGGGCGCTCGTTGCTGTGCAAGATTTCTTCGATGTTCTGGATGGTTTCCTCGGCCAAATGATCGAGCTTGAGGAACACCGGGCCATTGCCGCCCTCGAGCTCCTGGTGGAACTCCCACATCATCTGGCCGCTCCAGTAGTCGCACTCGATAAAGCGCTCACCCTTGCTGTTGGCGGTATATCCACCCAGTGGGCCGGTGACGTAGGCACAGGCCGGGCCGTTGTAGTCCTTGATCAGCGGGTTGATCTGGAAGCACTCGAGGTTGGCCAGTTCGGCACCTGCATGGTAGGCCATGGCGTAGCCATCACCGGCGTTGGTCGGGTTCTCGTAGGTGCCCATCAGATAGCCCGACGACGGCAGGCCCAGGCGCCCGGCCGCTCCGCAGGCAAGGATCACCGCCTTGGCCCGCACCACGCGAAACTCGCCGCTACGGCAATCGAAACCCAGCACGCCAGCGGCCGCGCCTTCACCATCGAGCAGCACACGGGTGCAGACCATACGGTTGCTGATTTCGACCCGGGCACGCTTGAGCTGACGGTACAGCACCTTCTTGATGTCGTGGCCTTCGGGCATGGGCAGCACGTAGGCGCCCATGTGGTGAACCTTTTTCACCGCGTAGTCGCCGGTCTCGTCCTTCTCGAATTTCACCCCCCAGCGGTCGAGTTGCTCGATGGTTTCAAAGCTGTGGGTAGCGTAGGCATGCACCGTGGCCTGGTTGACGATACCGTCATTGGCCACGGTGATTTCCTTGGTGTACTGCTCGGGGGTGGCATGGCCTGGGATGATCGCGTTGTTCAGGCCATCCATGCCCATGCTGATGGCACCGCTGCGCTTGACGTTGGCCTTGTCCAGCAGCAGCACGCGCAGGTTTTTGTCCTGCTCCTTGGCCTTGATCGCCGCCATCGGCCCGGCGGTACCGCCACCGATGACGATGATGTCGTAGTCCTGGGTCTGGATGCTCATGCCTTGCTCCCCTTCTGGCGGTCGATGCGCAGGCGGTACTGGAAAGCATCGCCGCGGTAGTAAAGGTGTTCGAAGTCCAGTGGCGTACCATCGGCGGCATGGGTCAGGCGCTCGATGCGCATGATCGGCGAGCCTTCTTCAACATCCAGGGCCTGGGTCAGGTCGCTGTCGGCCAGCACGGCATCGATGGCCAGGTCGGCGTGGCCAAGGGCAATGCCGCAGTCGTTTTCCAGGAGCAGGAAAATGTCGCGGGTGACAAGGTCGGCCTTTTCCAGTTTTTCGCCGACGGCCTTGGGCAACCAGGTCAGCTCCAGCGACACCGGCTCGCGGTTGATCAGCCGCACCCGGCGGATCTCGGTGACCAGGCTGCCCTCCTCGACCTGCAGCCGCGCGGCCACCAATGCATTGGCTGGCACATGGCGGAAACTGCGCAGGCGGTTGATCACCTCGTAACCCATTTGCGTCATCGACTCGCCCAACCCCTGCAGGGTACTGACGTTCTGGAAAGCCTTGGGCTTGGCTACGAAGGTGCCCTTGCCGTGGATCTTGAAAATCAGCCCTTCCTTCTGCAGGTCGCCCAGTGCCTGGCGCACGGTGATGCGGCTGACGTCGAAGGCCTTGCCCAGCTCGCTTTCCGAGGGCATGCGGCTATGTGGCGGATAAGTGCCATCGAGGATGCGCTCGCGCAGCAATTCCTTGAGCTGGGTGTAGAGCGGTACCGGGGACAGGGGGAGCAGTTGGGCCATAGGTCTCTTCACTGATCGATTACTTGTTATAACAAGTTGTGACTAGAGAATAGTGGGCATAACAGCAACGATGGAAATATCGATATTGCATATGGATAGAGGCATTTGTGAGTGCCATTACCGCCCGTTTCACGGCTGAAGGGAAAAATGGCTACAGATCAAGGTGATGGACGGCACCACCACAGATGGGTATCATGCGTGCGCGTTGCACTCGTAGCTCAGCTGGATAGAGTACTGCCCTCCGAAGGCAGGGGTCGTGGGTTCGAATCCCGCCGAGTGCGCCATCTTCTTTCCCTTGTGTCACAAGGGGTTGGCGCTTCCGCGCAGAACTTGCCTTGGTCCTGAAAGTCGCTTTGCCAAAGTGCAACTGGGCGATGTGCGTCTGGACTATCAATAGGCCGAAGATCGGCATCACCGGAACCGTTTCGCTCAAGTCGGCCGGCTCGCCCCCAAATGTATTCTATTCCCGGCGCTATTCCAGGTACGGCCTGAACGTAACCCACTGGGCCGCATGGCTGCTGGCCTTGGGCATGCTCTGGCACCGGCGGCACAAGGCGCTGGGTTGAGGAAGGTCAGAACAATCGCAGCGGCATGTTGACCACCAGCCGCACTTCGTCGTAGCTGCCATCGATCTGCCCGCCGTGGGCGCGATGGTTGTAGACGATGGTACGCACGCTGGTGTCGCGCCAGGCGCCGCCCTGCAGCACGTAGCCAAGTACCAAGCCATTCTCCTCGTGCCGCGCGCCGCGCAGACCGCGCACGTTGTATCCGGCGTGGCGGCCATTGCGGTCACCCTGGTAGTGGCTGCCATCGATGCCCCAGCCCTTGGCGTGCCACAACCCAAAGCTCAGGCCCGGCACGCCGTAGGCGCTGGCATCGAAGTCGTAGCGCAACTGCCAGGAGCGTTCGTTCGGGCCGTTGTAGTCCGAATACAGCGAGTTGGCCATGTAGTTGCCGGTCGACTCCCACACATAGTCGAAATACTCGTTGCCCTCGACCTGCTGCCAGGCCAGCGTCAGACCATGGGCCTGGTGCGCCAGCGTGGTGGCCAGGCTCCAGGCCTGGTTGTCGATATAGCCCAGTTGCTGCTGGCCGCTGTCGCGGGTGCGGTAGTAGTGAAAGGCCGGGCGCACAGCCAGCTTGGCCCGATCGCCCAGCGTGCCGCCCAGCCCCACGTACAGCTGCTGCCAGGTATCTGCCAGGTGCGAGCCGTACAGGCTGGCAGACAGCGCGCCGCTGTAACGGGCACCGATATAGCTGATCGAATCGGCCTTCACCGCCCGATCGCCGAAGGTGCTGGTCAGCAGCTCGCTGCCGGTGCCGGTGCGCGGGATTGCCCGATCGAAGCGCCCGGCGTCCAGTTGCAGGCCAGCGATGCTCTGGTTGCTCAGCGCCACACCCTGAAAGCTCGACGGCAGCGCCCGGTTATCCTTGTAGCGCAGGACCGGATTGTCCAGGCGTTGTCGGCCAACCCGCAAGGTACTGCCGGCCAGGCGCAGGCGCAGCGCGCCGACAGCCAGGCGGCTCCAGGTGGGGATGGCGTCGCCGTCGCTGTCCACCAGTACCCGGTCGCCACCGTTGGCCACCCGGCCATGGCCGCGATTCAGGTTTATCGCGCCGTACAGCGAGGCATCCACGCCAATGCCGAGCACACCGCTAGTGTAGCCTGACGCATAGTCGAGCATCGCCGCCTGCACCCAGGTCTCGCGCAGACGCGAGGGGGTCAGGCGGCCGTCCTTGCGGATCGCCAGGTAGGTGTCGCCCTGCGTATGCTGGTTGGAGTAGTAGTGCCGCAGGTTGAGGTCCAGACGGCTGCCGTCGATGAAGCCGGGCTGGCCAGCAGCCACGCAGGGCGTGATGAGGGCGCAGCACAGAAGTGTGCGTCTTTGCATATGCAAGGGGTGTCCTGTCCGTGAACGAAGGTCGGTGCCGTGCCTGCCAGGCACTTCATAGGGTCAATCGGGCCAGTGCCGGATCGGCCCGCGCCAGGTTTCGAAGGCCTTGGCCAGGCGCAGCAGCCAAGTGTCGGCGAAGCGCGGGGCGACCATCTGCAAGCCAATGGGCATACCCTGGTCACTGAAGCCGCAGTTGATCGACAGCGCCGGTTGCTCGCCCATGTTCCAAGGCACGGTGAACACTATGTGTTCGAACGGCAGTTGCGGGTCGTTGCCGGGGGAGGCCAGCTCGGCGGGATAGGCCTGCACCTGATTGGTCGGCGACAGCAGCAGGTCGCACTGCTCGAACAGCCGCGCAGCTCGCCGGCGCATCTCGAAGGTCTGGTTGAAGCCTTCCACCGCCTCCACCGCCGTCATGTGGCGGGCCGGCTCGGCCCACTGGCGGATGTACGGCAGCACCTGGGCCAGGCGCTCGGGCGCCAGCTGGCGGAGTTCGCTCCACTGCCGCGCGCGCCAGAAGCGGTCAAGGCCGTCGAGCAGACGACGCTCCATCAATGGCGCCACCTCCACCAGCCTGGCGCCCTGCGCCTCGAACAGCCCGGCGGCGGCGCGCACCGCGGCGCAGGTCTGCGCGTCGGGCTGCAGGCCGCAACCGGGTTCAAGCAGCAGCCCCACCCGCAGGCCGCGCACGCTCACCGGGGGCAACCCCCAGTCGAGCTCGGCCGCCGGCAGGCTGGTGGCATCACGCAGGTCCGGGCGCGCCAGCACCGCCATCATCGCCGCGCAGTCGTCTACCGTGCGGGTCATGGGCCCGGCGCAGCGGCCGGTATAATACGGGTCGATGGGTATGCGCCCGAGGGTCGGCTTGAAGCCCACCAGCGCGCACCAGCCGGCCGGCAGGCGCACCGAACCACCGATGTCGGTGCCCAGGTGAAGCGGACCGTAGCCCGCCGCTGCCGCGGCCGCCGTCCCGGCGCTGGAGCCACCGGGGTTGAGTGCCGTGTTCCATGGGTTGCGGGTGATGCCGTGCAGGCTCGACAGGCCCGAGGACAACATGCCGAAATCCGGCACGCAGGTCTTGCCCAGCAGTACCGCGCCCGCCTCGCGCAGGCGCGCCGCCGGTGGCGCATCGGCTAATGCCAGGCGCGGCTCCAGGCCCGCGCACCCCTGGTCGAGCAGCTGCCCACGGGTGGCAATCAACGATTTCAAGGTCACCGGCACGCCATCCAGCGGCCCGAGCGGCGCGCCCCTGGCCCAACGTTGGGTGGACGCAGCGGCCTGCTCCAGCACCAGCTCAGGGGTGAACTGGCACAGTGCATTCAAGGCCGGCTCGCGGCGCTGTACATGGTCAATCAGGTACTGGTGGTACTCCAGTGGCGACAGCTCGCGGCGATCATACAGCGACGTCAGTTCGGCCACCGACAGCCACTGCAAAGGGCCGCAGCTCATTTGGCACCTGCCGGCACACTGGCATTTTCGACGTCCGGCCCACGCTGGGCGAACAGGCGCACGCAGCAGAGCCCCACTGCGCCCATGAGCACGCTGAAGCCCACCGCGACCCACTGGTTCCAAGGCATAAGGGCGATCAGCAGCAACGGTGTAACGCTCGCCCACAACGCGTAGGCGATGTTGTAGGTGACAGATATCCCCGACACGCGAATGGCCGCCGGGAACAGCCCGACCATGATCGACGGCACCACCCCGACCACGCCGCAACACAAGCCGGCCAGCGCGTAGGCCACGCCGATCAGCGGCAACTCGAAAATCAGGCTGGCGTACAGCGCCGCCACCCCGACGGGCAGCAGGGCGCTGTGGATCGCCAGGGCACGCCAGGGGCCGAGGCGGTCGGCCATGCGCCCGGCGAGGATGCAACCGATATTGAGGAAGACGATGCCCAGGCTGCTCAGGGCGAAGGTCTGGTCCGCCGGCAGTCCGAAGCGCTTCTGCATCACCGTCGGGGTAATCACCACCAGCACCACCACTGCCGAGGTCAGCACGCAGGTCAGCAGCAGTGCCGGGGTGATGGCTCGCCGGTGTCCGCGCAGCACGGTGCGCAACGGCAGCTCCGGGTCGGCTGCGTGGCGCGCCTGCAGGGCGACGAATACCGGCGTTTCGCTGAGCCAGCGACGCAACCAGACACCGACCAGACCAAACACACCGCCCAGGATGAACGGCAGACGCCAGCCGTGATCGAGCATCTCCTGTGGGGTGTAGACCCGCGCCAGCACCGCCGCGGTGACCGCGCCCAGCAGGTAGCCGAAGGTCAGCCCGGCCTGCAACATGCCCAGGGCGAAGCCGCGGTGGCCGGCCGGTGCGTGCTCGGCGACGAACGCCCAGGCGCTGGGCACTTCGCCGCCTACGGCGGCGCCCTGCAGGATGCGCAGGGCCAGCAACAGCAACGGTGCCCAGTAGCCGATCTGCGCGTAGGTCGGCATCAGGCCGATCAGCAGGCACGGCAACGCCATCATCAGGATGCTCAGGCTGAACACACGCTTGCGCCCCAGGCGGTCGGCGAAGTGCGCCAGCAGAATGCCTCCCAGCGGCCGCGCCAGGTAGCCGGTGACGAATATGCCGAAGCTCTGCAGCAAGCGCAGCCATTCGGGCATGTGCGGCGGGAAGAACAGCTCGCTGAGGATCAGCGCGAAGAACACGAAGATGATGAAATCGTAGATCTCCAAAGCGCCGCCCAGCGCGGCAAGGCCCAGGGTCTTGTAGTCGGCGCGGCCGAAGCGCGTGGAAACGGGTCGAGGATGGGCCGTCATTGGCATGGGTGTCCTGTAATCGGGTAACGAAGGCGCGGCAGAACCGGTCGGGTTCATGGTCACCGTCGCGGGCGGACAGGACAATAAAAAGCGCGTCTGGGTCGCTTTTTCACCGGAATCTGTACATTGAGTTTTGACAGCGAAAGCCAATAATCGGGCCACCTTTGACCCACAAGATGGCCCCAACATGGATGAAATTCAGCGCCAGATCGCCGCATTTGACCACCCAGACGTCGAAGCAGTGGCCATTATCCGTGGCCGTGTGCTGCACGCCCTACAGACCTTCTTGCTCGACCGTGACTTCCGCCAGTTGTTGCCGATACTGATGTCGCCGATCACCGACCCCCTGAACCACGCGGTGTACCCGGCCGAGATCCAGTACCAGCAGCGGCGCCTGAAACTCACCGCCAGCATGATCTTCCACAAGCAACTGGCCCTGACCGCCCGCGGCCACGAGCGCATCTTTATCGTTGCGCCGAACATCCGCCTGGAAAAGCCGGAGATCAAGGACTCCCAGCGTCACTTGCTGGAGTTCTCCCAGTTCGACTTCGAGATTCGCGGCGGCACCATGCAACAGGCCATGCAGTTGATCGAGCAGATGGTCAAGCACACCCTGGACGAGGTGCGCCAACACTGCGCCGCGCAACTGGCCCAGCTGGGCCGTGAACTGCCGCGTTACGAAACCGCCTTCCCGGTGTACAGCACCGACGAACTGCAGGCCGAACTGGGCGATGACTTCGAGCGCTTGATGTCGGAAAAGGCCCATACGCCGTTCTTCATCACCAACCACCGCCGCGAGTTCTACGACCGCGAGACCCCCGGCCAACGCGGCCACTACAACAACTATGACCTGGTCTGGCCCGAGGGCTATGGCGAGGCATTGTCGGGCGCCGAACGGGAGTACGAGCACGGTCAGATCCTCTACCGCATGAACGAGCTGGACATGGACCTGACCCCGTTCGGCAACTTCCTCGAAGCAGCCCGCCAGGGGCTGCTGCATCCCAGCGCCGGCGGCGGGCTGGGCATCGAACGGCTGCTGCGCTTCATCTGCGGCAAGCGCCATATCCGCGATGTCGCCCTGTTCGACCGCAGTGTCGGCAGTGACTTCCTGTTCTGAGCCCTTCACGCCCTCGCACCGGCCCGCTCTGACGGCGGGCCTTTTCCGGAGACACCCGCATGACCCCCTTGCGCATTCACTGGTGCTCGCCGCTCGACAGCGGCCAGCAGAAAGCCTCCGACAAGTACGACACCGGACGCCTGGACTTCGCCGGTATCGTCGATTTCGCCCAGGAGGCCGACGAACTGGGCATCGACTCGCTGCTGATGGGCATCAGCTACCACATGCCCGACCCGCTGCCGATGATCGGCGCGCTGGTGCGCGAAACTCGCAACGTCAAGTTCATCCTCGCCTACCGCCCCGGGCTGCTGCACCCGACCCTGTTCACCCAGGTGGTCAACACGCTGTCGTGGATGTCCGACAAGCGCATCGCCCTGAACCTGGTGGCCGGCATCTCGCCGGACGAGCAGGCGTACTACGGTGACTACGTTGCTCACGATGGCCGCTATGCGCGCACCTGCGAGTTCATCGAGATTCTCAGGCGCTTCTGGGCCGGGGAAACGCCACTCAGCCACCATGGCGACTTCTACCAGCTGGACAAGGCCCAGCTGGGCCTCCCGTTCAAGGACCTTGAGCGGCCACGCCTGTATCTGAGCGGCGCCTCAGGCATCGCCCAGCAGGTCGCGGTATCCCACAGCGACTGCTGGCTGCGCTACGGCGACACGCCCGAAGGCATTGCCGAGGCCGCGCGCGAAGTACTCGCGGCCGGACGTTCGGTAGGCATACGCATGCACGTGCTGGCGCGAGAAACCCGCGACGAGGCACTGGCCGAGGTCGACGCAATGATGGAAAACCCCGACCAGCAGCACCGTGAATGGGTGCGCCAGTTTGTCGCCCGCTGCGACTCCGAGGCGGTCAAGACATCGTTTCGTCTGGCCGAGGGTGCCCATCACGACTGGCTGTCGCCGATGCTTTGGTCGGGGGCTGTGGCCTACCGAGGCGGCCCGGCTCTGTGCGTGGTAGGCAGCTATGAGGAAGTGGCCGCCTACCTGCTGGAGTACAAGAAGGCCGGGGTGAGCGAGTTCATCTTCTCCGGTTGGCCGACCCGCGACGAGATGCGCAGCTTCTGCCAGCACGTGCTGCCACGCTTGCGCGAACTTGAAGCCGAACTGGACCGCCAGCATGGCTGAGCACCCGCCCCTGCGCCGCTTCGGCGCCGGCCTGCTGCTGGGCCTGATGGCCGAACAGACGGTGCTGTTTGCCGTCCCGCTGATGGTCTACCAGGTCACCGGCAGCCTGCGTTACTCCGGGCTGGTGTTCGCCCTGGAATGGCTGCCGGCGCTGCTCGCTTACCCGTTCGCCGGGGTGCTGGCGGACCGTGTAGGCGGGCGCAGTCTGCTGCAGTGGGCCAACGTGCTGCGCGCCGCCAGCCTGGGGCTGACCGTACTGTGCTGCAGCCTGGCGCCGGCCCTGACGGTCTGGGCGCTGGCGGCCAACGGCGTACTGCTGTCGCTGCTGATGGCTCCGGTGCGCATGGCCGTGGAGCGCACCGTGCCGCAGGTGGCGCCGGCCGAGCGCCTGGCCCACACCCAGTCGCTGGTGCAGAACATGGAGCTATTGGCACAGGTGCTGGGTCCGGCCTGCGCCGCCGCGCTAGTGCTGTACAGCGGCAAGCTGGCGCTGCTGGGCCTGGCCGCCGTCGCGCTGCTGCTGGCAGCACTGTGCTGGCGCGGTCTGCCCAACGCCCACGCCGACAGTACTCGGCAACCTGTGCTCGCAGCCCTGCGCCAGGGCTGGCAGCTGCTGCTGGGTAACCCGCCGATCATCAGCCTGGCGCTGCTGAACTGCAGCATCAACCTGGCCTTCGCCTGCGTGCTCAGCGCCAATGCCTTCGTCGTCAGCGACGTGTTCCAGGCCACCGACAGTGCCTTCGGCCTGATCAACAGCGCCGCCGGGGCTTTGGGCCTGCTGAACTTCCTGCTGGTGCCGTGGTTGCTGACAAGACTGTCGATCCACCAGGTGGGGGCGCTGGGTTTCGCCGTGCTGTGCGGCGGGATCCTGGCCATGGGCATGGCCAATGGCGTATTCGCCTACGGTGCCAGCTTCGTCCTGGCCATGGCCGGCTGCACCCTGTTCAACGTGTTCAACCGCACCCAGCGGATCAAGGTGATCCCGCGCAAGCACCTGGGCAAGGTAATGGGCCCTTTCTACCTTCTCAACCTGGCGTCCTACCCGCTGGGCGGCCTGCTCAGCGCCAGCATCGGCCAACGCTACGGCATTCAGGGCCTGATTCTCGCCATGGGCCTGCTGTTGAGCGTGCCGGGCGCCCTGCTGTTCCACCTCACCACGCGGCGCCTGAACGCCGCACTTGGCACTGACACACTAGCCATGGAGGCATCCCGATGAAAAGCCAACACCTGTGCCTGCTGGCCACGGTCGAATCCGACTCGCACATGTGGAACCTGGTGTACCTGCAACTGTGGCTGGGCGAGCGCGGCCTGGAGGTGAAGAACCTGGGCAGCTGCACACCGGTCCAGGCCGTGCTCGACGCCGTCGACCAGCACCAACACGCGCATCTGCTGGTGATCAGCAGTGTCAACGGCCACGGCTACTCCCAGGGTCTGGCACTGATTCGCGCGCTGCGCCAGCAGCACCCGCACCTGCACATCGTGATTGGCGGCAAGCTGACCACCTCCGAGGCGCAAACCCGCGCGGTCCGCGAGGAGCTGCTGGCTGCCGGGTACGACGCGGTGTTCACCGAGGACGACGCCCTAGACGCCTTCCAGCGCCATCTCGATCGCTTGGCCCAGGCCCGTCACTCGCTGGTGCTCGGCGCTGGCGACGTGACGCACTGGACCTGAGCCCCCTTCTTGCCCGAACAAGGAACGAACCCATGCATATCGTGATCGTCAACCGCTGGCCGCGCTTCCACGACGGCCAGCGCTGGGACAACGAACTGACCCGCTACGAAGCCTTCTTCGATCACCATGCCCACCGCATCAGTTATGTGGTCGACGGCCCCGGCGCGCTCGGCGTGCTGACGCCACGCGAGCAGATCGCCCACATGGTGCAGGTCGAGGACGTAAACCAGTACCCACAGTTGCTGGCCGCAGTGACTGAAGTGATCGAACGGGTCGGCCCGGTCGACCTGCTGATCGCGTTGTCCGAATTCACCCTCGAAATCGCCGCCCAGGTGCGCCAGGCACTGAACATTCCGGGCCATGGGCCGGACGAAGTGGGGGTGTACCGCGACAAGGCGCGGATGAAACACGTGCTGCAAGAGCATGGCCTGGCCGTGCCGGCCTTCACTCGCTGCCATAGCCTGGAACACACCCTGAACTTCGCCAACGCAACCGGCTACCCGCTGATCGTCAAGCCGGTGGACGGCGCCGCCAGCATCGGCGTGGTGCGGGTCGATGACGAGCGCCAGCTGCTGGCCGCGCTCGACGGCGTCGACCTGGCGCGCCACGAAGTGGAGGCCTTCGTCGAGGGCCAGGTATACCACGTCGACGGCTACACCGACGCTACCGGTCAGGTGCCGTTCCAGGCCGTGTCGCGCTACCTCAACAGTTGTCTGGACTTCGCCCGGCACCAGCCGTTGGGCTCGGTGTTGCTGCAAGCCTCGCCGTTGCGTACGCGCATCGCCGACTTCAGTCGCCAGTGCCTGCAGGCGCTGGGGCTGCGCGACACCGCGTTCCACCTGGAACTGTTCGTGTGCGAGGACGGTCGCCTGGTATTCCTGGAAGTGGGTGCGCGGGTTGGCGGCAGCGAGGTGCCACACCTGATCAACCAGGTGTTCGGCGTCAATCTCTATGAGCATTGGCTGAAGAACCTGCTCGGCGAGCCTGCCACCCTGCCCGGCCAGGACAGCGACCCCAGCGGCGGCTGGCTGATCATCCCCAAGCCGCGGCAACTGCCGTGCACAGTGCTCGAGGCACCGTCGCAGCGCACCCAGGTCGCTTCGCTTTGGCGCGAGTTGCTGCCCCAGCCCGGCGAAGTGCTGGAGGTCGGCGGCGGCTACGACGCGCTGCAGGGCGGACGTTTCATTTTCACCGGTAGCGACCAGGCCGGCATCGAGCGAGACATCCGACATGTCATCGAACACTACCGCCTGGAGACGCAACCAGCATGAACCACGCCGCACGTACCGAACACGACGACGCCGCGCTGCTGGCCCGGCTCACCCCTTACCTGAGCGACAACGACCAGAACGCCGTGCGCGTGTTCGGCGAACGCCTGATCGAGGCCGCCGGAGGCCTGGAAGGCCTGGCCGACTACCGCCTGATGGTCGCCTACGGCGGCGGCAAGGACAGCTCCTATACCGTGTCGCTGCTGCGTGCGACCCAGCTGCACCTGGCCATCACCCATGGTCGCACCTTCCACCTGCGTATCGCCAACATGCGTCATGCCGGGGTGGCCGACGCGGTGATGGCCAACATCGATCGGGTCTACCATGCCCTGGCGCTGTACGGCGACGCACGGGTCGAGATGCTGGTGGTCGACCACCGGCAGATCCGCCCGTTCGAACGCCACCTGCCCTTCCCCGGCCAGGTGAAGGCGATGAACCGCTTCGACGTGCTGATGAACGGCCACCGCACCGCCGGCGACGGTCGCCCGACCTTCTGCAACAGCTGCAACCTTGCGGTGGCCGACTTCTTTGGCCGCGCCGCCTGGTGGCAGGGTGGCGTCGACGCGGTGGTCACCGGCGACTCGCGCAAGGAACAGAAGCACTACTTCACCTGGATCATGCGCCTGGCCGAACGCCTGGGGCTGAACGTCGAGGCCTGCCGCCGCCAAGGCTTTCGCGGGCTGCTGCAGGCGCTGGACGGTATCGCCCAGGCCTACTTCATCGAACTGCTCGGCGAAGGCTTCGACGCCGCACTTGACGAGCGTCGGGTCAGTACCGGCAACGCCGGCGGGGAACCTGCGTTCATCAGCATCTACGACCTGGTGAGCTACCGGGTCGACGACCACTGGGAGCTGATCACCGAGTTCCTCGGCTTCCGTTTCGAGGAGCTGGCATTCAGCTTCACCGAGTCGGACTGCGCCAACCCGATGCTCATGGCCCATCTGCGCGGGCTCAAGGCCGAGCAGGTGCAAGGACGCAGCTACGATGATGGCCTGGCCGAATACCTGGAACTGGCCCAGGCCTTGATGCGCAAGAAGGAAATGCCCGATCGTCTTATCGAGCTGGCCCTGGCGCCCTATGCCGGCGCCGCAGGCATGGCCAACCGGCGCGCCCTGGCCGACAGCTTCGCCCGCTCGGCTTTTGACCTCGACGAAGAGCAGCTTGTCTGCATGCAGTTCTCGCCCTTCGTCAGCCATGGCCGTGACCTGGCGCTATACCTGAGCCTGCGTCATCCTCAGATTGTCGGGCGGCTGGAGGACTTGCACGCGCTGCTTGACGGCCAGGCCGAGGACGAGATGCTCGGCCAATGGCTTGGTGAGGTCAGCGGCCTGCCGCTGGCGGCATTGCGCAGCCTTTACCGGCACGCGCCCATCGATTTCGACAGCGATACCTCGCTGATCGCCCGAGTGCGCGCCGGCGACCCGCACAAGGGGCGGATCGTGCGTCACGATCCGATCACCGGTGAACAGGTGGTCGAACTGGTGTCAGGGCGTTGACCATGGCCAGCACGAATACCAGCCACTTCCAGCGCTTCATCGAACGCGCCCGCGAGCGCAGGCAGCTTGTGGTGCAGCCGCGCATGGGTTTCGCCGACATCCCCAGCATGCGTGCTGGCCTGGAGGCCGTGGCCCGCCAACCGGACGCCCTGGGCACCATCACCCTCGACAGCTACACCCGTGTCGGCGATTACCAGAGCGCCCTGCGCTGCCTCAACGACGGCAGCCCGCTCAATGGCTTTCCCATCGTCAGCCACCCGCTGGAAGCCCTGCGCGGCATGCTCGACGGCCTCTACAGCGAGCACTTTCCGATCCAGGTACGCCATGGCACGGCCCAGCCGCAGAACATCTTCAAGCGCATGGCCGCAGTTGGCCTGGATGCCACCGAAGGCGGCCCTGTGTCCTACTGCATGCCCTACAGTCGCTTGCCGCTGCTGCGTGCGGTGGACGCCTGGGGACAAAGCTGCCGTGCGCTGGCCGAGGGCACCGCGCATGGCCATATCGAGAGCTTCGGCGGCTGCCTGCTGGGTCAGTTATGCCCACCCTCGATGCTGCTGGCGGTCGGCCTGCTCGAAACCATGTTCTTTCGCCAGTACGGCATCCGCAGCGTGTCGCTGAGCTATGCCCAGGGCACCAGCATGGCCCAGGACCAAGGCGCGCTGCGCGCCTTGCGCCAGTTGGCGGCGCACTACTTGGGCGATATCCATTGGCACGTGGTGGTGTACACCTACATGGGCGTGTTCCCCTGTACCGAACATGGCGCCCGCCGGTTGATCGTCGACAGCGCCCGCCTGGCACAGGCCACCGGTTGCGAACGGCTGATCGTCAAGACCGTGGCCGAAGCCCGACAGATTCCCTCGGTGCGCGACAACCTTCAGGCGCTGGACATGGCCAGCAGCAGCGCGGCGCAGGCACCAGCGGCGCTCGATCCTGCCAACCAGGGCTATTACGAGGAAATCCTGATGGAAACCAGGCAACTGGTCGACGCCGTGCTCGACCTGCACGCCGACCTGGGCATTGCGCTGCTGCAGGCCTTCGCCCGAGGTTTGCTGGATATTCCCTACTGCCTGCACTCCGACAACGCCGGCCGCGCCACCACCCTGATCGACGACCACGGTGCGCTGCGCTGGGCCACCCTGGGCGGCCTGCCGCTTGCGCGTAGCCACGCGGCAGGCAACGCCGAACACGGCGTGCGCGCCGACCAACTGTTCCAGATGCTGCACTACATGGTGAACCGTTATGACCAACCCTTGCATTGAACCGGGCCAGCGCCCACTGGTACTGGTGGACGCCTACTCCACCGGGGCCTTTCTCGCTCGTGCCCTGGCCGAGCACCGTCCGCTGCTGCACGTGAGCTCGCGACGGGACATGCCGGCCGCCTTCGCCGCCAGCTGCCCGCAGGCCCTGTTCGCCCAGCGCTACCAACTGCACGAGGTCGGCTTCGAGCCACTGTGTCAGGTGCTGGCGGCCCAGCACCCCGAAGCCGTGCTGACCGGCAGCGAGTTCGGCGTTGAGCTGGCCGATCGCCTGGCCGCCACCCTTGGTCTGCCGGGCAACGACCCGGCGCTGTCGGCAGCGCGCCGCGACAAGGCGCTGATGGCCGAGCAGGTGGCCGCCGCAGGTCTGCCGGTGGCAGCGCAATTGCGCACCGGCAGTGCCGAGCAGGCCTGCGCCTGGTTCCAGGCCCAGGGTCCGCGGCCGGTGGTGGTCAAGCCGCTGGACAGCGCTGGCTCCGACCAGGTGTTCATCTGCCGCAACGCCAGCCAGGTCCGCGATGCCGCCGACGCTATCCTCGGCGGCACCAACCTGATGATGTGCGACAACCATGAAGTGCTGGTGCAGGAGTACCTCGAAGGGGACGAGTACGTGATCAACACCGTCAGCCACCAAGGCCGGCACTGGCTCAGCGATGCCTGGCGCTGCACCAAGACCCTGAGCGAGGATGGGCGAAAGATCTACGACAGCGAATACCTGCTGGCCCCCGACGACCCGTGGCTGGAGGCCCTGGTCGGCTATGTCGAGGGCGTGCTCGATGCCCTGGCTATCGGTGAGGGTCCGGCACATACCGAGGTGATCCTCACCGCCGCCGGGCCACGCTTGCTGGAAACCGGCGCGCGCCTGTCCGGCCTGGCCAACCCACCCGCCCTGCAGGCTGCCACCGGCGCCGACCAGGTCAGCCTGACCGTCGAGGCATGCCTGACCCCAGCGCGCCTGCTGCAGCGCCCACGGCGCTATCGCCAGCTGCAGGCGGCCTGCACCCTCAACCTGATCGCCCGCGGCCAGGGTCGCTTCGACCTGGGCCGGGTAACCTCGCACCTCGACCAGCTGGCCTCTTACCACAGCGCCCGCTGGCGTTTCAGCGACGGCCGCGCCCTGGCGCCGACCGTCGACCTCAACAGTTCGCCGGGGGCCGTGTTCATGGTCCATCCGCAACCTGACCGCATCCGCCAGGACCAACTCGCCTGGCGGACGTGGGAGCAAGACTGGCTGTAACCGGGAGCCCCGATTACCGGGGCCGTTTCACCACTAAGGAGACACTGATGAGCACGCATATCCGTAACGGACGAATGACTGTCCCGCAACTGGTGGCCATGAAAGGCCGTCAGAAGATCGTCTCGCTGACGGCATACTCCAGCGCGATTGCCCAGGTAATCGACCCCGTGGTCGACTTCATCCTGGTCGGTGACTCCACCGCGATGGTCGGCTACGGACGCAGTTCTACTCTGGGCATGCGCCTGGACGAGACCATCGCCCATACCCGCGCGGTGGTCGACAGCACGCGCCTGGCCTGCGTGATCGCCGACATGCCGTTCGGCAGCTATCAGGAGAGCCCCGAGCAGGCGTTTCGCAACTGCGCCGAGGTGCTTGCCCGTACCGGCTGCGCCGGGGTGAAACTGGAAGTCAACCAGGTGCTGGCCGGCACCGTGGAATTTCTGGTGGAACGCGGTGTGCCGGTGATGGCGCACATCGGCCTGATGCCGCAGTTCGTCAACGTCATGGGCGGCTACAAGGCCCAGGGCATGAGCTCGGAAAGCGGCGCAGCATTGATGGCCGATGCACGCGCCAACCTGCGGGCGGGCGCCTTCGCGCTGCTGCTCGAAGGCGTCGCCGAGCCGGTGGCCCGGGCCATAACCGAGGCCAGCGACAAGCCAACCATCGGTATCGGCGCCTCCCCGACCTGCGATGGCCAGGTGCTGGTCACCGAGGACCTGCTGGGCTTGGGGGGTGAGCATGTGCCACGGTTCGTCAAGCAGTACGCCGATGTCGCCGGTGTGATTCGCAAGGCCTGCACGCACTTCGCAGACGAGGTGCGTGACGGCACCTTCCCGACGCTTGAGCACTGCTACGGCGTCTGAGCCTCGTCCTGGATCGCCTTGACCAGGCGCTGCAGCGCCTGGGGAATGTCCTTGCTCCAGTCCAGCGTGTAGCACAAGCGCAGATGGCTGCGCCACAGGCCCCGCTGACTGAAGATTTCCCCGGGCGCGATGACGATGCGCTGGCTCAGCAGGCGCTGGAATACCCGGCGCATTTCCACCGGCCGGGTCGCTTCCAGCCACAGGCTGGCCCCGCCCTGGGGCGCGACCCAGCGCAGGCAACCTTGGCCGTGGAGCTCCAGCAGGCCCTGCATGTGCTGCATGCGTTCGCGCAGCATGGCGCGTAGCAACTGCAAGTGCTGGTCAACCCGGCGGGTGGTGTACATCTTGGCGATGGCCTTCTGGCGTATCGGCGATAGGCGGAAGGCACGTTCCAGAAACAGCTGCTGCAACTGCTCGGTTTGGCGCCGACACAGCAGGTATCCATAGGGCGCCTCGGATCCGATGACTTTGTCGAGCGTGGAAAACACCAGCAAGCGGTTGGGGTCGGCGAAGTCACGATAGCGGGCCGGCGAGGCCTCAAAGCAGAACTCGCCGTAGCCATCGTTCTCGAACAGCCACACATCCCGCTCGGCCAGCCAGCGGGAGATCTGCCGCTTGTCCGCGGCCGGCATCAACCCGCCCTGGGGCACATTGGTGGCCGACGACAGCACCGCCAGGCGCACGGGCTGGGCATGCAGCAACTGACGGAACTGCTCCAGGTCGAAACGGCCGTCGGCGCGCAATGGCACCTCGACGATGGTCATGCGCGCAGCCAGCAACTGCCGCAGCACCGCCCAGGAACAAGGCGACTCGACCAGCGCCACCTGGCCTTCCAAGCCCAGGGCGCGCAACGACAGCTCGAGGATGCTGCGCAGGTCCGAGCCGATGAACACATGCTCGGCATGCCAGTAGCGCTGGGGCGAGCGAGTGTAGCGGTCGGCCAGCACACCGCGCAGCTCCGGCTCGCCGAACGGCTGGTACAGCGGCGCATGGGAGCGGGGGTACTGGCGCGCCAGTTCACGCTCGATCATCAGCAGCGGTTTCTCCAGCGACAGCAGCATGGCCGGCGCGTCGCTGCTCAGGGCCAGCATGCCGGGCTGGCGGGCGCTGGAAAACACCGTATCGAGCAGGCTGGGTGAACATTCGCCGTGCAGCGGCGCCTTGCTGGCTCGGGTGAAATAACCGAGCCTGGGCCTCGCGTATACCCGGCCCTCGTCTTCGAGCAGCGAATAGGCGTACTTGGTGGAGGACACCGACACGTTCAGGCGCTGGGCCAGCTGGCGCAACGACGGCAGGCGCTGTTCAACGTCCGACGGTGAGGCCTCGATCCAATCGAGCAGGTACCGGTACACGGCCTGGTAGGTGTAGTGGGACTTGGTGTTGTTGTCTGCTTCCATACTCACGGGGTCACTTGTGAAAAAGCGCAGGCACAGGTTACACGCGAATCCCGCGCGCTGCGCTACGCCCCGGGCTGTAGGTATGAACCTTGCTCAGGACGGGACAGAAGCACAGAAAGGCCCCGGCAACTCGCCCGGGGCTTTTTCGTTTGTGCGACATGTCGCGTTTCTGGCACTCCCGTGCCACGGGTCATTGGTGTTAGCGTGGGCGTCTTCCCGTTTCCCGACGGGTAACCCACAACAATGATTGGCGAAGGAATGCGCACAACCATGCACCTGAAAAAACTTACCGCCACCACCCTGCTGCTGGCCAGCATCGGCCTGTTCACCCAACCGGCACAGGCCAACCTTACCCAGCAGCAGTCCGCGGCCATTGTCAAAGCCTTCGACGGCAGCGACCCAAGCGACTTCAAGCAGTTCCTCGGCAAGCTCAAAGGCAGCGACCTGGCCAAGGCCGACAACCTCGCGGCAACCCTGGATGCCTACCTGGCCGGCAAGCCACTGGCCGCCGAGCAGCAGAACGAGATCAACCGCCTGCTCGGCCTGTATACCCGCATCAAGTACGGCAAGGCTGCCAGCGAAACCCTGCGTGAACTGGTGGCCATCCCCACCTTCAACGTCGAAGGCACGCCGCAGCACGAGAACCCCGAGTTCCTCAGGATCGCCGACAAGATCAAGGCCCTGGCCGACAGCTTCGGCCTGGCTTTCCGCAATATCGACAACAGGGTGTACGAGATTTCGCTGGGCAGCGGCAAGGAAGTGGTCGGCATCCATGCCCACGCCGACGTAGTGCCGGTCAACCCGGACAACTGGAAGCTGGCCGATGGCACGCGCCTGGACCCGTTCAAGGTCACCCTGGTCGGTGACCGCATGTACGGCCGCGGCACCGAAGACGACAAGAACGGCATTGTCGTGGCGATGTACGCGCTGAAAGTGGCCAAGGACGAGAACCTGCCGCTGGCTCGCCAGTTCAAGCTGCTGATCGACACCACTGAAGAAACCAGCGGTGATGCCATCCCCTACTACTTCGAACGCAACCCCACGCCCGACTACAACCTGGCCCTCGATGGCGGCTACCCGGTGGTCATCGCCGAGAAAGGCTACGGCACGATCATGGCCAGCTTCAGCAAGCGCCAGGCCAGTGGCAAGGGTGCCGAGATCGTCAACCTGACCGGCGGCCTGGCCACCAACCAGATCCCGACAACCTCGGTCGCGACCTTGGTCACCGACAACCCGGCGAAGCTGGCCAGCCAGCTGGAAAAAGCCGGCGCCGATTACGTGAAGCGCAATGGCGGCGACTTCAGCATCGCCGCCAAGGCCGATGGCAAGCAGGTGTTGCTCACCGTGACCGGCGTGTCCGCCCACTCTTCGGAGCCGGAGTCCGGGGTCAACCCGGTGGCGCGCATGCTTGGTTTCATCAACGGCCTGGGCAAGGATGTGCCGCTCAAGCACAACCACTTCACCGATGCCGCCCGCTATGCCACCGACAACTGGGGCCTGGACTACCTGGGCAACAAGCTCGGCGTGGCCTTCAAGGATTCGTTCATGGGCCCGCTGACCGCCTCGCTGACCTTTGTCGGGGTGGATGAAAAAGGCCTGAAACTGGCGGTGAACCTGCGCATTCCGAAAGGCAAGCCAATTGCCACGATCAAGGACGAACTGGCTGACAAGCTGGGCAAATGGACCCGGCAGAGCCATACCTCGGTGGCCTTCGACTACAGCCTGGACGAGCCGATGTACCGCAACCCCGAGGGCGAATGGGTCAAGGCCTTGCTTGATGTGGCCACCGAGAACCTGGGCATGAAGCACGAGTTCGGTACCTCGGCGGGTGCCACCTCGGTACACGACTTGCCTAACGGCGTGCAGTTCGGCCTGGCCATGCCGGATGTGAAGTACACCGGGCACAACGACAACGAGTTCAAGACCGTTGAGCAGTTCATGCTGGACTTGCAGGTGGTGAGCGAGATGGTGGCGCGGATCGGGCAGATGCCGAAGCTCTGAGCCAACTCTACCGGCCTCTTCGCGGGCACGCCCGCTCCCACAGGAATTACGCAACCTGTGGGAGCGGGCATGCCCGCGAGGAGGCCGGCACAGGCGACCGCTCATGACGTTTTTCAATCGACTCGATGCCGTTTCCTGCATTGCCGTGCAGAGCGCCGTGCCGGATGCTTTATTTACTCCGAGACATCGCTTTTTTCACCCGCAGAGGCCCGTATGAAGACCGTCGAACAAATCCTCAAGACCAAGTCCCAGCACCAGACCGTGTACACCATCGGCCCGGATGACTCGGTACTCGACGCCCTGAAGCTGCTGGCGGAGAAAAACGTCGGTGCGCTACCGGTGGTCGAGGCCAACCAGGTAGTGGGTATCGTCAGTGAACGGGACTATGCGCGCAAACTGGTGCTGAAGGGCCGCTCGTCCGCCGCCACCCCTGTGCGCGAGATCATGAGTGCGCCGGTGGTCACCGTGGAACCGAAGCAGAACCTCGAGTACTGCATGAACCTGATGACCAACCGCCACCTGCGCCACCTGCCGGTGGTCAGCAATGGCGAGCTGCTCGGCCTGCTGTCGATCGGTGACCTGGTCAAGGAAACCATCGCCGAACAGGCAAACCTGATCCTGAAACTGGAGCAATACATCCGCGGCGAATGAAGCACCTCAGTGGTAGGCGCGCTCCAGCTCGTCCAGCTGATGGTCGAAACTGCGCAGGCGCGCCGACCAGGTGTACACCAGCACTTCCAGGTCCCGGTTGAGCACGGCGGTGTTGCCATGGCCGCTGCGGGTCGGCTCTCCCACATCCAGCTGGTAGCGTTCACGGGCCATGGCCTGGGCCACGCTGGACAGGTCGCGGGCATTGGCCAGCCAGTGGTGATGGTGGTCATGAATTTCGCGATCGAGCAAGCGGCACTGGCGTTTCAGGGCATCCAGGCTCTGCTCCAGCGGCGTGCCCTTGAGCTCGCCCATGACCTCTTCGAAGGTGCGCCCCGAATGCCAGTAGC
Source organism: Pseudomonas asiatica (assembly GCF_040214835.1). Taxonomy (NCBI): domain Bacteria; kingdom Pseudomonadati; phylum Pseudomonadota; class Gammaproteobacteria; order Pseudomonadales; family Pseudomonadaceae; genus Pseudomonas; species Pseudomonas asiatica. The sequence goes on along the minus strand of NZ_CP157874.1, from coordinate 196,235 downwards.
TGCCCCAGAAGTAACGGTCGAACACCGTCTCGACGCGGCGTAGCGCGACCTTGGTGTTCCAGATGGTCAGCAACGTTCGCCCCTGCACCACCTCACGCTTGTTCAGGTGCAGTTGCTGCCAGGCGATCCAGGCCAGCGCCACCAGTGCAACCGCCACAGTGACAGCGGCAGCGGCATACAGGAAATGCACCGCCTGGTTCATCTGTTGCGTTTGCCGTATGCCGTAGAAATAACTGGCCGTCAACGTGCCCAGGATCGTCACGGAGCACCAGAAGCCTGGTGCGTAGGGATCTTTCATCGCGCTATCCCCTTGTTGTTTTCCTGAGCATAGCAACGGCCAATCACTCGTCAGGCACCACTCGGCGCTTTATTTTTTGCTTGGATGCAGCGCCTCGTTCAGTTGGTCGATCATCGGAATCCAGTCGTCATCAGCGATGTACTTCTCTTTCAGAAAAGCGCGCTGTGAATCGTTCCAGAAAGGCGCGTCAACCAGCTTTATATCGTCGTCGAGCGGCGAATGGGTGGTGATGAAACGGTCGATATCGACCGGGTCGTCAGACAGCCCCAGCTGTTTGAAAATCTCGGACAAAGGATGAATCGGGTTATCCATGGTTCCTCCTCGTCGCCAGACCGGTCGTCGACGATGCCGGCCCGGCATGGGTTGAGAGCATCAGCTGAGCTCACGCACTTCGGCGCGCGGCACCAGCTTCAGATATTGCTCCATGCTCATGTGGATCAGGTGATCGTGATCACCCGCCTCCAGATAGACATCGCCTTGGCGGGTAAGACTCGAATCAAGCAGCATCTTTATCTGGTAGGCATCGCCAAGCGCCGGTACGGCACCGCGCTCGCAGTCGCCGAACAGGCTCGGCAGGCCGCTTTCACGGGTCAGTTGCCAGGCCCCGGACATGCGTACCTTGGTCATGTCCAGATGCCGGTTGGCCGGTAGCACGGCCATGATGTAGTTGCCATGACGGTCATCGAGCATCACCGACTTGGCGACCCGCTCGGCGGGCACGCCGGCCGTACGGGCCGACTCCAGGCTGGTGGCCGAATGTGGATGGGGAATGATGTCGTAATCGCAGTTGGCCTTGTCCAGGCGATCCTGCAGGGTCTTTGCCATACGCATGATGCACCTCCGGTTTCGCCCCCCAATTTCCAATTTTAGGTCGGGTACCAGCAGGCAGGGCTAAACTTGTGCAATAGAGGCAAACGAGGTGACGACAGGTGATCACCCGCTGCTGGCGCTGGCTGTTGCTGCTGTTGCTGCTTGGTATCACGCCAGGCGGCTGGGCAGCGCCCGGTACAGTATGGGTGCTGGGCATCGATGACGCCATCGGCCCGGCCAGCGCCGACTACCTGGTGCGCAGCCTCGACCAGGCCAAGGCGCAGGGTGCGCAACTGGTGGTTATCCGCATGGACACCCCGGGCGGGCTGGACAGCGCCATGCGCCAGATGATCAAGGCGATTCTCGCCAGCCCCGTGCCGGTCGCAACCTTCGTCGCCCCCAGTGGTGCCCGCGCCGCCAGCGCTGGCACTTATATCCTCTATGCCAGCCATGTCGCGGCCATGGCGCCCGGTACCAACCTGGGCGCCGCAACCCCCGTGCAGATAGGCGCCCCGCCAGGCACGCCCAAGGACGACAAGGCCAAAGGCAGCGATGACGAAACCCTCGCGCGCAAGCAGGTCAACGATGCGGCAGCCTACATTCGTGGCCTGGCGCAGCTGCGCGGGCGCAATGCCGACTGGGCGGAGAAGGCTGTGCGCGAGGCGGTCAGCCTGTCCGCCAGCGAGGCCTTGCGGCTCGACGTGATCGACCTGGTGGCCGATGACCTGCCCGACCTGCTGCGCAAGCTCGATGGCAAAACGCTCACTGTCGCTGGCCAGCCCCAGCAGCTGCAGACTGCCGGCGCCAGCCTGGTCGAGCACCTGCCGGACTGGCGCACACGGGTGCTGGCGGTCATCACCAACCCCAGCGTGGCGCTGATCCTGATCATGATCGGTGTGTACGGCCTGCTGTTCGAGTTCATGAACCCCGGCTCGACGGTAGGCGGCGTGGTCGGCGGCATCTGCCTGCTGCTGGCGCTGTATGCCCTGCAGCTGTTGCCCGTGAGCTTCGCCGGGGTGGCGCTGATATTGCTCGGCATCGCCTTCATGATCGCCGAAGCCTTCCTGCCCAGTTTCGGCGTGGTCGGCTTTGGCGGCATCGTCGCCTTCGTGGTCGGCGCGCTGATCCTGATCGACACCGATGCCCCTGGTTTCGGCATCCCGCTGGCCCTGATCGGCACCTTGGCGGTGCTCTCGGCGCTGCTGATCGGCGGTGTGCTGGGCATGGCCCTCAAGGCCCGCCGACGGGCGCTGGTCAGCGGTGACGCCGGCCTGGTCGGCAGCCTGGTCACCGTCACCCAAGTGATGGCGGGCAACCCGTTCTGTGGCTTTGTGCTGGCCCAGGGCGAGCAATGGCAGGCGCAGTGTGCAACGCCACTGCAAGCGGGCCAGAACGTGCGGGTGACCGCGCGCCATGGCGTCATGCTGGAAGTGAGCGCCGCCGCGCCCGCGGCGCAAGGAGAATGACCATGTTCATGCAATTGGGCTTCGGCGCGGTGCTGATCGTGCTGGCGATGCTGTTGCTGTCGGCATTCCGCATCCTGCGCGAGTACGAGCGCGGCGTGGTGTTCCAGCTGGGGCGCTTCTGGCAGGTGAAGGGGCCGGGGCTGATCCTGTTGATTCCGGTGATCCAGCAAATGGTGCGGGTCGACCTGCGCACCGTGGTGCTGGATGTACCACCGCAGGATGTGATCACCCGCGACAACGTCTCGGTCAAGGTCAACGCCGTGGTCTACTTCCGCGTGCTCGACCCGCAGAAGGCGATCATCCAGGTCGAGGACTTCCTCGTGGCGACCAGCCAGCTGGCCCAGACCACGCTGCGCGCGGTGCTCGGCAAGCACGAACTGGATGAACTGTTGGCCGAACGCGAGCAGCTGAACTCGGACATTCGCCAGGTGCTGGATGCACAGACCGATGCCTGGGGCATCAAGGTGGCAAACGTCGAGATCAAGCACGTCGACCTCAACGAATCGATGGTGCGTGCCATTGCCCGCCAGGCCGAGGCCGAGCGTGAACGACGGGCCAAGGTGATCCATGCCGAGGGTGAGTTGCAGGCGTCGGAGAAATTGATGCAGGCGGCGCAGATGCTGAGCAAGGAGCCGGGGGCGATGCAGTTGCGTTACATGCAGACGCTGGGGACGATTGCGGGGGACAAGAGCTCGACCATCGTCTTTCCGCTGCCGGTGGATTTGCTCAAGGGGTTGGTGGACAAGCAGAAATAGCAAAGGCCGCCATGCGATCCCTGTAGGAGCGGCCTTGTGTCGCGATGGGCTGCAAAGCAGCCCCCGGGCCTATCAGACTGGCGCGCGGCGCAGGGTCGCCAGGAAGGTGGCCGCACCAATGAACAACCCGGCGAACGTCCGGTTCAAACGCTTCTGCTGCTTGGGCGTACGCAGCAAGCGCAAAACCCGCGCAGCCAACCCGGTGTACCCCGCCATCACCAGCATGTCCACGGTGACCATGGTCACGGTGATCGCCACATACTGCGGCAACAGCGGTTCATGCGGGTTGATGAACTGCGGCAGCACCGCCAGCATGAACACCAGTGCCTTGGGGTTGCTGACGTTGACCAGGAAGCCACGGAACACCAGGCTCAGCGGTTTACCGATAGGGCGCACGGCGGATTCATCGCTCATGTCCATCGGCAAGGCTCGCCATTGCTTGTAGGCCAGGTAGACAAGGTAGGCGACGCCGAACCATTTGATGATCTGGAAGGCCGTGGCCGAGGCGGCCAGGATGGCGCCGACGCCGGCGGCGATGATGGCGATCTGCACGATCAGGCCCAGTTGCAGGCCCAGGGCGTTCCAGTAACCACGCCAGAAGCCGTATTGCAGGCCGCTGGACATCGAGGCAATCGCCCCGGCACCGGGTGAAAGGCTGATCACCCAACAGGCGGCAAAGAAGCCCAACCACACTTCCATCGACATCACACACCTCGCTCGAACATATGTTGCAAAACGTTAAGCTAAGGTGTTGGTGAAAAAATAACCAGCGATTTCTGAAGGATTTGTATTGCCTGTGCTGGCCTCTTCGCGGGTGAACCCGCTCCCACAGGTATCGCGCTGTCCCCAAGGGCTGCGGAACTCCTGTGGGAGCGGGTTTACCCGCGAAGAGGCCGGTGCAGGTTCAGTCAGCCTCGGCGGACGACTCTTTTTGCATGGACTGCACCTCAGCCCCGCGCCAGCGCCGTACCGACTTCTGGAAGAACTGGCTATTGGGCACCTGCACCAGCGCCCCGCCCGCCTCGGGCATTTCCATCAGGGTGGTGAACAGCAGGTTGATGGCAATCACCCGGCCCTTGACGCCCGGCTTGTCCAGGGTGTCGACCAGTTCGACCACGTCACCAATACGAAACGGCCCGACGGTGAAGATCAGCACCGCGCAAAGCAGGTTGGACAGCACACTCCACATGGCGAAGAAGGCCACCGCCGCCACCGCGACGAAGCCGGACAGTGCTGTCCACAGCACAGTCGCCGATACACCCAGGCGCTCCAGCACAAACAGCAACGCGCTGCCCATGATCAGCCAGCGCAGGCCGCCACGCACCGGCACCAGCAGTTCCGGCGGCAACGGGTAACGCTGGCCCAGGCGGCTCAGCCCGCGTGCAACGATGCGCTGCAGGACGAAGGCCGCTACCAGGATCAACAGGATCTGCAAGCCCAGCCAGAAGGTGTCCATCCATTGCCCTGGCAGCAGCGAACGCAGTTCCTCCATCAGGACAGCGCCTCGAGCTCGGCCTGCATGCTTTCGAGGGTTTCCAGCGCTTCCATCCAGGCCTCTTCCAGTTCGCCTTCGCGCTGTTTCAGCTTGGTCTGGCGCGCCAGCAGGTCACGCAACTCGTCCTTGCGCGACGCGTCGTAGAGGCCACCATCACCCAGCGCGGTCTCGATCTCGGCCAGTTGCGCGTGCACCTGGTTGAGCTCGGCTTCCAGCTTGTCAGCGGCCTTCTTGTGCGGGGCCAGTTGCTGGCGCAAGGCTGCGGCAGCCTGGCGTTGGGCCTTCTTGTCGGTCTTGTCCGGGTTGACCGGGGCGGTACTGGCCGGCGCGCTGCGCTGGCGGTACTCGACCAGCCAGCGGCTGTAGTCGTCCAGGTCACCATCGAAGATGTCGACCTTGCCGTCAGCCACCAACAGGAAGTCGTCGGTAGTGCTCTTGAGCAGATGGCGGTCGTGCGACACCACCACCACGGCACCGGCAAACTCCTGCAGGGCCATGGTCAGCGCCAGGCGCATTTCCAGGTCGAGGTGGTTGGTCGGTTCGTCGAGCAGCAGCAGGTTCGGTCGCTCCCAGGCGATCAGGGCCAACGCCAGGCGGGCCTTCTCGCCACCGGAGAAGTTCACCACCGGCTCGTCGACGCGATCGCCATGGAAGTCGAAGCCGCCCAGGAAGTCGCGCAGGGTCTGCTCACGCTCGGTGGGGGCAATGCGCTGCAGGTGCAGTAGCGGGCTGGCCTTGTCGTCCAGCGAATCCAACTGGTGCTGGGCGAAGTAGCCCACGGCCAGGTTCTCACCCCGCACCAGGCGACCCGACAATGGTTCGAGCTCGCCTGCGAGGTTCTTGATCAGGGTCGACTTGCCAGCGCCGTTGGGGCCGAGCAGGCCAATGCGCGCACCGGGGGTGAGCTGCAGCTTGACCTTGTCGAGGATCGCCTTGTCACCGTAGCCCAGGCGGCCTTCGGACAGGCTGAGCAGCGGGCTGGAGATTTTCTGCGACTCGCGGAAAACGAAGTCGAACGGCGAATCGACATGCGCCGCCGATAGCTCCTCCATGCGCTCCAGGGCCTTGATCCGGCTCTGTGCCTGGCGGGCCTTGGTGGCCTGGGCCTTGAAGCGGGCAATGTACTTTTCCATGTGCGCACGCTGGGCCTGCTGTTTCTCGTAGGCCTGCTGCTGTTGCGCCAGGCGCTCGGCCCGGGTGCGCTCGAAGGCGGTGTAGCCGCCTTTGTACAGGTTCAGCTTGCGCTGCTCGACGTGCAGCACATGGTCGACCACGGCATCGAGGAAGTCGCGGTCGTGGGAGATCAGCAACAACGTGCCGGGGTAGCCCTTGAGCCAGTCCTCCAGCCACAGGATAGCGTCCAGGTCCAGGTGGTTGGTGGGCTCGTCAAGCAGCAGCAGGTCGGACGGGCACATCAGGGCCTGGGCCAGGTTCAGGCGCATCCGCCAGCCACCGGAGAAGTCGCCGACGCGGCGGTCCATCTGTTCGTTGGTGAAACCAAGGCCGGCCAGCAACTTGCGTGCGCGGGCGTCGGCGGTATAGCCGTCGGCGCTATCCAGCTCAATGTGCAGGCGCGCCAGGGCGGTACCGTCGTGGGCCTGCTCGGCCGCGGCCAGTTCGGCCTGGACCTTGCGCAGGCGCACGTCACCGTCGAGCACATAGTCCACGGCCAGGCGGTCGAGGGTATCGACTTCCTGGCGCATGTGGGCGATGCGCCAGTCACCGGGCAGCTGGCAATCGCCGGCATCGGGCGACAGCTCACCGCGCAGCAAGGCGAACAGGCTGGATTTTCCGGCGCCGTTGGCGCCGATCAGGCCGGCCTTGTGACCGGTGTGCAGGGTCATCTCGGCGCCTTCTAGCAAGCGCTGCGGACCACGCTGTAAAGTGAGGTTGGATAGTCTGATCATGATGGTCGCGGAGTCTACCAGCTTCCTCGGCCCATAGCGCGAGTGGAACCATGCACACCGACCTGTGGAATCACGCCCTGGCCCTGTACGCCAGGCCCGGCGTAGAAGCCGCCTGCCTAGACCTGCAGGCGCTGGGTGGCGATGTCTGTCTGCTGCTGTGCGCAACCTGGTTGCAGGCACGTGGCGTGGCCGTGCGGGACGATCGCGTACAGGCATTGTGCGAGGTTACCGAGCCCTGGCAGCGCGAAGTGGTCAACCCGTTACGTAGCTTGCGCCAACAGTGGCGAGCAGCAGCGCAAGGTGATGCGCAGCTGGCGGCGCTGCGTGAGCAGGTGAAGGGGTTGGAGTTACAGGCCGAGAAAGCCTTGCTGGAACGCTTGCAGGAGCGTTCGCGACAGTGGCCGGTGGGCGCCCATGAGCCCATGGAAAACTGGCTGGACCGGCTGGCGCCGGCCCAGGCCCGCCACCACGACGCGCTGGTTCGGTTGCGCGTCGCGGCGGCAGCGCTTCAGGACGCCGAAGACGGTGCCTGAGCCGGGGTGCTAGCAGGTGCCGATGGCGCTACCGAAGCTGTCGGGGTGGCCAAGTTGGTCGCGGCGGCAGGAGTGCTGGCGGCTGGCGTAGCCGGTTTGGCTTCGGCTGGCTTGCTGGCAACAGGCTTCGCAGCTGCTGGCTTGGCGGCGGGTTTGGCGGCCGTACGTGCTGGGGCCTTGGCGGCAGCTGGTTTCGCGGCCGGCTTGGCAGCAGCGGCTTTGGCTGGCGTTTTGGCTGCCGCTGGCTTGGCTGCAGGTTTAGCGGCTGCGGTGGCTTTGGCTGCTGGCTTGGCTGCAGGTTTGGCAGCAGCAGTGGCCTTGGCGGCTGGCTTGGCCGCAGGTTTGGCAGCAGCAGTGGCCTTGGCGGCTGGCTTGGCCGCAGGTTTGGCAGCAGCAGTGGCCTTGGCGGCTGGCTTGGCCGCAGGTTTGGCAGCAGCAGTGGCCTTGGCAGCCGGCTTGGCCGCAGGTTTGGCAGCAGCAGTGGCCTTGGCGGCTGGCTTGGCTGCAGGTTTGGCAGCAGCAGTGGCCTTGGCAGCCGGCTTGGCTGCAGGTTTGGCAGCAGCAGTGGCCTTGGCGGCTGGCTTGGCGGCTGGCTTGGCCGCAGGTTTGGCAGCAGTGGCATTGGCGGCCGGCTTGGCTGCAGGTTTGGCCGTAGCAGCCTTGGTGACAGGTTTGGCGGCTGCCGGTTTGGAGGTCTTGGCAGCACGCTGGTCAAGCGCCTTGGCTGCAGCTTCGCGAACCTTGCCTACACCTTGGGCCAGCTTGAGGCTGTCCTGGGCATCGCGCTTGAGTTGCTGGATATAAGAACGGGTCTGGGATTGACGTTCCTTGAGGGAGTCGAGCAATTCTTCAAGTTCGCCAATGACTTTTTGCGCCTTGGTCTGCGCCTTGGCTTTACCTGCCTTGGCCGCGTCTTGCAGTTTCAGGCGACCGTTGTGCAGTTTTTCCTGGGCCTTGCCACGCTGCTTTTCCAACTTGGCCAGCAGTTTTTCCGCATCAGCCAGCGCTTGCGAGCAGGCATCTTCCAAGTGTTCGAGCAAGCTGCCCGAAAGTTGCTGGAGCAGGTGTAACGGCGTGCTTACTGGCTTCTTTTTAGCCGACATGGTTTACCTCCTGGCTGACGAGATTGCGGCTCATACTATGCTTCTGCTGCTACCGCCGCTAGGGCATGTTGACAGTATTATTTACGCCGCGTTGCATGCCTGGGCAAAGTTGTTATCTTGCAGCTCCGAGCAAGTGTAGTTGCTGAATAAATCATTGCTGATATTTGGCAATTATCTGTACTGCGCAGCCCGCTGCAGGAGCGGCCTTGTGTCGCGATGGGGCGCAGAGCGGCCCCCGGTGTCAGCGCCAGGGCAAATATCGCCGGGGCTGCTCCGCAGCCCTTTCGCGACACAAGGCCGCTCCTACAGCGGGCGTAAAAAGGCGAATACAAATAACGAACACTGGCATACTTCCCCGCTCATTGGCGCAGGAACTGACCATGCCTCGATATCTTGTTTTAGGTTTATGCCTGCTGGCACCCATCGCCTTGGCTGACAGCGAAGAACATGACCTCGCCTACAGTATCGGCGCCAGCCTGGGTGAGCGGCTGCGCCAGGATATGCCGGGCCTGCAACTGGATGCGCTGGTAGAAGGCCTGCGCCAGTCCTACCAGGGGCAACCGCTGAAACTCGACAAGGCACGCATGCAGGCCTTGCTCCAGCAGCAGGAAGCCCAGGAAGGCGACGCCGCCATGCAGAAACTTCAAGCTGCCGAAACACGCTTCATGGCCATCGAGCGTGGTCGTTATGGCGTGCACGAACTACCGGAGGGCGTGCTCTACAGCGAACTGCAAGCAGGTACGGGTGCGCAGCCCAAAGCCGGTGGCAAGGTGCAAGTGCGCTACGTGGGCAGTCTGCCAGACGGCTCGGTGTTCGACCAGAACCAGACGCCCCAGTGGTTCAGCCTGGACTCGGTAATCGAAGGGTGGCAGGTGGCCTTGCCAAAGATGCACACCGGCGCCAAATGGCGCCTGGTGATTCCCTCAGCGCAAGCTTATGGCGCCGAGGGCGCGGGCGACCTGATCGAACCCTATACACCCTTGGTGTTCGAGATCGAACTGCTGGCGGTTGGCGACTGACGCCAACCCTCAGGCCTGGACCGCGCCTTCTTCCTTGTGCGCGTTGTGCAACACTTCGATCAGGCAGTCTTCCAGTTCGAAGCGCTCGTGCAGCAGGCCACCCAGCTTGCCCAGCTTTTCGGCAAAGCGTTCGGTGTCCTTGCATTCACCCTTGGCGCAATGGTCATTGAAGGCCAGTGCGATCTGAGTACTGTCGTTGATCCGTGGGTTGATCTCTTCGGCCAGCTTCAGCGCCTTCTCGTCGCCGAAGGCCTTGGCCTCACTGACCAGCTGCTCGCAGACTTCGAAATGCCACGCCGAAACGTAGTCGACAAGGAGCGTGCAAAACTCCCCGTTCGTGTCCTTGTCGGCGAAGGCCGGCTTGGCAACCCGCAGCGCGCGGAAAGCCTGCACCAGTTCCTGGCGCTCCTCCAGCCAGCGGTCGATCAGTTTGTGAACCCCACCCCAGCGTTCCTGAGCGTTCTGACAACTATCGAGCATGGCGATCTCTTCCCTTCTGGGTAGATGCCGCTGCACCTCGCACCACGACCGTGCAGCACAAAGGTGACATCAGCAGGCGGCATCGAGCAGTTGTGTTTTCGGTATGCGTGCTGGGAGATTATTCCCGCGCGTGCTGCCCTTCAAGGTACGCAGCGGACAAAGTTCATACAAGTGTTTAATACCCTGTTACACGGCCATTGGTCGTGCCAATGGCGCAACCTTGCGCCAGGTCATGTTCTCGCTAGGGTGCGGAAACGATACGCCAGCAGGCAACTCAAGGGCAGCACCGCCAGCAGCAGGAAGGCCAGCAGGCTCCACTCGGGCAGGGTCAGGTCGAGAAAGCTCCAGGTCAGCGAGTTGCAATCCGGTCCGCCGAACAACAATTGCCGTGCCGCCTCGCCCCAGGATTGCTCGAACAGCCGCCCGAGCGGCACCGGGCAGACCGGGATGGCCCCGTCATCCCCTTGCAACCAGACATGTCGCGCTGCCAGCAACGCCCCGGCCAGCGAACAGCCCAGCGTCGCCCGCGCGTAACAGCGAATGCCCGCCGTACCCGGTGCCTGCAGCACTGCCGCCAGGCACAGCAGCGCGTACACGCCAAGCAGCAGCCGCTGGCTGAAACACAATGGGCAGGGCACCAGCCCGAGGACGCTTTCCAGGTGGAAGGACGCGGCCAGTACCGCCAATGCAGCAAGACAGGCAGGTAGGAAAAAGGTGCGCAAACGGGCCGGCAACATGGGCGGTGAAGGTCCCGGGATAATGAAGTGGCCTGAAACGGTAGAGGAAAGACGCGCTTTGTTTCAAGGCGCGACAGCAACGACAAGTCGCTGAATCGCGAAGGAAATTTCCAACTATGCAGTAGGAAACGTCTGAAGAAATGGATTGCAGATCTAACTTACATCGAGAGAAAGGTTACCCGCCCCCAAGGCCCGCGCCTTTGCGCGGGCCCTGGGGTAGGTCAGGCGCGTACGCCTTCGGGCAAAGGCAGGGCTAGCAGGCGCTCGTCCAGCAGGCCGAGGCCCTCCTGGAACAGCTGGTTGCTGCGCTCGGTCTCGCCAAGGCCAGCGAGCAGGCGCGCCAGCTCGGCACAGGCTTCGGGGTTGCGCTCCATGCGCAGGCTGCTTTCCAGGTAGTCGCGCGCCTTGCCCCACAGGCGGTTCTGTAAGCTCAGACGGCCCAGGGTAAGCAGCAGGCTGGCATCTTGCGGGTGGGCCTTGAGCCAACCTTCGGCTGTTTGCAGCTGGCGCGCCGGGTCATCGCCGCGCACCAGGCCGTACAGGCGGGCCAGGTGGCTTTCGTATTCACGCTTGAGGGCGGTACGCAGCACTTGTTCGGCTTCGCTCTGGGCACCCACCTGGCGCAATTGCTCGGCATAGGCCAGCACCAGCTGTGGCTCCTGGCGCTGGGCTGCGGTCAGTTGCTGCCAGGCGCGCTCCAGGGCCTGACGGGCACTTTGCGCATCCTCGCCACGGGTGGTGGCCAGGCTCAGGTTCTGGCCCCAGGCACGTTGCTCCAGGGCAGCCAGCTCGGCGGCTGGCAGCACCTTGCCCTTGCGCAGGTCGGGCAGCAGGCGGATCAATGCCGACCAGTCGCCGCGCTCCAGGTGCAGGCGCTGCAGCAGGCGCAGCACCTGGCCGTTGTGCGGGTGGCGCTCCTGCATGGCCAACAGGGTTTCGAGGGCGCCGTCGCTTTCGCCACGGTCCATCTGCAACTGTGCATGGGTCAGGGCGATAGCCAGTTCCGCTTGCGGCTGGCGCTCCAGGGCACGTTCCAGCAGGTTGTCGCTGTCTTCGGTTCGGCCTTGCTCGTTGGCGGCACGCGCGGCACCGAGGTAGTACAGCAACGGCTGGCGCTCGGCCTCGGCGGCACGGTGCAGATGGCGCTGGGCACTGGCCCAACGGCCCTCGGCGAGGTCCAGCTGGCCCTGCTCGATGGCCAGACGAACGCGCCGGCTGCGATTACGCCGCGACCACGGGTTGACCACGCCGCTGGAAGTCAGCACCAGGCCGACCAGGTAGCGCACCAGCCACAGCAGCAGCACCACAACCAGCAAGCCGGCCAGGGCCGCCCACAGCCCCGACTGGTAGCGGAAGCTGCCATAGGAAATCAGCACGTAGCCGCTGTGCTTGGCGACCGCAATACCCAGCGCCGCGGCGACCACGATCGCCAGCACGGCCAGCAGGTAGACACGCTTCATGGCTTGCCCCCTTCAGCCTCGGCCGGCAGGTGGCGGCGCTGTATATAGGCCTGCACTGCGGCCAGGCTTTCGCTGAGGTCGGGGGTAACCACCGACACCGGCTGTTCGGCCAGGGCGTTGAGGCTGTCAAGCATGGCCTTGCTTTGCGGGTTGTCGGCGTTGAAGTTGGCCAGCAGCACGCTGCGGGCGTCGTCCAGCGCCTGGGTGTACACCTTGCTATCGCCATTGAGCGCTGCCCACTGGGCCTGCTCGATGGTCAGGCTCAGGGCCAGGCGCAGCTGGTTCAGTTGCTGCCCGGCCAGCAGCGGACGCACGTTGTCATCGGCGTTGAAGTCGATCTGGAAGTACTTGGAGATCTCGGCCCACCACTGGGACAGGCGACTGGCGCCGTCACCATCGGCGGTGAGCGCGCCCAAGGCATCGGCATTGGTGTCGAACTCCGGCGACTGGGCGCTGAGTTGCTGCACCAGCTCGCGCTGAGCGGCCAGTTTCAGGAACAGGCCGGTACGGTCCGGTTGCTGGGTGCTGTTGAGCGTGGCCAAGCTGCGCGCCAGTTGCTCACGGGCGGCGAAGGCACCCGGATCGCTCTGCTCGCGCAGGATCTCGTCCGCCCCCTCGACCAAAGCCTTGGCACTGGTGATGTCCTGCAGCGCCGACAGGCGCAGGGTGGCCAGGCGCAGCAGGTGCTCGGCCTCGGCCAGGCGCCATTCCTTGCGGCTTTCGCCCAGTACGGTTTCCAGGCGCTGGCTGAGGCGTTGCTGGTCGCCTTGCAACTGCGCCACCAGGCGGCGGCGGTCTTCCAGCTCGCTGGCCGCCGGCAGGCTGGCCAGCTGCGCGCTGATCTGCTGTTCACGCTGCTGCAGGGCTTCGGCGCGCTGGTTCAGCGCCTCGATGTGCTGGCCCTGGTTGAATTCGCTGCCTTGCAGTTGACGCACCTGCCAGACACCCCAGCCACCTACCGCCACCCCGGCCGCGCCCAACAGCAGGGCCAACGTTGCCAGGCCACTGCCGGAGCGCTTGGCAGGTGGGGTGGTGACGGGTTCCGCCGGCGCCTGTGCCGACGGCTGATCGTTATTGGACAAGACAGTCTCGCTCACGTATCCATCCTTTGCATGGGGGCGCATCGCGTTCAGCTTAGCGCCTTAAGAGGCAGGTGCAGCGCTGCGCTGCACGGCTGCCAGCAAGGCCGTGGCACTGGCGCCACGGCAATCCACAACCTGTTGGGCCCCGGCGGCCCTGGCCTGCTCGGCAACCCGAGGGCTGGGCACGAACAGCGGCAGACGCGCCAGCTGCGGCCAATCGGCGCCGGCCATCTGCTGCAAGTGTTCAAAACCCTGCCCACTGCTGACCACCAGGCCATTGAGGCGTTCCGCTTCGATGCGGCGCATCAGGGTGCCCGCCGGGTAAGCCGGCAGGCAGCGACGATACAGTTCCAGATAATCGACACTAGCACCTTGCTCTGCAAGACGCTCTGCCAGCAGTTCGCGACCTCCGACGCCACGAACGATCAAGATCCGCGGTGCCGGCACGGCAACTGCCTGGCGCAGGGCTGGCAGCGCCAGCAACGCTTCGCTGTCATCGCCACGTGGGGGGAAGCTCACCGCCAGGCCCGCGCCCTGCAGCACGGCGGCGGTTGCCTCGCCCACAGTGAACCAGCCTTGCACGGGTGGCTGCAGGCCGGCATCGGCCAGTTGCTCAAGCAACAACCGGGCTGCCGGCTTGCTGACCACGATGATCGCCCGGAAGCCCTGCAGGCCTTCCAGCAACAGGCGTTGCTGGTTTTCCACAGCGACGGGCTCGATTGCCAGCAGCGGCAGGCAGCTGCTGGCTACCCCCGCCGCTGCCAGGCTTTGCGCCAGTGCCGCACAGTCCTCGGCAGGCCGGGTCAGCAACAGGCGCCACGAACTCACGGGTGGCCGGCCTCGCCGTAGACTTCCTTGAGGATGGCCTCGGCGCCCTGCCCCAGCAGGTCCTCGGCCACCTGCACGCCCAGGGTTTCGGCGGCAGTACGTGGTGCGCGGGCATCGGCCACCAGCAGGGTACCGCCGCTGGGCTGGCCGACCAGGCCACGCAGCCACAGCTGGTCGCCTTCCAGCACCGCATAGCAGGCAATCGGTACCTGGCAGCCGCCATTCAGGCGTTTGTTCAGGGCGCGCTCGGCCACCACCCGGTCGGCGGTATCGGCATGGTGCAGCGGCGCCAGCAGCGCGTGGATTTGCTGGTCGGCGCTGCGGCATTCGATGCCCACCGCGCCCTGGCCGCCAGCCGGCAGGCTGTCATCGACGCTGATGGTGGAGGTGATGCGGTCTTCGAAGCCCAGGCGGATCAAGCCGGCGGCGGCGAGGATGATGGCGTCGTACTCACCGGCATCCAGCTTGGCCAGGCGGGTGTTGACGTTGCCGCGCAGGAAGCGGATTTGCAGGTCCGGGCGACGCGCCAGCAACTGGGCCTGGCGACGCAGGCTGGAGGTACCGACGATGCTGCCGGCAGGCAGCTCATCGAGGCTGTCAAAGGTATTGGAAACGAAGGCATCGCGCGGGTCTTCCCGCTCGCAGATGCAATACAGGCCCAGGCCTTCGGGGAAGTCCATGGGCACGTCCTTCATCGAATGCACGGCGATGTCGGCTTCGTTGTCCAGCAGGGCGGTTTCCAGTTCCTTGACGAACAAGCCCTTGCCACCGATCTTTGCCAGCGGCGCGTCGAGCAGCTTGTCGCCACGGCTGACCATGGGCACCAGGGTCACCAGCAGACCGGGGTGGGCCTGCTCGAGGCGGGCTTTGACGTATTCGGCCTGCCACAGGGCCAAGGCACTTTTACGGGTGGCAATGCGGATTTCGCGAGTGGACATGGAACGCCCCGATCCAGAGAAATGCTGTCGATGATAACAGCATCGCCGGTATCGCTAGCAGATGTGGATCAGGATCCTGTGCTTACCTGTACCGCCCAATCGCCGGCAAGCCAGCTCCCACAGAAGCCGTGCAAGGCTCAAGGCTGACGCTATACCTGTGGGAGCTGGCTTGCCGGCGATTGGGCCGGTACAGGCTCAGAGGGTTTGCATCATCTTGCGCACACCGGCCACATGGCGCCGGCTGACGGTCAGGGCGTCACCGTCCAGGCCTTTCAGGTATAGCTGGAAATGCCCCAGCGGCGTGCGCTGCAGGCGTTCGATACGCTCGCGGGCGACCAGCGCATTGCGGTGGATACGCACGAAGCGTTCGCCAAACTCGTCTTCCAGGGCCTTGAGGGGCTCGTCCAGCAGTACTTCCCCGGCCTCGTGGCGCAAGGTCACGTACTTGTGATCGGCAATGAAATAGATCACCTGGGGCAAAGGGATCAGTTCGATGCCTTTGCGCGTGCGGGCACTGATGTGGCTACGCGGGCCACCGCCTTCATTGGCGGGCCTGGTGAGCGCCGCCAATTGGGCGCGGTTGGGCTTTTCAGCCTTGCGCAAGGCATCGCGCAAGGCCTGGGCCTGGAAAGGTTTGGTCACATGGCTGAGGGTACTGTCCTTGAAAGCCTCGGCACCGTATTCATCGTCCCCGGTGCAAAACACCACCGCCGGCGGCGCCTCGCGCTCGCACAGGCGAGCAGCAACCTGCAGGCCGTCCAGGCCCGGCATGCCGATGTCCAGCAGGACCACATCGGGCTTGAGGCTTTCGATCAGCGCCAAGGCCTCCTCGCCGTTGGTGGCGCTAGGCTCCAGCACGGTGTAACCCTCCAGTTCGCCGAGCAGCCGGCTAAGCCGCTCACGGCCTTGGGGTTCGTCATCAACGATCAGGACATTCATAATTGCGCTGGATTCCTGAATGAGTCTCGCACAGGTATAGCGTAGACAGGTATGGTTCGAGCGACACTAAGGTCACGCTCTAGACCGGTGCGATGGCCAAAGATTCACTCGGCCGGCAGATTCACTGCCAGTCCTCTGTCCAACTGTAGACGGTCCGTGGAACACTGCCGTTCATTCCTGCAAATCCTTCTCTATCGTTTTCCGCGCATTTCTCTCGACCAGCGCCCTGCGGCGGCCAGCCCAAACCCTGCTATCATCGGCGCCACTTTTTCGTTCACGCCTGCAATGAGTGAATCCATGAGCACCGACAAGACCAATCAGTCCTGGGGCGGCCGCTTCAGTGAGCCCGTCGACGCCTTCGTCGCCCGTTTCACCGCCTCGGTCGATTTCGACAAGCGCCTGTACCGCCACGACATCATGGGTTCGATCGCCCATGCCACCATGCTGGCGCAAGTCGGCGTGCTCAGCGATGCCGAGCGCGACACCATCATCGATGGCCTGAAGACCATCCAGGGCGAGATCGAGGCTGGCACCTTCGACTGGCGTGTCGACCTCGAAGACGTGCACATGAACATCGAGGCACGCCTGACCGACCGTATCGGCATCACTGGCAAGAAGCTGCACACCGGCCGTAGCCGCAACGACCAGGTGGCCACCGACATTCGCCTTTGGCTGCGCGACGAAATCGACCTGATTCTGGCCGAAATCACCCGCCTGCAGCAGGGCCTGCTGGAGCAGGCCGAACGTGAAGCCGAAACCATCATGCCCGGCTTCACCCACCTGCAAACTGCCCAGCCGGTCACCTTCGGCCACCACCTGCTGGCCTGGTTCGAAATGCTCAGCCGCGACTACGAGCGCCTGGTCGACTGCCGCAAGCGTGCCAACCGCATGCCCCTGGGCAGCGCCGCGCTGGCAGGCACCACCTACCCGATCGACCGTGAACTCACCTGCAAGCTGCTGGGCTTCGAAGCCGTGGCCGGCAACTCGCTGGACGGCGTGTCGGACCGCGACTTCGCCATCGAATTCTGCGCCGCCGCCAGCGTGGCGATGATGCACCTGTCGCGCTTCTCCGAAGAGCTGGTGCTGTGGACCAGCGCACAGTTCCAGTTCATCGACCTGCCAGACCGCTTCTGCACCGGCAGCTCCATCATGCCGCAGAAAAAGAACCCGGACGTGCCGGAACTGGTACGTGGCAAGAGCGGCCGTGTGTTCGGCGCCCTGACTGGCCTGCTGACCCTGATGAAAGGCCAGCCGCTGGCCTACAACAAGGACAACCAGGAAGACAAGGAACCGCTGTTCGACGCCGCCGACACCCTGCGCGACTCGCTGCGTGCCTTTGCCGACATGATCCCGGCAATCAAGCCCAAGCACGCCATCATGCGTGAAGCGGCCCTGCGCGGTTTCTCCACCGCCACCGACCTGGCCGACTACCTGGTACGCCGTGGCCTGCCGTTCCGTGACTGCCACGAGATCGTGGGTCACGCGGTGAAGTATGGCGTGGACACCGGCAAGGACCTGGCCGAAATGAGCCTGGACGAACTGCGCCAGTTCAGCGACCAGATCGAGCAGGACGTGTTTGCCGTGCTGACCCTGGAAGGCTCGGTGAATGCCCGTAACCACATTGGTGGTACCGCACCGGCGCAGGTGCGTGCGGCCGTCGCCCGCGGCAAGGCGCTGCTGGCTTCGCGTTAAGGCCCATTGCGAGGGCTTCGCCCTCGTTCGCGGGCACGCCCGCTCCCACAGGTACATCGTTTCCCTGTGGGAGCGGGCGTGCCCGCGAAGGGTCCAACACCAGACTCAGCGCTTGCCGCTGCGAATCATCTCCATGAAGGCCGGCATCGCCGCCTCCTTGTCCGCCACGATCCGCGCCATGTGCGGATTGTCGCCCATCAGCTGCAGCAACGCCTTGGCCTCTGGGAAGTCCGCCAGGAAGTCGATGTTCAGCACCTTCTTGCCCACCGCACAGGCCAGGTCTACCGAGAAGCAGAACATCAGGTCTGCCAGGGTCAGTTGCTCACCCGCCACATAGGGTGCGAAGCGGCCGTTGCGCTTGAGCGTGGCAAAACCGGCCAGCAGGTCGGCGCGGGCTTTTTCCTTTATCAGCGGCTCGACCTGCATACCAAAGAAAGACTCGGCATAGCAGGTACGCGCCGGCAGTTCGATGTACAGCTCGATTTCCTTGAGCAGCTCACGCACCTTGGCCTGCCCGAACGGGTCGGCCGGCAGCAGCGCCTTGCCGCCCTGGGTCTGCTCGATATAGTCGAGGATCACACTGGTTTCGCTGAGGAAGCCGTGTTCGGTCTGCAGCACCGGCACCTTGCCTCGCGGGCTCACTTCCAGCGCCTGTGGCGCCTGGCCGCCATAGAAGGTGACTTCCTCGAAGGGCAGGCCTTTTTCCAGCAGGGCCAGCTTGACCATGTTGTAGTAGTTGCTGACCGAGAATCCATGAAGCTTGAGCATGAGGTAACAGCCTCCAGGCCGTAAGGGGTTGGCCCGGCTTTTATAGACCGTACGCCCGCTCCTGACCAGCGTCATGCGCCCCGTCAATGCCCGGGCATTGCCGCCACAGGCGTGGCACACTGTGCATCCCATCACAGGAGTACCGCCATGAGCGAGCCCACCGACATCGACAATGACGACGACGAAGCCTTCGCCGAGGCAACGCTGACCCAGGCCATCGAGAACCAGATCGAAAGCGGCGACCCGGCGGCGGCGAAAGCCACATTCAACAAACTGACCCTGGTCGGTTACGAGCGCGAAGACATTCTCAACCTGATGGCCCATGTACTGGCCTTCGAAATTGACAATATGCTGGTGGAAGACCGCGAGTTCGACCGCGAGTGGTACGAGAATGCCCTGCGCGCGCTGCCGGAACTGCCGCCTGAGATGGATCAAGGCGAGGACGAATAACCCGGCTACACTCGAAGGTCAGGCACCGTAGAACGGTGCCGTCATCCTTGTCTGGAAGTCAGGAGTCGCCATGCCTTTTACCCCCGATCTGATCGACGAACTGGAAGTACTCGCGCTGTTCAAACACGATAGCAGCCAGGAAGGCATCAAGATAACCAGCACCGCCGCCCCCGCCCTGATCGCGGCTGCAAAACGCCTGCATGAAAAGGGGCTGACCGATCAACCTGATGGCGGCTACCTGACCAGCCTGGGTCATGACGCTGTCGAAAGCGTCCAGTTGCTGCAGAACATTCTCAAGGCGCCACAGCCGGCCTGAACTGATAATGCCAGGGGCTGCCTTGCAGCCCATCGCCGGCAAGCCGGCTCCCACAGGTACTGCAAATGGCTTGAGGCCGATGCGGTCGGGGTGGGAGCTGGCTTGCCGGCGATGGGCCGCAGCGCGGCCCCAATCAGTTGGCCGCTGCCCTGCGCTTCTCCGCCAGGCGCGAGCGCCCGTACAGGAACACGATGGCCAGCAAGGCCAGCGCCTGCGCCGAAAGCGAGTAGGCGTCAGCGTGAATCCCCAGCCAGTCGAACTCGAAGAACGCCACCGGCCGCGTTCCAAGTACCCCGGCCTCTTGCAGCGCCTTCACGCCATGCCCGGCGAACACCACCGACAAGGCACATAGCAGCGCGGCGTTGATGCTGAAGAACAGCGACAGCGGCAGCTTGGCCGAGCCACGCAGGATCACCCAGGCCAACCCCACCAGCAGCACCAGCGCCGTGGCACCACCCGCCAGCACCGCCTGGTGCCCGGCTGGGCCGGCCTGCAGCCACAGGGTTTCGTAGAACAGGATCACTTCGAACAGTTCGCGGTAAACCGAGAAGAACGCCAGCACGGCAAAACCGAAACGTCCGCCACCACTGACCAGGCTGCTCTTGATGTAGTCCTGCCAGGCGGCGGCATGGCGGCGGTCGTGCATCCACACGCCAAGCCACAGCACCATCACCGCGGCGAAAAGCGCCGTGCAGCCTTCCAGCAGTTCGCGCTGGGCGCCACCGACGTCGATCACGTAGGCTGCCAGCGCCCAGGTTGCGAAACCAGCCACCAACGCCAGGCCCCAGCCGATGTTGACGCTGCGCACCGCCGACTGCTGGCCGGTATTGCGCAGGAAGGCCAGGATCGCCGCCAGCACCAGAATCGCCTCCAGGCCTTCGCGCAGCAGGATCAGCAAGCCGGATACAAAGCTCAGCGACCAGCTCAGGCCATCGCTGCCCAGCAGCTTGGAAGCCTGCTCGAGCTTGGCCTTGGCTTCGCTCAGGCGTTGCTCGGCCTGGGCCACGGGCAAGCCGTCCTGCAGCGACTGACGGTACGCCATCAGCGATTTTTCGGTGTCCTTGCGCGCCTGGGTGTCGATGTTGTCCAGCGAGCTTTCCACCAGCTCGAAGCCTTCCAGGTAGGCCGCCACTGACAGGTCATAGGCCTGGTCGTGATCACCTGCGCGGTAGGTCGCCAGGCTCTTGTCCAAGGTGCTCGCGGTGTATTCGAGCAATTGCGCCGGGCCACGCTTGACCTGTGGCGGCTGGGCGCGCTGGGCGCGGAACGCCTCCACGACCGTGGCACCTTCGCTGGCGGAGACTTCGGCCGGGGTCTGGCGGGCCAGGTCGGCGATGTTCCAGGTCTTGTCGCCTTTGCCGGCTTCTGGCTTGGCGGTGAAGCTGGCGATGTAGGCAGCCACATCCCAACGCTGGCGGTCGTCCAGCTGGTCGGCAAACGAAGGCATCTCGGTGCCATCGATACCCAGGGCCAGGGTGTTGTAAAGGTCGAACAGGCTCAACTGGTCGAGGCGCGAAACATCGCGCAGGTTGGCCGGTGCCGGCTCAAGGCCTACGCCTGCCGGGCCGTCGCCCGCGCCGTTATCACCGTGGCAGATCGAGCAGTTTTGCGCGTACAGCGAAGCGCCACGGGCTGGGTCAGGCGTGATAACCGGGGCTTGGCTGACCTCATAGGCCACTGCCAGGCGCGCGCCCAGCTGACGGGCCTGCTTGGCCACCGTTGGGCCGTCCTGACGCTGGTCGATGGCCTGACGCAGCGCCTGGACGCCCTGCTCCAAGGCCGCTTGTTCGGCATGCGCAGGCAGGCCTTTGACCAAGTCGGCCAACACCGCGCTGAACTCCTGCTGCTCGCGGTATTCACCATCGTCGATCACCTTGCCTTCTTGCACGGTCGGCGGGTAGTCGGCGCCAATGTAGTCGAGCAGGTGCAAGGCCTTGGTGGCCTCGGCGGGGGCTTCGGCCAGCGCCAAAGTGCTACACAGCGCCAGCACCGGGCCGAGCAATATAGCCGGCAGCCAGGCAAGCAGACGGGAACGGGTTTTCATGGCCAGTCTCGAAGGAAATGCGAAAGAGAACATTGTTCACTTCCACTTTGCTTCGCTCAAGGGTGCCGGGCGGATTTCATGAAAAATCTTGCTACAAATCAGATGATGGGATGTCCGCCGTTGGATGTTCCTCGCCTGTGAGATCGAGCGCCGCGCGGGCGGCGCTCGATCTCACAGGCGAGGAACATCTAGCGGCGAACACCTGCCAACCCTAACGCGAGGCCTGCTGTAGCGGCCGCAGGTTCCTGATGGTTACTGAAGACCCTTGTTCAGCCCTAGCTCCATATCATCGATCAGCGCCTTGGCCATCTCGCTGAGTATCCGCGCAGCACTGCCGGCAATGCGGTCGTTATCCATTTCCGCTTCGGTGGTCAAGTGGCGGATACAGCCAAGCAACACCGATAGCTGAGAAAATGCATGGCTGAACGGCACGTTGGGCTGCAGGCGGAACAGGTCAAAGGTTTCCACCCCTGCGGTTGCAGAGTCTCTCGGGTCATTGCTCATCGGGCCGCTCCTTGATCGCGGTGGGTTGCATGTGCGTGATCACACACGGCATTGATCAGGCGGCAGAGCAAACGAATATTCATGCCCATGGCATTGCGCTTGTCGCCGGGAGGGTTGTCGAGAAGGACTGTGGTGGTGTGGTCGATGGTCAGGGTGAAGGCGCTGACCAGTTCTTCGCAGTCTTGGGGGCTAAGTGGCTCGATTAGTGAGAGCGCGGGAGGGTCGAGCAAAAGCAGATCGGTAACAGGTGGATCGGGGACGAGCTTATTCATGGCAGAACTCCGTATGGTGGATTGAACTGCTCTCCTCCTTGTCTCACGAAGTTGGGTGGCAGTCGTGTACGGTGTGAGACACGGGACATACGGTAACCCCGGCCAGGCCGAAGCCTGTCCGCACACGACCGCCATAACGCGGTGCTACCGAATGTAAACCGGGTGTCTCACGCCCGATCGCCTTGCGAGGCGACCCCACGACAGTAGTCCGGGAACACTTCCCAGCCAAGACAGCACCTTCCGACAGGTGCTGTAGGATAATTCGACATGGCATCCGAACTGAAGCATTTGGTTTCAGGTTCGGAAATGTCTTACAGCTCTAGGGCCTAGGCGAGGGCTTTGCCCTCGATCGCCGGCAAGCCAGCTCCCACAGGTGGACTACAGGGCTCGAAAACAGCGCAGTACATGTGGGAGCGGGCGTGCCCGCGAAGAATTCAACGCGGTGGCTGGCACCGGCTGCGCCGGTGTTCGCGGGCACGCCCGCTCCCACAGGGTCCCCGCTAAATCAGTAAGTTATGTGCAGCTCTATGGGAGCTGGCTTGCCGGCGATTGGGCCTCAAGGCTTGGCGGTGCCCTTCCACCCCCCACCCAACGCCAGGAACACACCAATCTGCCCCTGAGCCACTTGGCTATTGGCCGCTGCCAGCTGCGCGCGCATGTCGGTATAGGTACGCGTCGCCTGTAGGTCGGCCAGGAACGATTCACGCCCCGCCTGGTAATAGCGATGAGTCTGGTCCGCCGCTTCCTTGGCCGACTTCTCCGCCTCGGCCAGCGCGTCACGCCGGTCCAGCAGGGCGCTGTACTGCGCCAGGCGGGTCTGGGTCTCGCGAATGGCGTTCAACACTACCCCGTCAAAATTCGCCAGGGCTGCCTGGGTCGAGGCTTCGGCCATGCGAATGCGGGCGCGGGTGCCGTTGGTGGGGATGGTCCAGCTGATCTGCGGGCCGAAGCCCCAGCGGTTGGTCGCCGGCTCGCCAAGGTTCTCGAGGATACCGATGGTGCCAATCTGGGCGCCAATGCTGATGTCGGGGTACAGGGCGCCGGTGGCCACGCCGATGTAGGCAGTGGCAGCGGCCAGCTGCCGTTCGGCCTGACGCACGTCGGGACGGCGCTTGAGCAACGCCGCGCCATCGCCCACCGGGACCAGCTGGTTCAGGTGCGGCAGCTCGGCACAATCGGCAGTGCCGGCAGGCAACTGATCAACCGGTTTTGCCAACAAAGCGGCCAGTGTGTACATGCCAGTCTCGCGCTCCGCCTTGAAGCGTGGCAGTTCGGCGCGCAAGGATTTGAACTGGGTCTGCGAGCGGGTGACCTGGGTTTCGTCGCCACGCCCGGCATCACGCAGGCGCTGGTTAAGCTTCACGCTCTGCTCCTGCAGGTCGAGCGACTCGCGGGCAATGTGGTATTCCTCGTTGGCCGAGCACACCTGGGTGTAGGCCTTGACCACATCCGCCACCAGGGTGATGCGGGCGGTATCGGCGGCGGCCTGCACTGCGTCGGCATTGGCCTTGGCCGCCTCGGTGCCACGCTTGAAAGTACCCCACAGGTCGAACTGGTACGAAGCACTGATGATGGCTTCGCCGATGTTGGCCACCGGCACTTTCTCTGGCAGCAGGAAGGCCTCGCCCGATTCCTGCAGGCGCTGGGCGCCAAGTTTGACGCCGCCGTTGAAGCCACCTTGCGACTCAGCCACTTCGACCTGGGCGCGCGCCTTGGCAATGTTGGCGGCAGCCACGCGCAGGTCGGTGTTGGCACTCAGGGCCTGGCGCACCAGCTCGTTCAGCCGTTGATCCTGGTACAGCTGCCACCAGTCCTCAGGCACCGGTGCCGATACCACGCTGTCGGCATCCTGGCGCAGCGGGCCGTTGAGGTCGCTGCGTTGCACCGCCGCGTCCTTCGGCACCTCATAGTCGGGGCCGACCATCATGCAGGCCCCCAACGACAGGCACAGCCCCGCCAGGATCAGCTGTTTCATGGGCGCTGGCCCTCGATGATCGACACCGTGGCGGTTCGCCCGGCAATCATGCGGAAGTCTTGCGGCACTTCATCAAAGGCGATGCGCACCGGAATACGCTGGGCCAGGCGCACCCAGCTGAATGCGGGGTTGACGTTGGGCAACAGGTTGGCACCACTGCTGCGGTCGCGGTCTTCGATGCCGGCGGCAAAGCTTTGCACATGGCCACGCAGGCGGGTGTTGTCGCCCATGACGCGAATGTCCACGGCATCGCCGATGTGGATACCGCCAAGCTTGGTTTCCTCGAAGTAGCCATCGACGTGGTACGAGGCGCTGTCGACCACCGACAGCACCGGGCGGCCGGCGGTGACGAATTCGTGATTACGCGGTGCTCGGTCGTTCAGGTAACCGTCCACCGGGCTGCGCACCACCGAGCGGTCGAGGTTGAGCTGGGCGGTATCGACGGCCACCTGCGCTTCGCTGACGGCGGAACGGGCACGGGCCTCGCGGGACTGGCTTTCTTCCAGCTGCTCGGCGGCCACCAGGTTGCCCAGCTTGCGGTTGCGCTGCGCTTCGCGGGAGGCCTGGGCCAGGGTTTCCTGGCGCTCACCCAGGGTCGCCTTGGCCTGGCGCAGGGCCAGGGTGAAGCGGTCCTGGTCGATGGTGAACAGCACATCGCCGCGCTTGACGGTCTGGTTGTCACGCACCTCGACCTTCTGGATCAGCCCGGACACGTCCGGGGCAATCTGGATCACGTCGGCGCGGATGTGGCCGTCGCGGGTCCAGGGGGCGAACATGTAGTACACCACCATCTGCCACACGAGCACGGCGGCGAAGGTCACTACCAGCAAGGTCAGGACCACACGGCCCAGGGTCAGCAAAGGTTTTTTCATGGCAGCATCAGGTTTCGGCAAAAGTGGTCCACCGCACCAAGCAGCACGGCATACAGAGCAACGTTGAACAACGCCCGGTGCCAGACCAGGCGGTAGAAATGCAGGCGCACCAGCACCGCGTGCACCCCGAGGAACAGCAGGTAGGTGCCAAACATCATCACCAGCAGCGTGGGCAGGAATACCCCGCTGATATCCAGTTCACCAATCACAGGGGCGCTCCGTCGAGGCCGGGGGGCAGTTGCGGTTGTTCGGCTGGCTCGAGCATCACCTCCACGCCCGGCAGCAGCGCCAGGCGCAGGCCGCTCAGCGCGTGCAGCAGGTGGGTACGGGCATCGCCGCGCTCGTACAGCTCATCCAGGTTCAGCGCCAGGCGCGCGCGCTCCATGTTGCGCAGCAGCGCGGCCGGGGCGTGCAGGCGCTCGCCGGCGCGCAGGCAGGCGGCGTAGTGTGCGCCGACTTCCTCGACTACCGTGTTCAGGCGCTCACGAGCCTGCTGCCCGGCACGCGGCATATAGGCCAGCAGGTCGAGCAGGTTCAACCCCACGCGCAGGTCGCGCAGTGCCACGCCGCTGTCCTGCCCGGTTTGCGACAAGCGCGGCAGGTGCTGCATCAGGCGGTCGAGCATCTGCACACCGACCTGGCGGTGCTCGGCCAGGGTGGCCGGCTCGGTCATTTCGACGATGTCGCGCCAGGCGAAGCGGGTCATGCGCTTGGCTGCCAGCTCCACGCCGAACGGGCGCATCACCAAGGTCCAGATGAAGGCGAACAGCAGCCCCACGGGGCCGGCCAGGTTGGAATTGAGGAAGGTGAAGAAGTCAGCATCGTAGGCACCCTGGATGCTGATGAAGGTCGAGGTGTTGACGATGGTCAGCAAGGTACCCAGGTAGAAGCGCGGCTGCACGGTCAGGGTGCCAACGCAGATGAATGGCACGGCGAAGGCCAGCACCAGCATCGGGAAGTCGTGCAGGTTGGGCAGCACCAGGAATAGGTACAGGCTGGAGAAGATGACCGACATCAGCGTCCAGAAGAAGAACCTGTAGATCTGCGGCGCCGGGTCATCCATGGCGGCGAAGAAGCTGCACGACACGGCGGCGAGGATCACTGCGCTGGCGCCGTCGTTCCAGCCCAGGCCAATCCACAAGCCGCAGGCGACAACGATCGCCAGCACGGTTGAGGCCACCGAATACAGCATCAGGCCACGGTCGAAGAACGCCGTCAGGCGACCCAGGCGCCAGTGGCGGTACACCGCGCGCCAGGGTTTGGGATCGTCGCTGCGCAGGGCATGTTGCAGGCTGCAGCAGTCCTGCCACAGGTCGGCCCATTCGGTCAGGCGATACAGGGCGTTGGACAGCAGCAGTTCGGCGCGCTGGTCGAGGGCAGCGGCGCCGGGCTGCAGGCGCTCGATCTGTTCGTGCAGGGCGGTCCAGCGGGCGACCGAGGCGCTGTCGACGGTGCCTTTGAGCCATTCGCGGGCGGCATCGAGCAACGGCTGCAACTGGGCGAACTGTGCCGGGGCGCGGCCTTCGAGGGCGACCAGGGCGTCGTCGAGGGCATCGATCACGGGCAGCAGGTGGATCATGCGCCCGCGCAACTCGCGGGCATTCTTCAGGGTGTGCGGACCAGCGCCTTCATGGCCGAGCTGGCCGATCATCAGCTCCAGCGAGTTGAAGGTGGCGACCATCGCCCCGCGCATGCCGCCAACCTGGTCTGCGCTGGCCTGGCGGGCCAGGTAGGTGTCGCTGTAGCGGATCGCTTCGGTGAACCAGCTACCAGTGGCACCGACTACAACTGGCGCCAGCCGGCGTGGCCAGAAGATCGCTCCGACCACCGCCGCGCAGACGATCCCCAGGCAGATTTCCTGGGCGCGGGAAGACGCCACGTCGAACACAGCAAGCGGGTTGTCGACCACCGCCAGGGCAATCATCGGCAAGGTGTAGCCGGCCAGCATCAGCACGTAGTTGTTGGCGGTGCGCAGGTTCAGCGAAAGGAACAGCAAGGTGCCGGTCCACAGAGCGATGGCGATGCTCAGCAGCAACGGCGACTGCACCAGCGGTGGTACCAGGAAAATCGCCCCGCCGGCACCGAGCAGCGTGCCCACGGCACGGTACAGGGCCTTGGAGCTGGTGGGGCCAAGGAACGGGCTGGAGACGATGTACACCGTGGCCATGGCCCAATAGGGGCGCGGCAACTGCATGAGCAGGGCGATGTACAGGGCGATCATGGAGGCGGCAAAGGTACGCACGCCATAGAACCAGTCGCGGGCCGGGGGCACCGAGCTGAAGAAACCGTTCATGCTGCCCCGCCTGTGTTGCCCAGGCCGGCGGCTTCGAAGGCACGCAGCACGCGCAAGGCGGCTTCCAGGTCGGCCTGGTCGATGCCATGCAGCACCTCGCGACGCAGGCGCACCAGTTCGGCTTCGATGGACTCGGCCAGGGTGCGGCCTTCGGCGGTCAGGCTCAGGGCCTTGGCGCGGCGGTCCAGCGGGTCTTCGCTGCGACATACCAGGCCAGCCTTGCACAGCTGGTCGAGCAGGCGCACCAGCGACGGGCTTTCCAGGCCGGCGGCCTGGGCCACGGCCACCTGATGCACGCCGTCACCCAGGCGCACGATCATCAGCAACGGCGCGGCGCAGGCCTCGGAAATGCCGTAACCGGTCAGGGCGGTATGGCAGATGCGCCGCCAATGGCGGGCGGCAACCACCATGCCACTGCTGACTTGCAGGCGCAGGAGATCAAGGGACATGACAGGAACCAAGGATATTCATAGTTTGCTAACTATCAATATACGCCTGTGCCTCCCCCTGTCGTCAACCAGGGGGATGGATGAATTGTTGTTCATGCTGGGCCTTCTGGCCTGCCTGTGCCGGCCTCTTCGCGGGTAAACCCGCTCCCACAGGTGCTGCATAGGATTCAGCCATGCGCGGTACCTGTGGGAGCGGGTTTACCCGCGAAGAGGCCCGGACAGGCAACAGAGCATTCAGGGCTGTATCTGGTCTTCCAGCTTCATGGTCAAGGCCAGTGTACTGCCCATCTGCACCGCCCGGTCACGCCACTCCTGGTAGCGGCCCTCGTCACGGCTGCTGAAGTGCACCGCCAGCTCTTCGGCCGCCTGTACCACCCCCGCAGCTGCCGCCAGCTCCAGCCAGTACAGCGCGGCCTTTAGATCAGCCTCCACGTACAGCCCATGCATCAGCCGGTAGCCCACCTCGAAACGGCAGCGTGCCTCGCCCTGCTCGGCCCCGCGCAGGAACCACTGGTAGGCCTGCACTAGGTCGACCTGCCACTGCAGGCCGCCATCACACACCTCTTCCTCGTACAGGTCGCCCAGCGCGGCAGCGGCATGCAGCATGCCCCGCT
Organism: Pseudomonas asiatica; assembly: GCF_040214835.1. Classification (NCBI taxonomy): domain Bacteria; kingdom Pseudomonadati; phylum Pseudomonadota; class Gammaproteobacteria; order Pseudomonadales; family Pseudomonadaceae; genus Pseudomonas; species Pseudomonas asiatica. Next base: position 168,136 of record NZ_CP157874.1, on the reverse strand, counting down.
CGAAAGCCTGCCGGTAGCACTCCGCCGCCTGCATGTAAGAGGGCTCGATGCCTTTGCCAAAGTAATGTTGCTGCCCAAGGTTGAACCATGCCGCGGCATTGCCTTGCAGGGCCGCCATGCGCAACAGGTGGCCGGCCAACACGGTGTCAGCACGCCAGTATTTGCCGTTGAGCCAGATCCAGCCAAGGTCGTTGAGCGCCGCCACGCTGCCTTGCAAGGCCTGGCGGCGCAGGTCGACGTACACCGCCTGCAAGTCGCTGGCTTCGTCCAAGCGGCTGACCAGCAGCGAGCGCTGGCTGGGCAACCCTATCCCGGCAAACAGTCGCTGTCGCCTCCCGACAGCGGCCGGTGGGGCAATGACCCGCTCGGGCAAAAGGCGGGCAAGCAGCGAATGGATATTGCTGGCAGCAGACATGTTCATCCTCATTGAACGACACACAACCCCAACCTTCGGCTGTGATGAGGCGTGATTCTGCGTGACGTAACGTCAAAACCTGTCGCGAACGATTCGGCGCCAGGCAACCAAATGCGACTTCCTTGATCTGAGCAGGCTGTGGCCAATTGCCATGACCCACGCCTGCCGCCATCCTATTGCGGCAAGCCTAGACAAGGACGTTATCTTTTGCCGTTCGCCACAACTCGCGCCACCCTCAGCCGACAGTGGGCGCTGCTGCGCCAGTTGCCCAGCCGCTCCCCAGGCATTACCAGCGCCGAATTGGTCTGGCGCCTGCGTGACGTGGGCTTCACTGTCAGCAAACGCACTGTCGAGCGTGATCTCAATGAGCTGTCGCTGATATTTCCGCTGGAGCGCAATGACAAGAGCATCCCGTTTGGCTGGCATTGGTCGGCGAGCGCAGTGGGCGACTTGCGCGGCAATTTCGACTTGTTGACGCACCTGCGCGGTGATGCGCTGCAACCGGCTCGGGGTGAGGGGGTGGAGTTGGTGGCGCGGATCAGCGATACGCTGGCGCGGCAGTTGCGGGTTGCGCCGTTGAGTAGCGACATGCAGCTGACGGCCTTGGAGCACGGGCATCGGTTGCAGGCCACGGTGAGTGACGGCTGGCCGTTGCGCTGGTGGCTGTTGAGCCATGGCGATGGGGTGGTGGTGGAGCAGCCGGGCGGCTTGCGGGAGGAGATTGGCAAGATCCTGAGCAATGCGGCGGCGCAGTACCAGAATTTTTAGCCTGTGCTGGCCTCTTCGCGGGCTTGCCCGCTAAGAGGCCGGCACAGGCATACCAGTTAGCGCTGCATGCCCCAACGCCGTACCGTCAGCCGCTCGAGGGTATTGAACACCAGCCCTTCCACCAGCAAGCCGATCAGGATCACCACCGCCAACCCGGCAAACACCTTGTCGGTGTACAGCTCGTTGCGGTTCTGGAAGATGTACCAACCCAACCCGCCTTTGCCACTGCTGGCCCCGAACACCAGCTCGGCAGCGATCAGTGTGCGCCAGGCGAATGCCCAGCCGATCTTCAGCCCCGAGAGGATCGACGGCAACGCCGCCGGCACCAGGATATGCAGCACCAGCCGCAGCCCTTTCAGGCCGTAATTGCGCCCGGCCATACGCAGGGTTTCCGACACGCCGAGAAAGCCCGCATAGGTGTTCAGCGCCAGCGCCCATAGCACCGAGTGCACCAGCACGAAGATCAGGCTGTTGTCGCCCAGCCCGAACCACAGCAAAGCCAGCGGCAACAGGGCAATCGCCGGCAACGGGTTGAACATCGAGGTAAGGGTGCCCAGCAGATCGCGCCCAAGCTGGGTCGACACCGCCAGGCTGGTGAGGCCGAAGGCCAGGATGATCCCCAGCAGGTAACCCTTGAGCAGAATCACCAGCGACACGCCAACCTTGGCCGGCAACTCACCGCTGACCATGCCGTCCCACAGCGCCGTGGCCGTCTGCAGGAAGGTCGGTAGCAGCAGGTCGTTGCCCTGGTAGCGGGCAATGGCCTCCCACAGCGCGGCGATCACCAGCAGGATGACCGCCTTGCGCAACCAGCCGTGCTGCCACAGGCGCTGAGCCAACGGCAGGTTGCGCTCCACAGGCACACTGAGCAAAGGCTCCAGCTGCACCTCGTATTCCTGGCGTACAGGTGTAGTGGTCATGGCTGAAGCTCCTGTCAGTAGGCGATACGGATATCGTTGAAACCAAGATCGTCGGGCTGTTCGGGGGCATCCACCTCATCGAACAGCAAACGATGGATGCGCCGGGCACTGGCCTGGAAGTCGCTACCACCCAGGCTGCCCAAGTCGTACTGGTGGCTGTGCACTTCGGCGCGCACCCGCCCCGGGTGGGGGGACAACAGCAGGATGCGGTTGCCGACCACCAGAGCCTCTTCGATGGAGTGGGTAACGAACAGCAGGGTAAAACGCACCTCCTCCCACAGCAGCAGCAGTTCTTCCTGCATCTTGCGCCGGGTCAGCGCATCAAGTGCCGCGAACGGTTCGTCCATCAGCAGGATCTTCGGCTGCGTGGCCAAGGCCCGGGCAATTGCCACGCGCGCTTTCATACCGCCCGACAGGGTGTGTGGGTAGGCATCGGCGAAGGCGGCCAGGCCGACTTTGTCCAGGTAGTGCAGCGCCCGCTCCTCGGCCTCGGCGCGTTTCAGCTGGCCCGACACCAGAAGAGGGAACATGACGTTCTGTTTCACCGTCTTCCATGGCGGCAGCTGGTCGAACTCCTGGAACACCACGATGCGGTCGGGGCCTGGGCCGCTGACTGGCTGACCTTGCAGTAGAATCTGCCCCTCCTGGGGCGAGATGAACCCGGCCACGGCCTTGAGCAAGGTGGACTTGCCGCAGCCGGAGGGGCCGAGCAGCACGAAGCGGTCGGCACGGTCGACTTCGAAGCTGACCTGGTGGGTGGCCCGCACCACGCGTTGCGCGGTGCGGTATTCGAGGCTGAGGTTATCCACCTTGAGCAAAGGCGGCGTTGCGACACGGCTCAGGTTGCTGGCCGTGTGGCCTGGCAATGGGGCGGTCATGATCGGTCAGCTCCCCTGCAGCGGGCGTTCATCCTGGAAGAAGTAGTCCTTCCACGATTCCGGCTTGTGCTTGATGGCGCCTACTCGATAGAGGAAGTCGGCCAGCTTGTAGGTGTTCTTTGGCGTGACGGTGAATTCGTACTGCGGGTTGTCGATCAGCTTGATCAACGTGTCGCGGTCGATCTTGGCCTTGGTCACGCGGATGTAGGTGTCGGCGGCGGCCGCCTTGTCCTTCTGGGCAAAGTCCGCGGCTTCGGCCAGCGCATCGACGAAGGCCTTGTAGGTCTTGGGGTTGTCCTTGCGGAATTTTTCGGTGGCGAACAGCAAGGTCGGCGAGTTGGGGCCGAGCAGGTCGTAGCTGTTGAGCACCACGTGCACGTTCTTGTTGGCCAGCACCTGGTCCTGGAACGGCGGGTTGGAGAAGTGCCCGTTGAGTTCGGTGCCGCCGGCCAGCAGCGCGGCAGTGGCATCCGGGTGCGGCACGGCCAGGGTGTACTTGTCGAGGCGGTTGTATTCCTTGTCGCCCCATTGCTGGGCGGCGGCGTATTGCAGGAAGCGCGACTGCACCGAAACGCCTACCGCCGGCACGGCGATGCGGTCCTTGTCGGAGAGGTCGGCAATGGTCTTCACGTTGGGGTTGCTGCTGACCAGGTAGTACGGGAAGTTGCCCAGCGAGGCCACGGCCTTGACGTTCTGTCGGCCCTTGGTACGGTCCCACACGGTCAACAGTGGGCCGACGCCGGCACCGGCGATGTCCACCGAACCGGACAGCAGTGCGTCGTTGATGGCCGACCCACCCGACAGCTGGGCCCAATCGACTTCGATGTCGATGCCCTGCTCCTTGCCATGTTTTTCGATCAGATGCTGGTCACGCACTACGTTCAGCAGCAGGTAGACAATGCCGAACTGTTCGGCGATGCGAATCTTGCCTTCTGCTTGCGCCGCGGCGGGGGCCGCCAGGCTGCCTACGACCAGGCTTGCGCCCAGGCCGATGCTTGCCGCCAGGCGGCTGATGGATTTACGCATGATGGGTTTCCTCAGTCGTCAGAACGGGGCATCGCCCTGGATGGTGGTGCGGTAAAGCTTGCGCCGCAGGTGTGCGGGGCAGCCGGTGGCCAGGTGGATCAGCGAGCGGTTGTCCCAGAACACCATGTCGTGGGGCTGCCACTGGTGGCGGTAGATGTTCTGCTCCAGCACGCTCAGGGCATACAGCTGTTGCAGCACGTCGCGGCTTTCGTCGCTTGGCAGGCCGACGATGCGGGTGGTGAAACCTTCGCTGACGAACAGCGCCTTGCGGCCGTTTTCCGGGTGGGTACGGACCACCGGGTGGATGACTTCCTGTACCTGCTCCAGTTGCTCGGCGGTCAGGGTCGGGCGCCAGTTGCCTTCGAATTTGGTCTCGGCGTAACGGGCGGTGTAGGAGTGCGCAGCATCACGGCCCTCGATGACCTTGCGCAGGGCCGCGGGTACGGCGTCCCAGGCCTTGTGCATGTCGGCGAACAAGGTATCGCCGCCCTCGTCGGGCAGTTCCTGGGCATGCAGCATGGAGCCGAGGCTGGGCAGTTCCTTGTACGACAGGTCCGAGTGCCAGAACTTGCCGGCATCACCCAGGCCGATGTTCTGGCCGTTTTCGACGATGTTGGAAACGATCAGGATCTCGGGGTGGCCGGCGAGCAGGAACTGCTTGAGCACATGGATCTGCAATGGACCAAAACGGCGGCTGAAGGCGATCTGCTGGTCGGGGCTGATGCGCTGGTCGCGGAACACCAACACATGGTGATCGAGGTGGGCGCGATGGATACGGGCGAAATCCTCGGCGTTGACCGGTTTGGCCAGATCCAGGCCGATGATCTCGGCGCCTACGGCACCGGAGAACGGGCGGATTTCGAAGCGTTGCGGCTGGGCGCTGTCGATGATCGACAAGGCGTTCGAGGCGGCTGACATTTTTCACTCCCACGCAGTGCGCGACTTCAATGGCGCGCAACGATCAGAAACGCACGGGGATTTCCCGTGTGGGTTCAAGTCGTGCGGCGCATCGATTGGTCGACGGGTACGCAGTGGAAGTGACTATAAAGTCATAAGAGCTATATTTTAAATACCGTTAAAGAATAACCATAGCACTGCTGCCAGGGGTGCTACGCAATCAGATCAAGCCGCCCTGCTCTTCTTCATCGATGAGATTGTTCAGGCTGCTGAGCGCCTTGCGCGCTGTAGAACGGTTGAGCAGCTTGGCCTGCGCACCGGGGGGCAGGTCGGTGATCTTGAACACACCCTTGGCGGTCAGCACATCGATCAGGTCCTCGAGCACGCGGATCATGTCGAGGTCGCTTTGCTTGAGCTGATTGAGGCTGTTTTCCACCACGTCATGGGCAAACCATTCCTGGATATCGGCATGGTCGGCGGGGAGCATTTCGGTGAACTCGTCAAAAGCGGCTGCTTCTACCCGCAGCAACTGGCCAGCGGCATCGCGTTGCACGTAGAACATGGCGGTGTCCCTCGTCACATTGGTTCCTTGGTGGTAGACAGCAGCATAGGCAAAGATCACCAGGCACGCCGGCCCGGCGCCAGAGTATGCGCTGTCATGGAGTTGCGGGAAAGGCCCAGGCACGCGCCCTGTAGGAGCGGCCTTGTGTCGCGATAGGGCCGCAAAGCGGCCCCACGGTTTCGGCAACAATGCCGGAGACCTGGGGGCTGCTCTGCAGCCCATCGCGACACAAGGCCGCTCCTACAGGGACAGCGCCAGCCTGAAGCCGGTGATGGCGATGGGCTGCAGGGCAGCCCATTGGCGCATCAGCTGTCCTTGTTGTGGACGATGATGGTCGGGTCAGCACCGCTGATCAACGAGTTGATCGTGGTGTTGGACCAGTTCACCCCTTCCAGCTTGATGGTCACATCGGCGTTGGCGATACCACCGGCGGCATTGAGCTTGCCTTCGCTGCTGACCTGCAGCGTCGTCGTGCCTTCCACCGTGGTGAGCTTCAGGTAGTTGTCGATGGTGCTGCCCTTCTCGCCCTGGAGCAGGTCCTTCAGGTCGATGCGGTCGCCTTCGGCCACCTTGAAGTCCTTGATCACGTCATTGCCGGTATCGCCAGCCTTCCATACGAAGGTGTCGGCACCGCTGCCACCGGTCATGGTGTCATCGCCCTTGCCGCCAAGCAGGATGTCATTGCCTTCACCACCGAGCAAAGTGTCCTTGCCCAGGCCACCGATCAGGATGTCATTGCCCTTGCCACCGTCGAGGGTGTCGTCGCCGCCCTGGCCGAACAGGAGGTCATTGCCCGCACCACCGTTGAGAATGTCATTGCCATCGTTGCTGCGCGAGACATCGAATTCGCTGACGTGCTCGACGATGTACTTGTGCAGCACGCGACCGTCGACATCACCCAGGGCCACACCCAGCTGGCCTGCGACATAGCCCTGTATGGCTTCGACACCGTTGCCGGCGACCGAACCGAAGCTCACCAGGTCACCGAAGATGATGTCGTTGCCATCACCACCGTTGACGGTGTCATTGCCCGGCACGGTGGCTTCGGTGTGGCCCAGGATCGCTTCCGCCAGTTTGCTCGGGTCGATGTTGGTCTGCGGCTTGCTATCGGTGTCGTAGGGCTTCAGGTCGTTGACATTGACCGCGCTGTTCAGGCCGATGGCTTCCACGCCAGACAGGTTGGACAGCAACAGGAAGCTTTGTTGCGAGTTGTAGTCCACATAGTAGTAACCGCTTTCAGCGTAGGAGAACTCAAAGGTGCCATCACCTTGGGCATGCAGCTGTCCAGACGCACCATTGTCGTTGGTCCAGCCCTTTTTGCCCCAGTACTCGGCGGTCATGTTGCCTTTGGCATCGATGCTGAAGCGGTTGTCGCTGCCCACCATCTTGTTGGTGACCACGTCGCCCAACTTGTAGCCGATCGACTTGAGCACGGAATCCACCGTGGTGCCGATGTTCTTGAAGGTGCCCTCACGTTCGCCAGCCTGGTACACGTTCGGCTGGCCGTCGGTGATGAAGAACGTCTGGCGGCTGCCGGTGTTGCCCGCGTCCATCAATTGCTTGAACCAGTTGGCGGTGGTCTTGAAGGCATCCTCGTAGTTGGTCGAGCCGCTGGAATAGAGCGTATTGAGCGCAGTGTAGAGCGTGCTCAACGCGTTCTTGTCGCCCAGGTTGACCGAAACCGTACTGTTCACCTGGGTGGAGAAGTCCACCAGCAGGATGTTCACTGTACCGGACTGCGCGCCCTTGACGCTGTTGGCCAAGGTATCGAACACCGACTTCAGCGAGTTGCGCGCGGCATCCACCGCGCTGCCCATGCTGCCTGAGGTATCGACGATGAACGCAATGTTGTAGTCCTGACCCGGCGTCACATGCAGGCCACTGATGTCGGCAACGATGATGTCGCTGGTGGCGGTGCCGGTGAAACTGTCGCTGTCGGTGGTCAGGTTGTTGGCGGTGTAGGTGTCCGGATAGACAGTTACCTTGATCGTGCCTTCGGTGGAAGCTTTGCTGCCGCCCACGCTCTCGGTGGCGGTCGAGGTGACCTTCACATCGAAACTGCCCTGGTAGTACGCCGGCGGTTTGATGCTCAGGCCGTTGAGGCTCCAGCCGGTGACGTCAACCGAAGTGGCGCCGACGGTTACGGTATGACCGGCGCCATCGCTGACCACCGAACCTGCCGGAATGCCGTCCAGCTTGACGCTCAGGCTCTCGGAGCCGTCGGTGTCGGTCAGGTTGGTGGAAATGCCAACCAGCTTGACGGTGCCGTTCTCCGGCCCTTCGTTGAGCTTGTAGCCGTCGTAGTAGCCCTGGCCGTCACTGCCATGGAAATCGGACACGGAAAGCCCGGCGTTACCCATCGCCGCAACGTTCGGGTACATCGGGATGGCCGAGCTGCTCAGGTCGGTCACCGGGCCGTTACCGACCTTGACGTTGATATCCAGGCTGCCCGGGCCGGACTGGTTGGCGTGGTAGATCTCCAGGGTGTAGTAGCCGCTGACAGGCGGCGAGAAGCTGCCGGAGATCGTACCGCCCGCCCCCCAGGTGGCGCCGACCACGCTGGTTTTGCCGATGTAGACCTGCAGGCTGTCATCGGCGGTGCCGCTGAAGGTGTAGGTCTGGCCGGCTTCCAGGTAGATCAGGCCGGAGGTCTTGGAGCCAGTGCCGGCGGCAACGCTACCGCCCGAATCGGCGCTGGTAACCTGCTCGGTCTTGCTGGCACTGCCAGAGTTGGCGAACACGTTCTTCAGCGCAGTACCGCTGATGCCGTTGCCGTTGGTGCCCAGGCCCGTGAGGCTGTTCCAGGTTTCCTTGGTCAGGCCAAGCGAATCGGGGGTGTTGCTGCCGATGTTCAGGCCAGGCTTGTCGGCTACAGGTGCAATATCGACCTTCAGCGTGGCCTCGCCACCAGCAGCGGTACCGTCGGTAGGCTTGTACTTGATCTGGGCATAGTCGGCCTGCTTGTTGCCGACGCCCGTTCCGCCATATCCGTCGATACCCGACTCGTTGGGTTTCGGCACGAACCGCAGGTTGCCGGCAGCGATGTCGGCCTGGCTGACGGTCTGGTTCTGGGCGACGTTGACCCAGGCGGTGCCGTTGAAGAGCTGCAGGGAACCCGCTGGCAGCTGGGTGAAGGTCACACCCAGACTCGACAGGGCGCTGTCGACGTCGGAAATGTTGAAGTCGTTCCAGGTCAGCACCAGCGGCGTGTCTTCGACGCCAGTGACGGCGCCGCCGGTGGCAACCGGTGCGTCGTTGACTGCGATCACATTCACCGTGGTCGTGGCGGTGTTCGAGGTATTAACGCCGTCGGTCACCGTCACGGTAATGATGCGAGGCGTGGTGCTCGGGTTCTCGCTGCTGTTGATGAAGGTGATGTTCTTGATCGCCTGGATATAGTCGGCCAGCGATGCAGCGCCGCTCAGGGTCAGGACTACCTTGCCGTCGGTGCTGTTGGCATTGATCGAGATGCCGTTGACACTGTTGCCCAGGTTCAACGCGTCACCCGGCTGGCGGTTGGTCAGGGTGACCGTCGCGCCAGTCAGCTTCGAGCTGTCGAAGTCGGTGATGGTGACGTCCACATCGCCGATCGACACACCACTGCCTGGCTGGTTCTCGGTGAAGGTGGTCTGGTAGTCGGCACCGGTCTTGCCGCTGGAGTCGTTGCCATCCAGGTCCAGAACCGGGGCTGGCTCGAAGATCTGGGTGGTCACGCTGCCGGCGCTGGAGCTGATGTCGAGCTTCTCGAAGTTGCCGCCAGTGGCCGAATCGATCTTGACGGTGAAATGCTCGGTGCCCTCGGTGAAGTTGTCCTTGAGGGTCGGGATGGTGAACGTTGCCTGCGTGCTGTTGGCCTTGATCACCACGGTGGCCACGCCGGTGTAGTCCGTGCCATCGGCCGCGGTGCCGGTGTAGGTCAGTTTGACGGTGACGTCGCTCTCGGCCTTGTTGGTCAGGTTCAGGACGTACGTGGCATCGCCACCTTCGGCGACCGCGGAGGTGCCGCTGATGCTGAGGGTGGTGGTCTGGATGGTATCCGTTACCGCAGTGACCGCCGCCGTATCGCTGACATTCAGTTTCTCGAAGTTGCCACCGCTGGTTTCGGTGATCTTCGCCGAAACGTTGCCTGCATCGATATAGACGTCATCGGTAGGCGCCGGAACGGTAACGCTACCGGAGAGCTTGCCCGCTTCGATGCTGATGACGGCGCCGTTGCTTAGCTTGATGGTCATGTCGGTGCCGGCCTTGTTGGTCAAGGTGGCGGTGTAGGTGATCTGGCCACCTTCCTGGACGGTAGGAGTGGCAGTCAGGGTCAGACCGGTGTTATCGAGGGTGTCGGTGACTTTGGTCACAGCTGCAGAGTTGCTGATGTTCAGCTTCTCGAAGTCGCCACCGGTAGTGCCGGTGACAGTCACGCTCAGGTTTTCGGCATCGAGGTACACGTCATCGCTTGGGGCATTGATGGTGATCGACGCTTCTTTCGAACCGGCGGCGATGGTGATCGTCTCACCGTTGCTCAGCTTGATCACCAGGTCGGTGCCAGCCTTGTTGGTCAGGGTGGCGGTGTAGGTGATCTTGCCACCTTCGGCCACGGTGTCCGTTGCGGTCAGGGTGAGCGTGGTGATGTCCGGAGTGGCCGGATTGTCAGTGACAGTGGTCACCGGCTCGCCTACGGCCACGGTCTTCTCGTAATTGCCGCCCGAGATGTCGGTGATCTTGTTGGTCAGGTCCAGGTTGGTGTTGTGGACGTTGTTCGGTGCGGTGAACGGTACCGAAGCCGACGACTCGCCCACCGGAATGGTGATGGTCTGGCCGTTGGCCAACTTCACCACTAGGTCCGAACCGGTGACCTTGTGATTAACCGACGCCGTGTAGGTCACCACGCCGCCTTCAGCGACGGTCGAAGTCGCGGTCAGGGTGACGGTAGTGGTGTCGATGGTGTCGGTGACCTTGGTCACGGCTGCAGTGCTGCTGATGTTCAGCTTCTCGAAGTCGCCACCGGTGGTGCCGGTAACGGTCACGCTGAGGTCTCCGGCATCGACGTAGACGTCGTCGCTTGGGGCGTCGATAGTGATCGAGGCTTCTTTCGAGCCGGCGGCGATGGTGATGGTCTCGCCGTTGCTCAGCTTGATCACGAGGTCAGTGCCCGCCTTGTTGGTCAGGCTGGCGGTATAGGTGATCGCCCCGCCTTCAGCCACGGTATCCGTCGCGGTCAGGGTGAGCGTGGTGACGTCCGGAGTCGCCGGGTTGTCGGTGACCGTGGTCACCGGTTCACCAACCGCCACGGTCTTCTCGTAGTTGCCGCCCGAGATATTGGTGATCTTGTTGGTCAGATCCAGGTTGGTGTTGTGCACGTTGTTCGGTGCAGTGAACGGTACCGAAGCCGACGACTCGCCCACCGGGATGGTGATGGTCTGGCCGTTGGCCAACTTCACTACCAGATCGGAACCGGTGACCTTGTGGTTGACCGACGCGGTGTAGGTCACCACGCCGCCCTCGACCACACTTTGTGTGGCGGTCAGGGTCACGGTGGTGGTGTCGATGGTATCGGTCACCTTGGTCACGGCCGCAGTACTGCTGACGTCCAGTTTCTCGAAGTCACCACCGGTGGTGCCGGTAACGGTCACGCTCAGGTCTTCGGCATCGACATACACATCGTCGCTTGGGGCATCGATGGTGATCGAGGCTTCTTTCGAGCCCGCGGCGATGGTGATGCTCTCACCGTTGCTCAGCTTGATCACCAGGTCGGTACCGGCCTTGTTGGTCAAGGTGGCGGTGTAGGTGATCTTGCCGCCTTCGGCCACGGTGTCCGTTGCGGTCAGGGTGAGCGTGGTGATGTCCGGAGTCGCCGGATTATCGGTGACAGTGGTCACCGGTTCACCAACCGCCACGGTCTTCTCGTAATTGCCACCCGAGATATTGGTGATCTTGTTGGTCAGGTCCAGGTTGGTGTTGTGCACGTTGTTCGGTGCAGTGAACGGTACCGAAGCAGACGACTCACCCACCGGGATGGTGATGGTCTGGCCGTTGGCCAACTTTACCACCAGGTCCGAACCGGTGACCTTGTGGTTGACCGACGCGGTGTAAGTCACCACGCCGCCCTCGACCACACTTTGTGTGGCGGTCAGGGTCACGGTGGTGGTGTCGATGGTATCGGTCACCTTGGTCACGGCCGCAGTACTGCTGACGTCCAGTTTCTCGAAGTCACCACCGGTGGTGCCGGTAACGGTCACGCTCAGGTCTTCGGCATCGACATACACATCGTCGCTTGGGGCATCGATGGTGATCGAGGCTTCTTTCGAGCCCGCGGCGATGGTGATGCTCTCACCGTTGCTCAGCTTGATCACCAGGTCGGTACCGGCCTTGTTGGTCAAGGTGGCGGTGTAGGTGATCTTGCCGCCTTCGGCCACGGTATCCGTCGCGGTCAGGGTGAGCGTGGTGACGTCCGGAGTCGCCGGGTTGTCGGTGACGGTGGTCACCGGCTCGCCAACTGCCACGGTCTTCTCGTAGTTGCCACCCGAGATGTCGGTGATCTTGTTGGTCAGGTCCAGGTTGGTGTTGTGGACGTTGTTCGGCGCGGTGAACGGTACCGAAGCAGACGACTCGCCCACCGGAATGGTGATGGTCTGGCCGTTGGCCAACTTCACCACCAGATCCGAACCGGTGACTTTGTGGTTGACCGACGCGGTGTAGGTCACCACGCCACCCTCGACCACGCTTTGCGTGGCGGTCAGGGTGACGGTAGTGGTGTCGATGGTGTCGGTGACCTTGGTCACAGCCGCGGTGCTGCTGACGTCGAGTTTCTCGAAGTCGCCACCGGTGGTGCCGGTGACGGTTACGCTCAAGTCTTCGGCATCGACGTAGACGTCGTCGCTTGGTGCATCGATAGTGATCGAGGCTTCTTTCGAGCCCGCGGCGATGGTGATGGTTTCACCGTTGCTCAGCTTGATCACCAGGTCGGTGCCCGCCTTGTTGGTCAAGGTGGCGGTGTAGGTGATCTTGCCACCTTCGGCCACGGTGTCCGTTGCGGTCAGGGTGAGCGTGGTGACATCCGGAGTCGCCGGGTTGTCGGTGACGGTGGTCACCGGCTCGCCAACGGCCGCGGTCTTCTCGTAGTTGCCACCCGAGATGTCGGTGATCTTGTTGGTCAGGTCCAGGTTGGTGTTATGGACGTTGTTCGGTGCGGTGAACGGCACCGAAGCCGACGACTCGCCCACCGGGATGGTGATGGTCTGGCCGTTGGCCAACTTCACCACCAGGTCCGATCCGGTGACCTTGTGGTTGACCGACGCGGTGTAAGTGACCACACCACCTTCAGCGACGGTCGAAGTCGCCGTCAGCGTCACGGTAGTCGTGTCAATGGTGTCAGTGACCTTGGTCACCGCTGCGCCGCTGTTTACATTCAGCTTCTCGAAGTCACCACCCGAAGTTTCGGTCATTTTTACCTGAAGGACTTCAGCATCGACATACACATCATCGCTTGGCGCATCGATGGTGATCGAAGCTTCCTTCGAGCCAGCCGCAATGGTGATGGTCTCGCCATTGCTCAGTTTGATGACCAGATCGGTACCGGCCTTGTTGGTCAAGGTAGCGGTGTAGGTGATCTTGCCACCCTCGGCAACTGTCGGCGTCGCGCTCAGGGTCAGGTGAGTAACGTCCTTGGTACCTGGACCATCGGTCACGGTTGTCACCGGCTCGCCGGTGGCCACGGTCTTCTCGTAGTTGCCGCCCGAGATATCGGTGATCTTGTTGGTGAGATCCGGGTTGGTGCTGTGGACGTTGTCTGGTGCAGTGAACGGCACCGATGCCGACGACTCGCCCACTGGAATGGTGATGGTCTGGCCGTTGGCCAACTTCACCACCAGGTCCGAACCGGTGACTTTGTGGTTGACCGACGCGGTGTAAGTCACCACGCCGCCTTCAGCGACAGTCGAAGTCGCCGTCAGGGTGACGGTAGTGGTGTCAATGGTGTCGGTGACCTTGGTCACGGCCGCAGTGTTGCTGACCTCCAGCTTCTCGAAGTCACCGCCGGTGGTGCCGGTAACGGTCACGCTCAGGTCTTCGGCATCGACATACACATCGTCGCTTGGGGCATCGATGGTGATCGAGGCTTCTTTCGAGCCCGCGGCGATGGTGATGCTCTCACCGTTGCTCAGCTTGATCACCAGGTCGGTACCGGCCTTGTTGGTCAAGGTGGCGGTGTAGGTGATCTTGCCGCCTTCGGCCACGGTGTCCGTCGCGGTCAGGGTGAGCGTGGTGACGTCCGGAGTCGCCGGGTTGTCGGTGACCGTGGTCACCGGCTCGCCAACGGCCACGGTCTTCTCGTAGTTGCCGCCCGAGATATTGGTGATCTTGTTGGTCAGATCCAGGTTGGTGTTGTGGACGTTGTTCGGTGCAGTGAACGGTACCGAAGCCGACGACTCGCCCACCGGAATGGTGATGGTCTGGCCGTTGGCCAACTTCACCACCAGGTCCGAACCGGTGACCTTGTGGTTAACCGACGCGGTGTAGGTCACCACGCCGCCTTCAGCGACAGTCGAAGTCGCCGTCAGGGTGACGGTAGTGGTGTCGATGGTGTCGGTGACCTTGGTCACGGCCGCAGTGCTGCTGACGTCCAACTTCTCGAAGTCACCACCGGTGGTGCCGGTGACGGTCACGCTCAGGTCTTCGGCATCGACATACACATCGTCGCTTGGGGCATCGATGGTGATCGAAGCTTCCTTCGAGCCCGCGGCAATGGTGATGGTTTCACCGTTGCTCAGCTTGATGACCAGGTCGGTACCAGCCTTGTTGGTCAAGGTGGCGGTGTAGGTGATCTTGCCGCCTTCAGCGACAGTGCTGGTGGCGCTGAGGCTCAGGTTCGTTACATCTGGCATGGCCGGGTTGTCAGTGACCGTCGTCACTGGCTCGCCAACCGCCACGGTCTTCTCGTAATTGCCGCCCGAGATGTCGGTGATCTTGTTGGTCAGGTCCAGGTTGGTGTTGTGGACGTTGTTCGGCGCAGTGAACGGTACCGAAGCCGACGACTCGCCCACCGGGATGGTGATGGTCTGGCCGTTGGCCAACTTCACCACCAGGTCCGAACCGGTGACTTTGTGGTTCACCGAAGCGGTGTAAGTCACCACGCCGCCTTCAGCGACAGTCGAAGTCGCCGTCAGGGTGACGGTAGTGGTGTCAATGGTGTCGGTGACCTTGGTCACGGCCGCAGTGTTGCTGACCTCCAGCTTCTCGAAGTCACCGCCGGTGGTGCCGGTAACGGTCACGCTGAGGTCTTCGGCATCGACATACACATCGTCGCTCGGCGCATCGATGGTGATCGAGGCTTCTTTCGAGCCAGCCGCGATGGTGATGCTCTCACCGTTGCTCAGCTTGATCACCAGGTCGGTACCGGCCTTGTTGGTCAAGGTGGCGGTGTAGGTGATCTTGCCGCCTTCGGCCACGGTGTCCGTTGCGGTCAGGGTGAGCGTGGTGATGTCCGGAGTCGCCGGATTATCGGTGACAGTGGTCACCGGTTCACCAACCGCCACGGTCTTCTCGTAATTGCCACCCGAGATATTGGTGATCTTGTTGGTCAGGTCCAGGTTGGTGTTGTGGACGTTGTTCGGTGCGGTGAATGGCACAGAAGCAGACGACTCGCCTACCGGGATGGTGATGGTCTGGCCGTTGGCCAACTTCACCACCAGGTCCGAACCGGTGACTTTGTGGTTCACCGAAGCGGTGTAAGTCACCACGCCGCCTTCAGCGACAGTCGAAGTCGCCGTCAGGGTGACGGTAGTGGTGTCAATGGTGTCGGTGACCTTGGTCACGGCCGCAGTGTTGCTGACCTCCAGCTTCTCGAAGTCACCGCCGGTGGTGCCGGTAACGGTCACGCTCAGGTCTTCGGCATCGACATACACATCGTCGCTCGGCGCATCGATGGTGATCGAGGCTTCTTTCGAGCCAGCCGCGATGGTGATGCTCTCACCGTTGCTCAGCTTGATCACCAGGTCGGTACCAGCCTTGTTGGTCAAGGTGGCGGTGTAGGTGATCTTGCCGCCTTCAGCGACAGTGCTGGTGGCGCTGAGGCTCAGGTTCGTTACATCTGGCATGGCCGGGTTGTCAGTGACCGTCGTCACTGGCTCGCCAACCGCCACGGTCTTCTCGTAATTGCCGCCCGAGATGTCGGTGATCTTGTTGGTCAGGTCCAGGTTGGTGTTGTGGACGTTGTTCGGCGCAGTGAACGGTACCGAAGCCGACGACTCGCCCACCGGAATGGTAATGGTCTGGCCGTTGGCCAACTTCACTACCAGATCGGAACCGGTGACCTTGTGGTTGACCGATGCGGTGTAGGTCACCACGCCGCCCTCGACCACACTTTGCGTGGCGGTCAGGGTGACGGTAGTGGTGTCGATGGTGTCAGTGACCTTGGTCACAGCCTCAGTACTGCTGACGTCCAGCTTCTCGAAGTCACCACCGGTGGTGCCGGTGACGGTCACGCTCAGGTCTTCGGCATCGACGTAGACGTCGTCGCTTGGGGCATCGACGGTGATCGACGCTTCCTTCGAGCCAGCGGCGATGGTGATGGTTTCACCGTTGCTCAGTTTGATCACCAGGTCGGTACCGGCCTTGTTGGTCAAGGTAGCGGTGTAGGTGATCTTGCCGCCTTCGGCCACGGTGTCCGTCGCGGTCAGGGTGAGCGTGGTGACATCCGGAGTCGCCGGATTGTCGGTGACGGTGGTCACTGGCTCGCCAACCGCCACGGTCTTCTCGTAGTTGCCGCCCGAGATATCGGTGATCTTGTTGGTCAGGTCCAGGTTGGTGTTGTGGACGTTGTTCGGTGCGGTGAATGGCACAGAAGCAGACGACTCGCCTACCGGGATGGTGATGGTCTGGCCGTTGGCCAACTTCACCACCAGGTCCGAACCGGTGACTTTGTGGTTCACCGAAGCGGTGTAAGTCACCACGCCGCCTTCAGCGACAGTCGAAGTCGCCGTCAGGGTGACGGTAGTGGTGTCAATGGTGTCGGTGACCTTGGTCACGGCCGCAGTGTTGCTGACCTCCAGCTTCTCGAAGTCACCGCCGGTGGTGCCGGTAACGGTCACGCTCAGGTCTTCGGCATCGACATACACATCGTCGCTCGGCGCATCGATGGTGATCGAGGCTTCTTTCGAGCCAGCCGCGATGGTGATGCTCTCACCGTTGCTCAGCTTGATCACCAGGTCGGTACCGGCCTTGTTGGTCAAGGTGGCGGTGTAGGTGATCTTGCCGCCTTCAGCGACAGTGCTGGTGGCGCTGAGGCTCAGGTTCGTTACATCTGGTGTGGCCGGGTTGTCAGTGACATTGGTCACTGGCTCGCCAACCGCCACGGTCTTCTCGTAGTTGCCGCCCGAGATATCGGTGATCTTGTTGGTCAGGTCCAGGTTGGTGTTGTGGACGTTGTTCGGTGCGGTGAACGGTACCGAAGCCGACGACTCACCCACCGGAATGGTGATGGTCTGGCCGTTGGCCAGTTTCACTACCAGATCGGAACCGGTGACTTTGTGGTTGACCGACGCGGTGTAAGTCACCACGCCGCCTTCAGCGACGGTCGAAGTCGCGGTCAGGGTGACGGTAGTGGTGTCGATGGTGTCGGTGACCTTGGTCACAGCCGCGGTGCTGCTGACATCAAGTTTCTCGAAGTCGCCACCGGTGGTGCCGGTGACGGTTACGCTCAGGTCTTCGGCATCGACGTAGACGTCGTCGCTTGGGGCATCGACGGTGATCGACGCTTCCTTCGAGCCAGCGGCGATGGTGATGGTTTCACCGTTGCTCAGTTTGATCACCAGGTCGGTACCGGCCTTGTTGGTCAAGGTGGCGGTGTAGGTGATCTTGCCGCCTTCGGCCACGGTGTCCGTCGCGGTCAGGGTGAGCGTGGTGACGTCCGGAGTCGCCGGGTTGTCGGTGACGGTGGTCACCGGCTCGCCAACGGCCACGGTCTTCTCGTAATTGCCGCCCGAGATATTGGTGATCTTGTTGGTCAGGTCCAGGTTGGTGTTGTGGACGTTGTTCGGCGCAGTGAACGGTACCGAAGCCGACGACTCGCCCACCGGAATGGTAATGGTCTGGCCGTTGGCCAACTTCACTACCAGATCGGAACCGGTGACCTTGTGGTTGACCGATGCGGTGTAGGTCACCACGCCACCCTCGAGCACGCTTTGCGTGGCGGTCAGGGTGACGGTAGTGGTGTCGATGGTGTCAGTGACCTTGGTCACAGCCGCAGTACTGCTGACGTCCAGCTTCTCGAAGTCACCACCGGTGGTGCCGGTGACGGTCACGCTCAGGTCTTCGGCATCGACGTAGACGTCGTCGCTTGGGGCATCGATGGTGATCGACGCTTCTTTCGAGCCAGCGGCGATGGTGATGGTTTCACCGTTGCTCAGCTTGATCACCAGGTCAGTACCGGCCTTGTTGGTCAAGGTGGCGGTGTAGGTGATCTTGCCGCCTTCGGCCACTGTCGGCGTAGCAGACAGGGTCAGGAAGGTGGTGTCCTCAGAGTCTGGTCCGTCTGTGACGGTGGTGCTGATCTCTGTCTTGTCCAGGGTCAGCTTTTCAAACTTCCACGCATCTGCACCGCTGACCGAGTCGATCGCATTGACGACAGGCTGAGCGCCTACATAGATGTCATTCGGCGCGGTCACGGTGATCGAGCCGGTGGTGCTGTTGGCCGGCACTACAACAACTGTCTTGCCGTCGCTGAGGGTGAAATACAGCGTCGAGTGGCTATTGATCGGCAGGCCGTCTTTGCTGGTCAGCGTGACGGTGTAGGTAATCTCGCCACCTTCGGTGACGGACTCGGTGGCCGTCAGCTTGGCCACCACTTCGTTGATGGTGTCGGTTACTTTCACCGACGCATCGCCGCCCAATTGCAGGTTTTCGAAGCTGCTGCCTGCGGTATCGGCCGCCGACTTGAGGCCCACGCTGATTTCGCCAGCATCCTGATAAACGTCTTCACCCTGCTCGGCGTGGGTGTACTGCACGCTGGTTTCGCCCGCCTTGATAGTGACCTGGGCATTGTTGCTCAGGGTCACGACCAGATCGTGCGCCAGAACGGTGTTGATCTTCACGGTGAAGGTCGGGTTCTGGTTCTCGAAGACCGACTCCTGATTGGCCTCGATGGTGACCTTGACGATATCGCCGCCAGGGCCTGGGGTTCCGGGCTCGTCAGTCACCGTTGTGCTGACTTCGGTCTTGTCCAAGGTCAGTTTTTCGAACTTCCACGCGTCTGCACCGCTGACCGAGTCGATCGCGTTGACCACTGGCGCATTGGCGCCCACGTATACGTTGTCCGGCGCGGTCACGGTGATCGAACCGGTGGTGCTGTTGGCCGGTACCACAACAACGGTCTTGCCATCACTGAGGGTGAAGTACAGCGTCGAGTGGCTGTTGAGCGGCAAGCCGTCTTTGCTGGTCAGCGTGACGGTGTAGGTGATCTCGCCACCTTCGGTGACGGACTCGGTGGCCGTCAGCTTGGCCACCACTTCGCTGATGGTATCGGTCACCTCGACCGAAGCGGGACCGCCCAGCTGCAGGTTCTCGAAGACTCGCCCGTCGACATCTGCCGCCGACTCGACGCCCAGACTGATCTGGCCGGCGTCGTTATAGACATCATCGCCCTGCGCGTCGTGAGTATACGGCGCGCTGATATCGCCAGCCTTGATGGTGACCTGGGCATTGTTGCTCAGGGTCACGACCAGGTCGTGTTCCAATGGGGCATTGATGCGTACGGTGAAGGTCGGCTTGAGGTTCTCAGCCACCGAGGGCTGGTCGGCGGTGATGGTGACCTGTACCAGATCGCCCTGGTTACCAGTACCCGGAATGCCGGAGCCTGGCTCGTCGGTTACGGAGGTGGTGACGGTATCACCGCTGAGCGTCAGCTTCTCGAAGCTGTCCGCACCCGATACGGATTCCAGCTTGTTCGCGATAGCCGCCTGACCACCGACATAAACGTCATCGGCGACCGTGATGGTCGCGGTACCCGACGCGTTGTTGGCCGGGATGGTGACTTTCGTCCCATCACTCAGAGTGAAGGTCAACGCGCCGTGCTGAGTAACAGGCAGACCCTGCGTGTTGGTCAGGGTGACGGTGTAGGTCACCTGGCCACCCTCGGCTACGGAGGCCTTGTCGACGGTCAGAGTAGCGACGACTTCACTGATGGTGTCCGAGATTTCAACGGTCGCCGGCCCACCAAGGTCCAGCTTCTCGAAAGTGGCACCCGATACGGTAGCGTCTGTGACGCTGAGGGTGACAGAGCCAGCGTCTTTGATTACGTCATCACCCTGGGCCGAGGTCTTGTACTCGACTTCGGTCTTGCCAGCTTCGATAGTCACGGTGTCGCCGTTGGACAAAGTGACAGTCAGAGGACGGTCCAGTGCCTGGCTTACTTTCACGGTGAAGGAAGGCTGCTGGTCTTCGGTCACATTGCCATTGCTGACGATGCTTACGGTGACAGTATCGATACTGTCACTGATCACAGTCGAAGCTGGTGTCGGGTTCGGGGTCAGCTGCTCGAAGTTGCCGCCTGTGGCGCTTTCGATGGTTACGCTGACGGTCGAGCCGTTGTTGTAAACGTCGTTGGCCGGGGTCTGGAAGTCAACACTGCCCTGGGTTTTACCGGCTTCGACGGTAATTGTCTGGCCATTGGACAGGGTTACGGTCACCGGGGTTTGAGCCGGATTGCTCAGGGTCACGGTGTAGGTGATGACGCCACCTTCGGTCACCGACGGGCTCGCCGTCAGGGTCGCGGTGGTGGTGTCGATCGAGTCGTTGATGGTGGTCTGAGCTGGAGTCGGATTCGGCACCAACTGCTCGAAGTTACCGCCGGTCGCACCGGTAATCGTGGTGCTGACGGTCGAGCCGTTGTTGTAGACGTCGTTGGCCGGGGTCTGGAAGTCAACACTGCCCTGGGTTTTACCGGCTTCGACGGTAATGGTCTGGCCATTGGACAGGGTCACGGTCACCGGGGTTTGAGCCGGATTGCTCAGGGTCACGGTGTAGGTGATGACGCCACCTTCGGTCACCGACGGGCTCGCCGTCAGGGTCGCGGTGGTGGTGTCGATCGAGTCGTTGATGGTGGTCTGAGCCGGGGTCGGGTTCGGCACCAACTGCTCGAAGTTACCGCCGGTCGCACCGGTAATCGTGGTGCTGACGGTCGAGCCGTTGTTGTAGACGTCGTTGGCCGGGGTCTGGAAGTCAACACTGCCCTGGGTTTTACCGGCTTCGACGGTAATGGTCTGGCCATTGGACAGGGTCACGGTCACCGGGGTTTGAGCCGGATTGCTCAGGGTCACGGTGTAGGTGATGACGCCACCTTCGGTCA
Organism: Pseudomonas asiatica; assembly: GCF_040214835.1. Taxonomy (NCBI): domain Bacteria; kingdom Pseudomonadati; phylum Pseudomonadota; class Gammaproteobacteria; order Pseudomonadales; family Pseudomonadaceae; genus Pseudomonas; species Pseudomonas asiatica. The sequence continues at coordinate 147,336 of NZ_CP157874.1, read as the reverse complement.
CCGACGGGCTCGCCGTCAGGGTCGCGGTGGTGGTGTCGATCGAGTCGTTGATGGTGGTCTGAGCTGGAGTCGGATTCGGCACCAACTGCTCGAAGTTGCCACCGGTCGCACCGGTAATCGTGGCGCTGACAGTTGAACCGTTGTTGTAGACGTCGTTAGCCGGAGTCTGGAAATCGACGCTGCCCTGGGTCTTGCCGGCTTCGACGGTGATGGTCTGGCCATTGGACAGGGTCACGGTCACTGGCGACTGGGCCGGGTTGCTCAGGGTCACGGTGTAGGTGATGACGCCGCCTTCGGTTACCGACGGGTTCGCCGTCAGGGTCGCGGTGGTGGTGTCGATCGAATCGTTGATGGTGGTCTGAGCTGGGGTCGGATTCGGCACCAACTGCTCGAAGTTGCCACCCGTGGCACCCTCGATGGTGACGCTGACGGTCGAGCCGTTGTTGTAGACGTCGTTGGCCGGGGTCTGGAAGTTAACACTGCCCTGGGTCTTGCCAGCTTCGACGGTAATGGTCTGGCCATTGGACAGGGTTACGGTCACCGGGGTTTGAGCCGGATTGCTCAGGGTCACGGTGTAGGTGATGACGCCACCTTCGGTCACCGACGGGCTCGCCGTCAGGGTCGCGGTGGTGTTGTCGACCGAGTCGTTGATCGTGGTCTGAGCCGGAGTCGGATTCGGCGTCAGCTGCTCGAAGTTGCCGCCCGTGGCGCCCTCGATGGTGACGCTGACGGTAGAGCCGTTGTTGTAGACGTCGTTGGCCGGGGTCTGGAAGTCAACGCTGCCCTGGGTCTTGCCAGCTTCGATGGTAATGGTCTGGCCGTTGGACAGGGTTACTGTCACCGGGGTCTGCGCCGGGTTGCTCAGGGTCACGGTGTAGGTGATGACGCCGCCTTCAGTCACGCTTGGCGAAGCGGTCAGAGTCGCGGTGGTAGTGTCGATGGTATCGGTAACCTGGGTAACCGCAGGTGTTTGCGGCACGGTCACCGTCAGCCCACCGCCCCCGGTGGTGCCCGTTACGGTCGCCGAAATCTGGTCCCCGTCGATATACGGGGTATCGTTTGCCGGAACCACGACGTTGACGCTGCCCGAGGTCTGCCCGGCCGGAATGACGATTACGGCCCCATTGGAAAGGGTAACCACCAGGTTGGTGCTCGGTGCCTGGCCAACCGTAGCGGTATAAACGATTACACCACCCGCTTCGCTGATGGACGGGGTAGCGCCAAGAACCAGGTCGGTAGCAACGCTGGTATCCGTCGTCGGCGTAGTTACCTGGTTGTTGCTGGTGGTATCCAGCACGCCAACCTCTTCGCCATCGAGCACGGCAGCAAAGCCCAGCCCGTCAGTCGGGAAGCCGACGGTAGGGTCGACCCGGCCCGCGGTTTCTTCGAGCATGACAAAGCTGTGGCCACCGCCCAGTGCACCACCACCGCCCGCCGATGATGGGCCAGCCGCAGTCGCTTCAAGTTCGGTAGTCGGGTCGACACCGGCAGCGATCGCCTGTTGCAGCTCCTCCACCGACGGCGCGGCCTGTGCGGTCGCCTGGCTCAGGTCGGTGCTGCTGTCTGGCGCATCGGCGCTCCACTGGCTATCACGACCCAGGTCGAGCAGACGGCCATCGGCCAGCTCCAAAGTAACTGCACCACCCGGGCCGGTGAGCACTTCTTCACCGGCCAGCAGGCGGTCCCCTTCGATCAGAACACGCCGAATGCCCTCTGGGGATACCGCAATAACCTGGCCGACAATACTTTTGACGATGGCTACAACGCTGCTCATTGGACTCTCCGTGTGACCCGATGGGTACTTCCCTGCCAGAGCGGCACTTGCAGACCACTTCAGGCGGAACTATGTCGATGATCTCTAGACGTTTATTGGCGTCAATATTCCGTCTATAGCTTTTTGGAATTAACCAAATGCCAAACTATTGACCTTATACATTGCCATCCTAAACAATCAGCAATGTAATGTCACATTGATATTCGAATCTTAACCATGCGTTTCTTCAGGATAAGTGTCGTACATCATCCCAAGCGTCTTCAGTGAGTACTTTCAGCAGCTTTCCTCGTGCCTAGGTAACCGCAAAGAATACGACTGGACAACCGCTCATCGGCAGCTGTCAAAGATTCAAGCGTCAATAACCAAGTCACTTTCCCTCGCTCGGGTCATTGCCTGGTTACAAGCACAAACCTTGCCTGAAGGCAGCCAGACTTTGATCGGGAGGCCAGGCAAAAGCGCGGCCATACGATAGCTCACGGAGCCAGCAGCCCGCACCGCTGCACAATCAGGTGCCCGATTTGCCGTAGATCAAAGAGATAGCGAACCACTGCGCAAATACTGCCAGCCCGAAAATGAGAAAACGTAGTCGATTGTCGAGCCAAAGCCTGTCAACGACCTGCTTTCCAATAATAAATTTTGCCTAATTAGTTACCGAATGACGTCAACAAATAAGCGCCTGTTTATTGACAAGCTACAAGTCGATACCGACAACTCCTCTGCCGCCAGACGGATGGCAGGCTATGCTGCAAATTAATTCGGGCTGGATGCTGACTGGATCAAAAATGAAACATCCACCACTCAGCATCGTCTGCCAGGAATGAAGACCGTAGAATTGTTTACTCAATACCGATTCAAGGCGACCATTGGCCGGTTGCCCAAGCGCCAGAGTGCCGTAGCCTCATGACCACTGCCTGGCAGCGCCATTGAACGCCAGGGTGAGCCAGCCTGAACGGCGGCACACCCACCCCACCCACCACAAGGATGAAGAGCCGCGTGGAATCCGAAGTCAGTCGAGTCCAACTCAGCCACGATCCACGCAGTCAGCATGACGATCCCCTGCTGGATAGTCTGTTGAGCCTGTGTGTACTGCACCAGAAACCCGCCAGCCGGGTCATGCTGACCACCGGCCTGCCGCTGCCGGCCCAGCGCCTGAGCCCCGAGCTTCTGCCCCGCGCAGCCGCCCGGGCCGGCCTGCAGGGGCGCCTGCTGCAGCGTAAGCTGGAGCAGATCCCGAGCATCGCCATGCCGGCCATGTTGCTGCTCAAGGAAGGCCGCAGCGCCGTGCTGCTGGGCTGGGAAAACGAAGACACCGCGCGCCTGCTGCTCAGCGAGAGCGATGGCGGCGAGGTACATGTCAGCCGCGAAGCCCTGCAGAGCGATTACAGTGGCCGGGTATTCTTTGCCCAGCCGCAGCACAAGTTCGACGTCAACCACGGCAACCTCATCCCGCGGGCGAAGTCGTGGTTCCGCGATACCTTGCTGCGCAGCAAGTGGCTATATATCGACGCCATCGCCGCCAGCCTGGTGATCAACCTGATCGCCCTGGCCGCGCCACTGTTCGTGATGAACGTATATGACCGGGTGGTGCCCAACCAGGCCACCTCGACCCTCTGGGTGTTGGCCATCGGCATCGCCGGTGCCTACATCTTCGACCTGATCCTCAAGGGCCTGCGCGGCTTGTGCCTGGACCTGGCCGGCAAGAAGACCGACCTGATCATTTCGGCAACGCTGTTCGAACGTATCGTCGGCATGTCGATGAAGTACCGCCCGGCCAGGGTCGGCAGCTTTGCCCAGAACATTCACGAATTCCAGGGCCTGCGTGACTTCCTCGCCTCGCTGACCCTGACCAGCCTGATCGACCTGCCGTTCACCATTCTGATCCTGATCGTCATCGCCATCATTGGCGGGCACCTGGTGTGGATCCCGATCATCGCCTTCCCGCTGGCCCTGGGCATCGGTTACGCCCTGCAACGGCCACTGATGGCGACCATGGAACGGACCATGGCCCTGGCCTCGGAGCGCCAGTCCAGCCTGATCGAGACCCTTGCCGGCCTGGATGCGGTAAAGGTCAACAACGCCGAAAGCGAACGCCAGTACATGTGGGAGCAAACCCTGGGTACCCTCAGCCGCCTGGAACTGCGGGTGAAGGTGCTGTCGAGCCTGGCGATGAACATCACCCTGCTGATCCAGCAACTGGCAGGCGTGGCGATGATCTGCGTCGGCGTGTACCTGATCATCGACGGCAACCTGAGCATGGGCGGCCTCGTGGCCTGCTACATGCTCAGCGGCCGTGCCCTCGGCCCGCTGGGCCAGCTCAACGGCCTGCTCGCCCGCTACCAGCAAGCCAAGGTGACCATGGTCTCCACCGACCACATGATGGAACTGCCGCAAGAACGCAACTTCGAAGAACGCCCGCTGAGCCGCAAGGTGCTGCAGGGCAGCGTCGAGTTCCGGGGGGTCGATTTCACCTACCCGAACCAACAGAATCAGGCCTTGAAGAACATCAACCTCACCATCCGCCCCGGCGAGAAGGTGGGCATTATCGGCCGCAGTGGCTCGGGCAAGAGCTCGCTGGCCAAGCTCATCGTCGGGCTGTACGAGGCCGATAGCGGCTCGCTGCTGGTCGATGGCGTGGACATTCGCCAGATCGACGTCAGCGAACTGCGCCACAACATCGGCTACGTGCCCCAGGACATCCAGCTGCTGGCCGGTACCCTGCGCGATAACCTGGTCAGCGGGGCTCGCTACATCGAGGATGAGTTGATTCTGCAAGCTGCCGAACTGGCGGGTGTGCATGAGTTCGCCCGGTTGCACCCGGACGGCTACGAGTTGCAGGTGGGTGAACGCGGGCAGAACCTGTCCGGTGGCCAGCGGCAGAACGTCGCCCTGGGCCGCGCGCTGTTGCTCAACCCGCAGATCCTGCTGCTGGACGAACCGACCAGCGCCATGGACAACACCGGCGAAGAACGCCTCAAGCAGCGCCTGCAGGCGGTGGTGGAAGGCAAGACGATGCTGCTGGTCACACACCGTGCCTCGCTGTTGTCGCTGGTGGACCGGCTGATCGTGATCGATCGCGGGCAGATTGTCGCCGACGGCCCGAAAGCCGCGGTCATGGATGCGCTGAAGAAGGGGCAGATCAGTGTTGCATAAGCTGGATGTGGGGCAATTCAAGGACGGCCTGCGGCGCTATTTCAAGGGTTCCGATTCACTGGGCGGCCAGCCGCTGCCAGAGGTCAACAAGGCCCTGATCGAGGATGCGCCGCGGGTCGTGCGGCTGACCATCTGGGGCGTGATCCTGTTCTTCGTGTTCCTGATCGTGTGGGCCAGCGTCGCGCCCATCGACGAAGTTACGCGGGGTGAAGGCAAGGCCATTCCGTCGTCCAAGGTGCAGAAGATCCAGAACCTGGAGGGCGGCATCGTCGCCGAGATCTTCGCCAAGGAAGGGCAGATCGTCGAAGTGGGCCAGCCATTGCTGCGCCTGGATGAAACCCGCTTCGCCTCCAACGTGGGTGAAACCGAGGCCGACCGCCTGGCCATGGCCTTGCGCGTCGAGCGCCTGAGTGCCGAGGTCGAGGACAGCCCGCTGAAGATCGACGAAGCGCTGCGCAAGGCCGCGCCAAGCCAGGCGGCCAGTGAAGAGTCGTTGTACCAGAGCCGGCGCCAGCAACTGCAGGACGAGATTGGTGGCCTGCAACAGCAGCTGGTACAGCGCCAGCAGGAACTGCGCGAATACAGTTCGAAACGTGCCCAGTACGCCAACAGCCTGCAATTGTTGCGCAAGGAGATCAGCATGTCCGAGCCCCTGGTGGCCACCGGTGCGATCTCCCAGGTTGAGGTGCTGCGCCTGCGCCGCGCCGAAGTGGAGAACCGCGGTCAGCTGGACTCCACGGCGCTGGCCATCCCGCGTGCCGAGGCGGCCATTCGCGAGGTGCAAAGCAAGATCGAAGAGACCCGTGGCAAATTCCGCAGCGAAGCGCTGACCCAATTGAACGAAGCGCGCACCGAGCTGAACAAGGCCACGGCGACCAGCAAGGCGCTGGATGATCGCGTGCACCGCACCATGGTTACTTCGCCGGTACGCGGTATCGTCAAGCAACTGCTGGTGAATACCATTGGCGGGGTAATCCAGCCGGGCAGCGACATCATAGAAATCGTGCCGCTGGACGACTCACTGGTCATCGAGGCGAAGATCCTGCCCAAGGACATCGCTTTCCTGCACCCTGGGCAGGAGGCGACGGTCAAGTTCACGGCCTATGACTACACCATCTACGGTGGGCTGAAGGCCAAGCTGGAGCAGATCGGTGCCGACACCATCACCGATGAAGACAAGAAGACCACCTACTACCTGATCAAGCTGCGTACCGACCGCAGCCACCTGGGCACTGACGAGAAGCCGCTGCTGATCATTCCGGGGATGGTGGCGACGGTCGATATCATGACCGGCAAGAAGACCATCATGAGCTACCTGCTCAAGCCGATCATGAAGGCGCGTTCGGAAGCGTTGCGCGAGCGTTAAAAAGCACACTCATCGCCGCGACCCACACTGTGGGAGCGGCCTTGTGTCGCGAAAGGGCTGCACAGCAGCCCCAGCGATTTATGCATCTTTGCTGAAATCCCGGGGCCGCTGTGCGGCCCTTTCGCGACACAAGGCCGCTCCTACAAGGGACCGCATGCCCTCAGCGCCAGGGGGCAGGCTCACCAACCAACTGCCCCTGAATCCCGCCTACACCCATCTCCCGCAACACCAACCGCTCACCTTCCGTCTCGACCCGCTCGGCAATCAGCGGCAGGTCGATGCTGTGTGCGGCGCGCTGGACCGCTTCTATGAACAGCCGCTTGTGCTGCTCTTGATCAATGTTGCGGATGTAGCTGCCATCGATCTTCAGGTACGCCAGGCCCAGGTGCGCCAGGTTGCCGATCATGCTGAAACGCCCACCAAAGCGTTGCAGCGCCAGGCCGAAGCCAAGCGCGTGCAGGCGCCGGGTGAGTTGCTCCAGGGCCGCCTGCTCAGGTAACTGCTCCTCGCCAATTTCGAAAACCAGCCGCGGGCCGAGCGCCGTGTTCTGGCCCAGAAGCTCGAAAACACGCTGAAGGGCCTTGGGGTCGGCCAGGGTGGCGGCGGACAGGTTCAGTGCCAACACCTGGTCATGCCCTCGAAGGTGCGCCAGCACTTTCTCCAACACCAGCACATCAAGCCGCGGCATCCAGCCGAAGCGCTCCAGCCAGGGCAGGAAGCGGCCGGCCGGCAGCGCCTCGCCCTGGCCATCCTGCAACCGCGAAATCACTTTGTGGTGCAGTACCCGTTGCGCAGAAGCGCAATCCACCACTGGCTGGAAGAACAGTTCGAAATGCCCATTGTCGAACGCCTGGTCCAGCCGCTCGTGCCAGACATGCTGGCTATCCGCGGCAACTGCAGCCACGCCTTGTTCAAGGCATACCCAACCCGGTGTTGGCTGGTTCTCGGCGCGGGCCAGGGCCTCGTCGGCAAGCTTCAGCAATGCCTGCGGTGAATCACCGGGGCTGAACGGCGCCAGGCCGATACAAGCCACCGGGTCGATATCACTGGCGCCCGTCTCGTGCAGGCTGTGCAGCGTCGCTTCCAGGGCCTGGGCAAGCTGTACCGCCTCTTCATGCACCATACCCGGCGCCAGCACGGCGAACTCGCCCCCCCGGCTGCGGGAAATCAGGTCGTTGGTTTCCGGGTAGCTGGCACAGGTGCGACGCAACTGCTCACCCACGGCCTGTAGCAACTGGTCGGTACGCTGGCCGCCAAGACGGGCGTTCAACCCCGCCAGCCCCTGGACCCGCAGCAACAGCAGGTAGCCGGCGCGCGCTTCTTCCAGATTGCTCACCCGCGTGTTCAGCTGCATCTCGAAATAACGGCGGTTGGACAGCCCGGTCAGGCTGTCCTGATAAGACTCGGCACGCAGCCGCTCACTGCGCTCGGCTTGCTCGGTAAACAGTGCCTTGAGCTTCTCGACCATCTGGTTCATCGCCTGTACTACCCGGCGCAGCTCCGGCGTGCGCGGCAACTCGGGCAGGCTGAGGAATTCGCGGCGGGCAATGGCGTGGGACTGCTCGACCATGTAGTCCAGCGGCCGCAACTGGCGACGCAGGAGCAAGGCGCCGAGTACCGCACTGGCCGCGCCACACAGCAGCAGCCAACCCAGGCTGCCCAGGGCGCTCTGCCAGAGTTTGGCAATGGCGAACATCGGGTGGCTGATTACTTCAACGCGTGCGGCCTGCTGCCAGCCGCGGCTGACGATGGCATCGCCACCGGCGGCTTCCAGGCCGATCAGGTGCACGAACCAACGCGGCACACCGCCGGGGTCCGGCTCAGCGTGGCGCTCCACCAGCACAGCATTGGAACTCAAGTCGACAACCTTGATGCTTGAGTAGTAACCACTGTCGAAGATCGAGCTGACCATCAGCTCGACCATCGCCGGGTCATCAATATTCGGCGTCAGCGACAGCGCCAGCGCGGTCGCCGCATCCTGGGCGTGCGAGCGCAACTGGTTGACGTATTGGCTGCGCGAACTTTCCAGGCTGACCATGAAACTGCCACTGAAGGCGACCACCAGGAACAGGCAAATGGCCAACAGCAATTGTTTGAACAGTGACATCTGTGCTCCTTCAGTAGACCGGCTCGGCCGGGAACCCTTCGGCCTGCATTTTCTTCAGCAAATCCTGCCAGCGTGACAACCGCTTGGTATCGCCGACCTTCTTGTTGCCTGCGGCGCCCGTCAGCCACAAACCCTCACCATTGAAGGCGTACACCGGCAGCAGGTCGGTACGCTGGCTGGCCGGCTTGATGGCATCCATCAGGCTGTCGAGCACCAATGGTTGTGCCTGTGGGCTTGAATAATAGGTCAGGACCATGTGCGCCCGGTTCTGTCGCAGCGCCTTGACGTAGGTGATGCGCAGCTTTTCGCTGGGGATGCCCATGCGCCGCAGACTGAAATACTTGGCGATGGCGTAGTCCTCGCAGTCCCCTGCGCCCTTGATCAGCGCCTGCACCGGCGTGGCCCAATAATCGACCTCATGCCACAGGTCGATATCCTCGACATAGCGCAATTGCTGGTTGAAGAAGCGGTTGACCACCTGCAATCGCTCAAGCTCCGTACCCTGCTTCTGCGTGGCCATCAGGTTCTGCCAGGCATCGATCCGGCCCTGCCCGGCACCCAAGGGGCCATACAGGGCCTGCGACTTGCGGCTGATCTGGGAAAAGTCCCAATCCGCGTGCAAGCCGCCCAGCAGCAGGCTGCCAAGCAGCACAGCAAGGCCGACACGTTGCACAACGGTTTTGAGCATCCAGGATATCGCCACTGCGAAGCCCTGTTCAGGCCAGTCGAAAGCAGCGATGGTGCGGCTTGCCACGGCAAAAGACAATGGCACCCTACAATCATGCACCCGCCGGTCACCCGACCTACACTTTCTGGTTATAACCTTCCATAGGCCGCTTCCTTTGACCGGCGACTTCATCCACCATAGCCGCGCTTTTGGGGCGCCGGTTCCATTACCGGTAAAGGTTTGACACCCCCAAGAGCTGTTACTAGTGTCATTGGATCCAACTTTAGTCATCGTTGAGGCAGACGTCGCGTGGCCGAGAAAATCAAATTGAGCAATGTGCTGGCCAGCGAGCAGCTGTTGCCGCACCAGGCCCGTGGCGTGATCGAAGAACGCCTGCGCAGTGCCATTCTTGATGGCCGCTTGCCCCCAGGTACTGCCGTAAGACAACAAGAGCTCGCCACCTTGTTCGGTGTCAGCCGCATGCCCGTGCGCGAGGCCCTGCGCCAGCTCGAAGCGCAATCGCTGCTGAAAGTGGAAATGCACAAGGGTGCGGTGGTTGCGCCCTTGATCGGCGAGGACGCGGTGGACACCTATGCCCTGCGCGTGCTGCTCGAGACCGAGGCGCTGCGCCAGTCCATTCCGCTGCTCGATGCCAGCGACATCGCCAGCGCCCGCGGGTATATCCAGCAACTGGAAAACGAAACGCGTCACGCTGAAATCGGCCGCCTCAATCGCCTGTTCCACATGTCGTTGTACAACAAGGCGCCGAACAAGAAGCTTCTGCGCCTGATCGAGGACGAACTGAATGAGGAAGAGCGCTTCCTGCGGTTTCATCTTTCGTCCATGGGCCTGGGCAAGCTCACCCAGGACGATCACAACGCACTGGCGGATGCGGCTGGCGACAAGCTGGTGGACGAAGCGGTAGCGGTGCTGGAACGGCACCTGAATAACGCATCGCGGGTAATCCGCAAGTATCTGGATACGCAACTGGGGCGCTAGCGGGTAGTGACTGCGCGCATGGTGCAGTCGGCTGGGTTGCAAAATGATCGGACCCCGCCAACAATGAGACTAATTATCATTCATGTCCATTGATGGCAGCGCCCTCACCCATGCCCAGCAACGATTCCGTGCAAACGCTCTACAGTGACCACCACGGCTGGTTGCATGCCTGGCTACGCAGCAAGCTGGGCAACGCCGCCGATGCCGCAGACCTGGCCCAGGACACCTTCGTGCGCCTGTTGCAGCGTCGCGAACACCTGCAACTGAACACGCCACGGGCGTTCCTGCGGACGGTCGCGCGCGGGCTGGTGATCGACCACTGGCGGCGCGAGGAACTGCACAGGGCCTATCTCGAGGCATTGGCACAGTTGCCGGAAGCACAGGCCCCCTCGGCCGAAACCCGTGAGCTGCTGCTGGAATTGCTGGAGCGCATCGCGCGCATGCTCGAAGGCCTCAAGCCCAAAGTACGCCGCGCATTCCTGCTGGCCCAATGCGAGGGGCTGAAGCACCAGGCCATCGCCGACCAGATGGGCATCTCGGTACGTACCGTGGAGCGCTACATCGCCGACGCGCTCTACCATTGCTACCTGCTGCGCTACACCGACGAGTGCTGAGATGATGACCGCCGCACAGCCTGGCGCAACAGCGGTCAAACAGGCCATCCAGTGGATGCTGAGGCTGCGGGAGAGCGGGCATGACCCTGCCTTGCAGCAACAGTGCAGGCAATGGCGCGCTGCCCACCACGAACACGAACAGGCCTGGCAACGGGTGATTCACCTGCATCAGGACCTCGACCTGCGTGCCGTGCCTGGCGCCGGGCTGGCTTTGCAGACCCTGGAGACCAGCCAGCGCCGCCTGCACCGTCGGCAGGCGCTGAAGCTGCTTGGTGGCGTTGCCATGGCGGGGACGGCGGCATGGCTGGGAAAAGACCTCGATGCGGTCAACACCTGGACATCGGACTACGCCACCGGCACGGGCGAACGACGCAGCTTTGCGCTTCCCGATGGCTCGCTGATGCAACTCAATACCCGCAGTGCCGTCGACCTGGCCTTCAATGACCAGCAGCGCCTGGTCCGCCTGAAGCAGGGGGAACTGATGATTGCCTGCAGCCGGCAGCGTCCCTTGCTTGTACAAACTCGTGACGCGTTGCTGGAAGGGTTCGAAGGGCGCTTTGTGGCGCGCCAGGACAGCGACTGCACGCAGGTCAGTGTCAGCCATGGCAGGGTGGCGATACACCGGCCTGGCATTGGCCCGCTGCAATGGATCGAAAGCGGCCAGAACTGGCGCCTGGATGCGCAGGGTACACACCGGCTCGAGCAGGTGGACATGGATGCGATGGCCTGGACCGAGGGCCTGATCGTCACCCGGGACATGCGCCTGTTCGACTTCCTCTCGCAGGTCAGCCGTTATCGGCATGGCTATCTGAGCTGCAGCGACGATATTGCCGATTTGCGCTTGTCGGGTGTATTCCGCCTCGAAGACCCGGAGCAACTGCTGCAACTGCTACCACGGACGCTGCCCGTGCGGCTTCGCCAACGTACACGCTGGTGGGTTCGCGTGGAGGGGCTGGCCTGATCTGACGGGGGCTATTGCGTTCAGGGCTGCTATGCAGCCCATCGCCGGCAAGCCAGCTCCCACAGGGATCGCACAAGGCCTGAGGGCTATGCAATACCTGTGGGAGCTGGCTTGCTGGCGATGGGGCGCGTAGCGGCCCAATAACTTTTTTGACGGGTTTTGAATGCCGGTCCGGCTAGGACAGTAAGCGACACCTCCTGCCCTCACACTTCAACGGACCCCTCATGCCTACCGCCCCCGTGCACACGCGCACCTTCAACGCGAATGATTTTCGACCTGTCTTGCACTCAGTGCCTTTGCGCAAAGCAGTCCGGGCTGCCCTGTTTGGCACCGCCTTGGGCCTTACAGCCGTCACGCAACTTTCCATGGCAGCTGAAACGGCCCAGATGAGTCACCACTATGCGATCCCGGCCGGCCAGTTGGATGACGTGCTCAACCAGTTCGCCCGCCAGGCTGGCATCACCTTGTCGAGCACACCCCAGCTCACCCAAGGCTTGCAGTCGAACGGCCTGCAGGGGCAATACCCAACCGATCAGGCACTGCACCAGTTGCTCAATGGCAGCGGCCTGGAAGCCGTCAGCCAGGACGGCCGGAGCTACGTGCTGCAGGCACAACCCCAAAGTGCTGCATTGTCATTGCCAGACACCGATATCCGCAGCTTCACCCTCGGCAATGCACTGGGCAGCACGGAGGGTTACAACGCTACCCATAGCCAAGTGGCGACCAAGACCAGCATGCCGCTGGTAGAGACATCACAATCGGTCTCGGTGGTTACCCGACAGCAGATGGACGACCAAGGCTCACAAACCGTTGCCCAAGCCATGCGCTACACACCTGGGGTACTGACCAACCCCTACGGGGCGACCCATCGTTATGACTATGTGGCCATGCGAGGCTTCAACGACGGCTCGGTGGACAACATCTACGTCGACGGGCTCAAGTCGATGGGAGACAACGGCACCTACAGCACAATGCAGGTGGACCCGTACTTCCTGGAGCGCATCGATATTCTCAAGGGACCGTCTTCGGTACTGTATGGCCGTAGCTCGCCAGGAGGCCTGGTGGCGCTGACCACCAAGAAGCCGCTGTTTACCCCCTACCATCAAGTCCAGGCCACCATCGGTACCCAAGGCCAGCGTGGCATGGGTTTCGACTTCAGCGGCCCCGTGGATGACGACAAGCGTATCGCTTATCGCCTGACAGGCCTGGCGGATACTTCCGACACGCAGTTCGACCACAACAAGGAAGAACGCTACGCCATCGCGCCGGCCGTCAGCATCGACTTCAGCGAAGACACTTCGCTGACCCTGCAGGCCTACCTGCAACACGACCCCAACGGCGGCTATCACGGCGGTAACCCCGCAGATGGAATGCTGCACAAACGCAACGGCTTGCGCCTGTCGGACCACTTCTTCGAGGGCGAGCCGGGTATCGACAACTACGAGCGTACCCAACAGTCCTTCAGCTACCAGTTCGAGCATCGCTTCAACGATGTATTCACGGCACGCCAGAACTTCCGTTATCAGGATTCCGACGTGTCGATGGACCAGGTGTATTCCGCCGGTTGGGCGGATGCCGACAGCAATATCCTCAACCGCGCCTATACCGGCGGCGACGAACGCCTGCATTCGTACATCATCGACAACATGCTGCAGGCGGAATTCTTCACCGGGGCCGCCAAACACACCTTGCTGCTGGGCACCGACTACCAGCGACGCAAGGCTGATGTGGCCTGGCGTTATGGCACAGTCGATCCGTTGGATGCAGGCAACCCGCAGTACGGCAACGGCAACCTTCAGGTGCTGGGCGAGAACCGCTACCAGCGGCGTTTGCAGCAAACGGGCGTTTACCTGCAGGACCTGGTGGAGCTGAACCAATGGCGCTTCTCGTTGGGGCTGCGCCAGGACTGGGTGAAGGTGTCCGAGGAGAATCGCGACAGCAACACCAAGGTCAGTGACCAGCGCTCCAGGTTCACTACCCGCGCAGGTGTGCTCTACCTGTTCGAGAACGGTATTGCGCCCTATGTCAGCTACTCGGAGTCGTTCAACCCCAATACCGTATCCGACCAGCAAGGCCGCCCTCTGGCACCGACCGAGGGCACTCAATGGGAGGCTGGTATCAAGTATCAGCCGCCGGGTAGCGACAACCTGTTCACCGCATCGGTGTTCCGCATCGAGCAGGAGAACCTGGCCTCGAAGCAGCCTGACGAAGATTTCTATCGCCCTGTAGGGCAAGTGCGCTCACAAGGGCTGGAACTGGAGGCCCATGTGCAACTGACCGACAGCTTGAAGCTGCTGGGCGGCTATACCTTTACCGATATCGAGTACGCAAAGTCGATGCCCAGCCTGGTGTCTGGCAACCTGGATAACAAGGGCAATTCGCCAACCCAGGCACCGAAACAGATGTTCTCGCTTTGGGCTGACTACAACTTCCACCAGGGGGCCCTGGATGGCCTGCGCTTGGGCGGTGGGGTGCGGTATGTGGGGTACAGCTGGGTGGATGCGGAAAACAGCATGAAGGTGCCCTCCTATACCCTGTTCGACGCCTCGATCGGCTATGACCTGGGCAAGGTCGGCCTCCAAGGGATGGATGTACGCCTGAACGCCAATAACCTCACCAATGAAAGCTACATCACCTCGTGTGCAAGCCTGAACTACTGCTACATGGGTGAAGAGCGCAATATCAGTGCCACGGTCAGCTATCAGTTCTGACTCTATGATGGTCGCTACGCGTCCGATCGCGACACAAGGCCGCTCCTACACGGGAAGCGCGCTCGCATGAAAGTGCGCCCCCGGAAAAGACAAAGCCCCTGTCTGCATCGCAGACAGGGGCTTTGGATTTGAATCTTGACGATGACCTACTCTCACATGGGGAAACCCCACACTACCATCGGCGATGCATCGTTTCACTGCTGAGTTCGGGATGGGATCAGGTGGTTCCAATGCTCTATGGTCGTCAAGAAATTCTGTGTGCTGGCCCGTCCCTCGGACGTACCTGCGAATCTCTGTAGTTCCTACTTAAAGACAAAACCCCTACCTGCATGCGCAGATAGGGGTTTTGCGAAATGAATCTTGACGATGACCTACTCTCACATGGGGAAACCCCACACTACCATCGGCGATGCATCGTTTCACTGCTGAGTTCGGGATGGGATCAGGTGGTTCCAATGCTCTATGGTCGTCAAGAAATTCTGTTGCCAGAATGTCCAGATGGACAGCCCAGCGAATTCGGATATGCGATATTTGTGATGTTGCGAACTTTCGGTTCTTTCGTCTTCACCACCACAATTTGGCTTTCGTGCGCAAATTGCTTGGGTGTTATATGGTCAAGCCTCACGGGCAATTAGTATTGGTTAGCTCAACGCCTCACAGCGCTTACACACCCAACCTATCAACGTCGTAGTCTTCGACGGCCCTTCAGGGGATTCAAGATCCCAGTGAGATCTCATCTTGAGGCAAGTTTCCCGCTTAGATGCTTTCAGCGGTTATCTCTTCCGAACATAGCTACCCGGCAATGCCACTGGCGTGACAACCGGAACACCAGAGGTTCGTCCACTCCGGTCCTCTCGTACTAGGAGCAGCCCCTCTCAAATCTCAAACGTCCACGGCAGATAGGGACCGAACTGTCTCACGACGTTCTAAACCCAGCTCGCGTACCACTTTAAATGGCGAACAGCCATACCCTTGGGACCGGCTTCAGCCCCAGGATGTGATGAGCCGACATCGAGGTGCCAAACACCGCCGTCGATATGAACTCTTGGGCGGTATCAGCCTGTTATCCCCGGAGTACCTTTTATCCGTTGAGCGATGGCCCTTCCATACAGAACCACCGGATCACTAAGACCTACTTTCGTACCTGCTCGACGTGTTTGTCTCGCAGTCAAGCGCGCTTTTGCCTTTATACTCTACGACCGATTTCCGACCGGTCTGAGCGCACCTTCGTACTCCTCCGTTACTCTTTGGGAGGAGACCGCCCCAGTCAAACTACCCACCATACACTGTCCTCGATCCGGATAACGGACCTGAGTTAGAACCTCAAAGTTGCCAGGGTGGTATTTCAAGGATGGCTCCATGAGAACTGGCGTCCCCACTTCAAAGCCTCCCACCTATCCTACACAAGCAAATTCAAAGTCCAGTGCAAAGCTATAGTAAAGGTTCACGGGGTCTTTCCGTCTAGCCGCGGATACACTGCATCTTCACAGCGATTTCAATTTCACTGAGTCTCGGGTGGAGACAGCGCCGCCATCGTTACGCCATTCGTGCAGGTCGGAACTTACCCGACAAGGAATTTCGCTACCTTAGGACCGTTATAGTTACGGCCGCCGTTTACCGGGGCTTCGATCAAGAGCTTCGCTTGCGCTAACCCCATCAATTAACCTTCCGGCACCGGGCAGGCGTCACACCCTATACGTCCACTTTCGTGTTTGCAGAGTGCTGTGTTTTTAATAAACAGTCGCAGCGGCCTGGTATCTTCGACCGGCATGGGCTTACGGAGCAAGTCCTTCACCCTCGCCGGCGCACCTTCTCCCGAAGTTACGGTGCCATTTTGCCTAGTTCCTTCACCCGAGTTCTCTCAAGCGCCTTGGTATTCTCTACCTAACCACCTGTGTCGGTTTGGGGTACGGTTCCCAGTTATCTGAAGCTTAGGAGCTTTTCTTGGAAGCATGGTATCAACCACTTCGTCGCCTGAAGGCAACTCGTCATCAGCTCTCGGCCTTGAAATCCCGGATTTGCCTAAGATTTCAGCCTACCACCTTAAACCTGGACAACCAACGCCAGGCTGGCCTAACCTTCTCCGTCCCTCCATCGCAATAACTGGAAGTACAGGAATATTAACCTGTTTTCCATCGACTACGCTTTTCAGCCTCGCCTTAGGGACCGACTAACCCTGCGTCGATTAACGTTGCGCAGGAAACCTTGGTCTTTCGGCGTGCGAGTTTTTCACTCGCATTGTCGTTACTCATGTCAGCATTCGCACTTCTGATACCTCCAGCAAGCTTCTCAACTCACCTTCACAGGCTTACAGAACGCTCCTCTACCGCGTCATCAAAGATGACACCCGTAGCTTCGGTGCATGGTTTGAGCCCCGTTACATCTTCCGCGCAGGCCGACTCGACTAGTGAGCTATTACGCTTTCTTTAAAGGGTGGCTGCTTCTAAGCCAACCTCCTAGCTGTCTAAGCCTTCCCACATCGTTTCCCACTTAACCATGACTTTGGGACCTTAGCTGACGGTCTGGGTTGTTTCCCTTTTCACGACGGACGTTAGCACCCGCCGTGTGTCTCCCATGCTCGGCACTTCCAGGTATTCGGAGTTTGCATCGGTTTGGTAAGTCGGGATGACCCCCTAGCCGAAACAGTGCTCTACCCCCTGGAGTGATACATGAGGCGCTACCTAAATAGCTTTCGAGGAGAACCAGCTATCTCCGAGCTTGATTAGCCTTTCACTCCGATCCACAGGTCATCCGCTAACTTTTCAACGGTAGTCGGTTCGGTCCTCCAGTCAGTGTTACCTAACCTTCAACCTGCCCATGGATAGATCGCCCGGTTTCGGGTCTATACCCAGCGACTAAACGCCCTATTAAGACTCGCTTTCGCTACGCCTCCCCTATTCGGTTAAGCTCGCCACTGAATATAAGTCGCTGACCCATTATACAAAAGGTACGCAGTCACCTAACAAAGTAGGCTCCCACTGCTTGTACGCATACGGTTTCAGGTTCTATTTCACTCCCCTCTCCGGGGTTCTTTTCGCCTTTCCCTCACGGTACTGGTTCACTATCGGTCAGTCAGTAGTATTTAGCCTTGGAGGATGGTCCCCCCATATTCAGACAAAGTTTCTCGTGCTCCGTCCTACTCGATTTCATTGACAAGAGATTTTCGTGTACGGGGCTATCACCCACTATGGCCGCACTTTCCAGAGCGTTCCACTAATCTCAAATCAACTTAAGGGCTGGTCCCCGTTCGCTCGCCACTACTAAGGGAATCTCGGTTGATTTCTTTTCCTCAGGGTACTTAGATGTTTCAGTTCCCCTGGTTCGCCTCTTGCACCTATGTATTCAGTACAAGATACTCAGCTTGTGCTGAGTGGGTTCCCCCATTCAGAGATCTCTGGATCACAGTCTGTTTGCCGACTCCCCAAAGCTTATCGCAGGCTACCACGTCTTTCATCGCCTCTGACTGCCAAGGCATCCACCGTATGCGCTTCTTCACTTGACCATATAACCCCAAGCAATCTGGTTATACTGTGAAGACGACATTCGCCGAAAATTCGCATGTTGCTCTTTCGAGCAGAACTCACAAATTTTACCTTAGCCTGATCAACCAGCAGTGAAACTGGTCATCAGTCTATATCTATCACATATCCGAATTTTTAAAGAACGATCTGACAAAAGCCAGAAATCAACATTCGAAGCGAATGTTCATTTCTAAGTTCTGACAAGCTACTGCGTACGGCAAAAGTGGTGGAGCCAAGCGGGATCGAACCGCTGACCTCCTGCGTGCAAGGCAGGCGCTCTCCCAGCTGAGCTATGGCCCCGTATTCTACGGCTGAACCATGTAATGGTAGGTCTGGGCAGATTTGAACTGCCGACCTCACCCTTATCAGGGGTGCGCTCTAACCAACTGAGCTACAGACCTATAACAGGGTCGCGTTACAGCATCGTCTTTTACAATGAATCAAGCAATTCGTGTGGGAGCTCATCAGCAGGCTGATGTCGTCGATTAAGGAGGTGATCCAGCCGCAGGTTCCCCTACGGCTACCTTGTTACGACTTCACCCCAGTCATGAATCACACCGTGGTAACCGTCCCCCCGAAGGTTAGACTAGCTACTTCTGGTGCAACCCACTCCCATGGTGTGACGGGCGGTGTGTACAAGGCCCGGGAACGTATTCACCGCGACATTCTGATTCGCGATTACTAGCGATTCCGACTTCACGCAGTCGAGTTGCAGACTGCGATCCGGACTACGATCGGTTTTGTGAGATTAGCTCCACCTCGCGGCTTGGCAACCCTCTGTACCGACCATTGTAGCACGTGTGTAGCCCAGGCCGTAAGGGCCATGATGACTTGACGTCATCCCCACCTTCCTCCGGTTTGTCACCGGCAGTCTCCTTAGAGTGCCCACCATGACGTGCTGGTAACTAAGGACAAGGGTTGCGCTCGTTACGGGACTTAACCCAACATCTCACGACACGAGCTGACGACAGCCATGCAGCACCTGTGTCAGAGTTCCCGAAGGCACCAATCCATCTCTGGAAAGTTCTCTGCATGTCAAGGCCTGGTAAGGTTCTTCGCGTTGCTTCGAATTAAACCACATGCTCCACCGCTTGTGCGGGCCCCCGTCAATTCATTTGAGTTTTAACCTTGCGGCCGTACTCCCCAGGCGGTCAACTTAATGCGTTAGCTGCGCCACTAAAATCTCAAGGATTCCAACGGCTAGTTGACATCGTTTACGGCGTGGACTACCAGGGTATCTAATCCTGTTTGCTCCCCACGCTTTCGCACCTCAGTGTCAGTATCAGTCCAGGTGGTCGCCTTCGCCACTGGTGTTCCTTCCTATATCTACGCATTTCACCGCTACACAGGAAATTCCACCACCCTCTACCGTACTCTAGCTCGCCAGTTTTGGATGCAGTTCCCAGGTTGAGCCCGGGGCTTTCACATCCAACTTAACGAACCACCTACGCGCGCTTTACGCCCAGTAATTCCGATTAACGCTTGCACCCTCTGTATTACCGCGGCTGCTGGCACAGAGTTAGCCGGTGCTTATTCTGTCGGTAACGTCAAAACAGCAAGGTATTAACTTACTGCCCTTCCTCCCAACTTAAAGTGCTTTACAATCCGAAGACCTTCTTCACACACGCGGCATGGCTGGATCAGGCTTTCGCCCATTGTCCAATATTCCCCACTGCTGCCTCCCGTAGGAGTCTGGACCGTGTCTCAGTTCCAGTGTGACTGATCATCCTCTCAGACCAGTTACGGATCGTCGCCTTGGTGAGCCATTACCCCACCAACTAGCTAATCCGACCTAGGCTCATCTGATAGCGCAAGGCCCGAAGGTCCCCTGCTTTCTCCCGTAGGACGTATGCGGTATTAGCGTTCCTTTCGAAACGTTGTCCCCCACTACCAGGCAGATTCCTAGGCATTACTCACCCGTCCGCCGCTGAATCAAGGAGCAAGCTCCCGTCATCCGCTCGACTTGCATGTGTTAGGCCTGCCGCCAGCGTTCAATCTGAGCCATGATCAAACTCTTCAGTTCAATACTGCTTGGGTTTTTAAGAAACCCTAAACTTGGCTCAGCAATCTCAAATGACTATGTGATTTCTCGCATGGCCACTTGTGATGCTGATAATCTTTGTGACTATCAATCCGTACTCACAAGCACCCACACGAATTGCTTGATTCGATTTGTTAAAGAGCGTTTGGTTAAGAGCTTTTCGTCTCAACCGAGGCGCGCATTCTACGCTTTCCTCAGGGCCTGTCAAGCGTTTATTTTGAAGTTTTTGCGAGAAACTCGTTTAACTTCAAACACTTAACTCGCTTCGATCTCTCGTCGCGGGAGGTGAATAATACAGCATTCGGAAACGCTGTCAACCACCTTTTTACCACCACCGGCTGGCCTTCAGCCTACCAGGAGAAGCGATAGCTTCTACTTAAAGACAAAACCCCTACCTGCATGCGCAGATAGGGGTTTTGCGAAATGAATCTTGACGATGACCTACTCTCACATGGGGAAACCCCACACTACCATCGGCGATGCATCGTTTCACTGCTGAGTTCGGGATGGGATCAGGTGGTTCCAATGCTCTATGGTCGTCAAGAAATTCTGTTGCCAGAATGTCCAGATGGACAGCCCAGCGAATTCGGATATGCGATATTTGTGATGTTGCGAACTTTCGGTTCTTTCGTCTTCACCACCACAATTTGGCTTTCGTGCGCAAATTGCTTGGGTGTTATATGGTCAAGCCTCACGGGCAATTAGTATTGGTTAGCTCAACGCCTCACAGCGCTTACACACCCAACCTATCAACGTCGTAGTCTTCGACGGCCCTTCAGGGGATTCAAGATCCCAGTGAGATCTCATCTTGAGGCAAGTTTCCCGCTTAGATGCTTTCAGCGGTTATCTCTTCCGAACATAGCTACCCGGCAATGCCACTGGCGTGACAACCGGAACACCAGAGGTTCGTCCACTCCGGTCCTCTCGTACTAGGAGCAGCCCCTCTCAAATCTCAAACGTCCACGGCAGATAGGGACCGAACTGTCTCACGACGTTCTAAACCCAGCTCGCGTACCACTTTAAATGGCGAACAGCCATACCCTTGGGACCGGCTTCAGCCCCAGGATGTGATGAGCCGACATCGAGGTGCCAAACACCGCCGTCGATATGAACTCTTGGGCGGTATCAGCCTGTTATCCCCGGAGTACCTTTTATCCGTTGAGCGATGGCCCTTCCATACAGAACCACCGGATCACTAAGACCTACTTTCGTACCTGCTCGACGTGTTTGTCTCGCAGTCAAGCGCGCTTTTGCCTTTATACTCTACGACCGATTTCCGACCGGTCTGAGCGCACCTTCGTACTCCTCCGTTACTCTTTGGGAGGAGACCGCCCCAGTCAAACTACCCACCATACACTGTCCTCGATCCGGATAACGGACCTGAGTTAGAACCTCAAAGTTGCCAGGGTGGTATTTCAAGGATGGCTCCATGAGAACTGGCGTCCCCACTTCAAAGCCTCCCACCTATCCTACACAAGCAAATTCAAAGTCCAGTGCAAAGCTATAGTAAAGGTTCACGGGGTCTTTCCGTCTAGCCGCGGATACACTGCATCTTCACAGCGATTTCAATTTCACTGAGTCTCGGGTGGAGACAGCGCCGCCATCGTTACGCCATTCGTGCAGGTCGGAACTTACCCGACAAGGAATTTCGCTACCTTAGGACCGTTATAGTTACGGCCGCCGTTTACCGGGGCTTCGATCAAGAGCTTCGCTTGCGCTAACCCCATCAATTAACCTTCCGGCACCGGGCAGGCGTCACACCCTATACGTCCACTTTCGTGTTTGCAGAGTGCTGTGTTTTTAATAAACAGTCGCAGCGGCCTGGTATCTTCGACCGGCATGGGCTTACGGAGCAAGTCCTTCACCCTCGCCGGCGCACCTTCTCCCGAAGTTACGGTGCCATTTTGCCTAGTTCCTTCACCCGAGTTCTCTCAAGCGCCTTGGTATTCTCTACCTAACCACCTGTGTCGGTTTGGGGTACGGTTCCCAGTTATCTGAAGCTTAGGAGCTTTTCTTGGAAGCATGGTATCAACCACTTCGTCGCCTGAAGGCAACTCGTCATCAGCTCTCGGCCTTGAAATCCCGGATTTGCCTAAGATTTCAGCCTACCACCTTAAACCTGGACAACCAACGCCAGGCTGGCCTAACCTTCTCCGTCCCTCCATCGCAATAACTGGAAGTACAGGAATATTAACCTGTTTTCCATCGACTACGCTTTTCAGCCTCGCCTTAGGGACCGACTAACCCTGCGTCGATTAACGTTGCGCAGGAAACCTTGGTCTTTCGGCGTGCGAGTTTTTCACTCGCATTGTCGTTACTCATGTCAGCATTCGCACTTCTGATACCTCCAGCAAGCTTCTCAACTCACCTTCACAGGCTTACAGAACGCTCCTCTACCGCGTCATCAAAGATGACACCCGTAGCT